>VAXD01000070.1:1178-4102 GCA_005884155.1 Actinomycetota bacterium | reverse complement strand
AACCGCGGCGAGGTGGCGGAGGCGCTCCTTTCCCAGGCGGCGTGCGAGGCCGAAACCATCGCAAGCCCGGGGGGCGTCATCAGGGCTTTTTGCGCGCCGGTGGCGACCACGTCTATCTCCCAGGCGTCCGTCTCCAGCGGGACGGCGCCGAGGCTCGAGACCGCGTCCACGATGCTCAGCGCATGGGCCTCGCGCGCGGCGGCGGCGAACGGCTGCAGGTCGGCGACGACGCCGGTCGAGGTTTCGGAGTGCGTGAGGAAGACAGCCGTGGCGTCGCGCTCGCGTAGCCGCGCGCTCACATCTGCGGGCGAGGGAATCTCGCCCCACGCATAGCGGAGGTGGTCGACGTCCGCTCCGTAGGCGTTTGCGAGGCCGGCCCAGCGCTCCCCGAAATAGCCGGCCGAGACGACGAGCACCGGCTCGCCCGGCGAGCAGAGGTTGGCGACCGCCGACTCCATCGCGCCGGTCCCGGAGCCGCCGAAGAGGAGCACCTCGGACTCCGTGCGGAAGACCTCGCGCAGGCGGCCGAGGCAGTCGGAGTAGAGCTTGCGAAAGTCGGGGCCGCGGTGATGGATCACCGGCTGCGCGATCGCCGCGAGCACCTCGGGCGGCGCAGGCGTCGGCCCAGGGGTCATCAGGTAGCGCTTCTCGGCCACGCACCGAGAGTACTAGCTGAGCCTGTCGCTACGGCAGTGCGGAAAGTGGGTCGACGGCGGCTCCGCGGAGTCGGACCTCGAAGTGGAGGTGCGGGCCGGTCGCGTCGCCCGTCGTGCCGACGAGGCCGAGTCGGGTGCCGGTCGAGACGTTCTGGCCCCGTTTGATCTTGATCACCGAGAGGTGCGCATACAGCGTCTGGACGTGGTTCGCGCTCGTGAGCACGACAAGGTTGCCCCAGCCGCCCGGTGCGAAGCCGGCGAAGCTGACGCGCCCGGGTGCTGCGGCGGCGACCGGGGTGCCTGCGGCGGCGACGATGTCGATCCCCGCATGGAAGCGGTTGCCACGCGGCCCGAACGGGTCTCCGAGTGGACCGACCAGCGGCCACGCGAGTGCGATCGGACAAATGGCCGGCGGCAGTCTGAGGGCGGCGATCGTCGACGCGCTGGCAACGCCGTCGGGCTTGAGGCCGGACCAACGCTGGAACCGGCGCAGCGCGAGCTCGGTGTGGATGCCGAGCCCGCCGTCGATTGTCGCGGAAGGAAAACCGTGCCACGCGAGCAGGAACTGAAGGGAGGCGACGTCCCAGCCCGCGGCCCCGCGCCTGAGCGGGCGGCTGCCGAGAACGTGTCGGCCGTAGCGCCCGAGCGCCTTGCGGGTTGCCGGGCCGACGACCCCGTCGGCCGGCAGGCCGGCGCGCCATTGGAAGCGCTTCACGGCGCGGGTCGTCGCCGGGCTGCTCTGGCCGTCGACGCTGCCGGTGTAAAGACCGCGCGCCCGCAGCGCCACCTGGAGGGCAGCGGTATCGGCGTTGCCAGCGCCGAGTGCAGGCGAGGCGAACGAGAGCGCGGCGAGGACTACAAAGAGCGCCGCGAACCTGGGGCCGCAGGTGCGCATGACTCCTCTTGTTTCGGACGGGAGTCCGCTCGGCTTGAGCCTCATCCTAGTTCGGGCCAAGAATCAACTTTCACCCTGCGCCACAACGCGTTCGTTCTTACTAGTTACCCTCGAGTTCTCCCCTTGGGTGGTTGGGGGTTAGGCATGGGTCCCGCGCGTTCGGCTGGTCCGGCGCCGCGGCGTCAGGCCTTGAGCTTCTCGCGCAGGCGTTCGTTCACGACCTGCGGGCTGGCCTTTCCCCCGGTCTCCTTCATCACCTGGCCGACGAAATACCCAAGCAGGCCGTCCTTGCCGCCTCGGTAGGCGGCGACCTGCGCCTCGTTCTCGCTCAGGATCCGGTCGATCACCGGGTCGAGCTCGCCCACATCCGCGATCGCCGTCTCGCCGAGGTACTGCTCCGCGGAAAATCCGTCCGAGCCGCTCGCCGCCAGCGCGTCAGTGAACGCCGCGCGCGGGATCTCCGAGCGGCGCGCGATCACCTTGCCGAGCTCCTCCCCGTTCACCGCAGCCGGATCGACGCCCGCCGCGGCGAGCTCGTTCATCACCACGTTCGCCACAGCCTCGCGCTCGCCGGGCGTCCTCGCGTAGAGGTCGTCCCGGCCGCTCGTGACCAGCCCCTCGGCGAGCACGAATCCGATCTCCTCGCGCAGCCGCTCGATTCGCGCCCAGGGCGGATCCGGCAACTCAGCGCCCAGGCGCTCGACCAGGTCGCGATCCGGCTCGAGCGGCACCAGGTCGGGCTCCGGGAAGTAGCGGTAGTCCTGCGCCTCCTCCTTCGAGCGCAGCGGCGGCGCCGACTCGTTGCCGGGATCGAAGTGCAGCGTCTCCTGCTCGACCGTCCCTCCCGACTCGTAGATCTCGATCTGCCGGCGTATCTCGCGCTCGATCCCCTTCGCGGCGAAGTTGAACGAGTTCATGTTCTTCAGCTCGGTACGCGTGCGAAAGGCTTCCTCCCCGGCCTCACGCACCGACACGTTGACGTCGAAGCGGAGCGACCCCTTCTCCATCTCCGCGTCGGACAGACCGAGCTCGACGACCGTCTGCCGAAGGATCTGCAGGAACCGCTTCGCGTCCTCGGCCGAACGCAGGTCCGGCGCGGTCACGATCTCGACGAGCGGCGTCCCCGCGCGGTTGAAGTCGACGAGCGAGCTCTCGGAGCCGTGGATCCGGCCCTCTGCTCCGCCGACGTGGATGGTCTTCGCAGCATCCTCCTCGAGGTGGGCGCGCACGATCCCGATCTCGATGTCGCCATCCACGCCGGGCAGCGGCACCGATCCGTCAATGCAGAGCGGCTGGTCGTACTGCGAGATCTGGTAGCCCTTCGGATTGTCCGGATAGAAGTAGTTCTTGCGGTGGAAGACAGCGCGCGGCGC
>VAXD01000070.1:0-1166 GCA_005884155.1 Actinomycetota bacterium | reverse complement strand
TCAGCTCGACCGCCTTGCGGTTCGGCACCGGCAGCGAGCCCGGCAGGGCAAGGCAAACGGGGCACGTCTGCGAGTTCGGCGGCTCGAAATAGGCGACGGGGCAACGGCAGAACATCTTCGTGCGCGTTTTGAGGTGGACGTGGATCTCGAGCCCGATGACCGGTTCCCAGCTCACCGGTACCTCTCCGGGACGTAGTCGAACGCGAGCGCCCGCTCGAGCGCGTGGCCCGCACGGAAGAGCAGGTTCTCGGAAAATTGGCGCCCGATCAGCTGCAACCCGACCGGCAACCCCGCTGAGAGCCCGCACGGAATCGACAGCCCGGGCAGGCCGGCGAGGTTCGACGGGATCGTCAGCAGGTCGGCCGCGTACATCGCGAGCGGGTTCTCGGTGCGTGCGCCGAGCTCGAAGGCGACTGTCGGCGAGGTTGGGCTGACGAGGACGTCGAACTGCTCGAAAGCAGCGGCGTGCTCCTCGCGAATCATCGTCCGCACCTTTTGCGCCTGGCCGTAGAACGCCTCGTAGTAACCGGCGGAGAGGGCGTACGTGCCGAGCATGATCCGGCGCTTGGGCTCGTCGACCGAGAACTCGGCGTACGGGCCGAGCCGCAACCCGTGGGATCCCTCGCGCGTTCCCGGCGGCTCCTCGGGCGGCTCGACCGCGGCCGTCGCTGCGGGTCTGGCCCCGTGGGCGCTCGGCTCCGACACCGGCGGCTCGATCAAGCAGCCGGCCGCGCTTTGCGGCGTCGTCGGCCTGCGACCGACGTACGGAACCGTCTCGCGCTACGGGATCGTCGCGTTCGCGTCCAGCCTCGACCAGATCGGCCCGATCACCAAGACCGTCCGCGATTGCGCGCGCCTCTACCAGATCATCGCCGGCCGCGATCCGTGCGACACGACAACCGTCGAGCTCTCGGAGCAGGTCGAGCTGCCAGAGGCGGAGGACCTGAAGGGTCTGCGCATCGGCGTCCCGAAGGAGCTGAACGAGGCCGAGGGGATCGAGCCCGGGGTCACCGAGCAGGTCGAGAAGACGCTCGGGCTGGCGCGCGACCTCGGCGCGGAGATCGGCGAGTGCCGCCTACCGCGCTCGGTCGAGTACGGCCTGCCCTGCTACTACCTGATCGCGCCCTCGGAGGCCTCGTCGAATCTCGCCCGCTACGACGGCGTCC
>VAXD01000069.1:330-8605 GCA_005884155.1 Actinomycetota bacterium | reverse complement strand
GGCCGGCTGCTCGACGGACACGACCTCTCGCGCGACGAGGCCCGTTCGGTGATGAACGAGGTGATGGTCGGCGACGCGACCCCGGCGCAGATCGGCGGCTTGCTCGTCGCGCTGCGCTTGAAGGGCGAGACCGTGGACGAGATCGCCGGCTGCGCGGAAGCGATGCGCGCGCATGTGCTCGCGGTCAAGCCGGCGCGGGACGACCTGGTCGACACCGCCGGCACCGGCGGCGACGGCGCAAGGACGATCAACATCTCGACCGCGGCGGCCCTGGTCGCGGCGGCCGCGGGTGCGGGTGTCGCGAAGCACGGCAACCGCGCGGTCTCGTCCGCATCCGGGTCGGCAGACGTGCTCGAGGCGCTCGGCTTCCGGCTCGAGCTTCCGCCGGCGCGGATCGAACGCTCGATCGACGAGCTCGGCTTCGGCTTCCTGTTCGCTCCGACGCATCACCCGGCGATGCGCCACGCGGCACCGGTCCGGCGCGAGCTCGCCGCACGGACGGTCTTCAACGTGCTCGGGCCTCTGACGAATCCCGCAGGCGCACGCGCTCAGGTGGTTGGCGTGTACGCGCCCTCGCTCGTGCGCACGATCGCGGAGGTGCTCGCGCAGCTCGGGGCGCGGCGCGCGTTCGTCGTCCACGGCGCGGGCGGGATCGACGAGCTCTCGCCGGCCGGCCCGAACCTCGTCTGCGAGGTGCGTGACGGCAACGTCCACGAGCGCGAGATCGACCCGCTCGAGCTCGGCGTGCCGCGTTGCGCGCAGGACGAGCTGCGCGGTGGCTCGCCTGCCGAGAACGCAGAGGCGATCCGCGCGATCTTTTCGGGCCAGAACGGCGGACGGCGCTCGGCCGTCCTGCTCAACGCAGCGGGAGCGATCGCCGCGGCAGGGCAGGCTCGCGACCTCGCCGACGGCCTCGGCTACGCCCGCGATGCGGTCGACTCCGGCGCCGCAGGCGAGCGGCTCGAGGAGCTGATTGCGTTCACGCAGGCCGAGGAGGCGGTTGTATGAGCTTCCGCGACGCGCTCGCCGGGCCTGGCCTGGCCGCGATCGCGGAGGTCAAGCGACGCTCACCGTCCGCCGGCGACCTCCGCCCCGGCGCGAATCCCTCGCGGCTGGCGGCCGAGTTCGAGCGAGCCGGCGGAGCTCCAGGGGCTGCGGCAGCTCGGCGCAAACGCGGTGCTGCTCCTCCTGCGCGACCTCGACGACGAGCGGATGCGCGGGCTGCTCGATGCCGGAGCAGAGCTCGGCCTGGATGCGCTGGTGGAGGCGCACGATTCCGCGGAGTTGCAGCGCGCGGTCGAGCTCGGCGCGGAGATCATCGGGATCAACGCCCGCGATCTCTCGACGTTCGAGATCGATCGCGACGCCCAGCTCGCCCTTGTCGAGCAGGCGCCGCACGACCGCGTGGTCGTCGCCGAGAGCGGTATCTCTTCGCGCGCACAAGGCGCGGAGGCCGAGCTCGCCGGCGCGGACGCCGTTCTCGTCGGCTCCGCCTTGATGCGCGCTCCGGATCCGGCGGCAAAGCTCGCCGAGCTAGTCTCACGCCCGCTCGTCAAGGTCTGCGGCCTGACGCGCGAGGAGGACGTCGCCGCCGCCGCCGAGGCCGGCGCCGACCTCGCCGGCTTCATACTCGCGCGCGAGACGCCGCGCCGCGCCCCAGGCGTGCTCCCCGTGCCGGACACGATGCTCTCAGTCGCGGTCCACGTCGGCGAAGTCACCGACAACAACGCCGATCTAGTCCAGCTCTACCCGCGCGAGAACGGTCACCGGGGAAAGGACGGCGTCCTGCTCCGCGACGGCCGAGTTGTGGCGCGCGTCGTCGATCGCGCCTGGAACGAGGCCGATCCGGGGCATCTCCAGCGGGCCCGCGAGGCCGAGGGCAGAATCGTCCTCGCCGGCGGCCTCTCGCCCGAGAACGTCGCCGAGGCGATCGAGCACGTCCAGCCCTGGGCCGTGGACGCGAGCTCGAGTCTCGAGACCGCGCCAGGGATCAAGGATCACGGGCGTGTGCGCGCGTATGTGGAGGAAGTCCGCGGCGTAGGCTCGACGGAGCCGCGCGAGAGCGGAAGCGCCGGCTTTGCCGGCGCTGGGAGCGGGACACGGTGCAGCTGACGTATGGCCAGTACGGCGGCCGATTCGTCCCGGAGACGCTGATTCCGGCGCTCGACGAGCTCGAGGCCGGCTGGCGCGAGGCGCAAGAGGACCCGGCCTTCCACCAAGAGCTCGACCGGCTCGGACGGACGTACGCGGGCCGGCCGACGCCGCTCACGCTCGCGGAGCGCTTCGCGCCGGGCAAGCGGCTCTACCTCAAGCGCGAGGACCTGCTCCACACTGGCGCACACAAGCTCAACAACGCGCTCGGCCAGGCGCTGCTGGCGCAGCGACTCGGCAAGCGTCGGATCGTCGCGGAGACCGGCGCCGGCCAGCACGGCGTCGCGACCGCGACCGTCTGCGCGCGCTTCGGGCTCGAGTGCGTCGTCTACATGGGCGCCGAGGACATGCGCCGCCAGCGGCCGAACGTCGAGCGAATGGGCCTGCTCGGAGCCGAAGTCCGGCCGGTCGAGTTCGGCACGCAGACGCTCAAGGAGGCGACGAGCGAGGCGATCCGCGACTGGATCGGCTCGGTCGAGACGACCCATTACCTGATCGGCTCGTGCGTCGGCCCGCAGCCGTACCCCGAGATCGTGCGAGAGTTGCAGGCCGTGATCGGGCGAGAGGCGCGGGAGCAGATCATCGAGGCAGACGGCCTGCTGCCGGAAGTCGCCGTCGCGTGCGTCGGCGGCGGCTCGAACGCGATCGGCCTCTTCACCGGCTTCCTCGCCGACCCCGTGCGCCTCGTCGGTGTCGAGGCCAGCGGAGCGGCGAGCCTCGGCACCGGCCGCACCGCTGTCCTGCACGGCTCGCGCTCGTCCGTGCTCGCCGATGAGGACGGCCAGGTGCTCGACGCCGAGTCGATCTCCGCGGGGCTCGACTACCCCGGTTCTGGCCCGGAGCACGCGGCGCTCAGAGACGCAGGCCGCGCCGAGTACGTCTCGGCGACGGACGAGGAGGCCCTTGCGGCCTTCCGCCGGCTCGCGAGCACCGAGGGCATCGTTCCCGCGCTCGAGCCCGCGCACGCGCTCGCCCGCGTGGCCGAGCTCGACGAGGAGCTCGTCCTCCTCTGCCTCTCGGGCCGCGGCGACAAGGACCTGGCGGAGGTGCTCGCCAGATGAAAACGACGCTGCACACGTTCGAGCCGGCGCACTTCCATACGACGATCGGCTGGCACGAGCCCGTCCTGCGCATCCGCAGCGGCGACGTGATCCGCACCTGGACGGTCGACTCGGGCGGATACGACCTGGACGGGAACGACATCACCGAAGGCGGCAACCCGCAGACAGGGCCGTTCTACGTGGTCGGCGCGGAGCCGGGCGACACGCTTCGTGTCCACTTCAGCAGGATCCGCCCGAACCGCACGCGCGGCGTCAGCGGCGCGCTCGTCGCGCCGAACGTCGTCGACCCGTACTTCGTCCGGGAGCTGGGCGAGCGTACCGGCGAGGATTGGTGGGTGCTCGACCTCGAACGCGGGACGGCGCGCCTCGAAGACCCACCCAAGGGCCTCGAGTCTCTCGGCGAGCTGCCGCTCGACCCGATGCTCGGCTGCTTCGGCGTCGCGCCTCCGCGCGGTCAGGCGATCTCGTGTGCGACGTCCGGCGAGCACGGCGGCAACATGGACTACCGCGGCTTCCGCGAAGGTGTCAAGGTCGACTTCCCGGTCTTCGCCGAGGGCGGCTTGTTCCACCTCGGCGACGGGCACGCCATCCAGGGCGACGGCGAGATCGTCGGCACCGGGATCGAGGTCTCGATGGACGTCGAGTTTTCCCTCGAGCTGCTGAAGGACAAGACGATCGGCTGGCCGCGCGCCGAGGACGACACGTACGTGATGGCGGTCGGCAACGCGCGACCGCTCGACCAGGCCGTCCAGCACGCGACAACGGAGCTCCTGAAGCTGCTGCAAGAGGACTACGGCCTCGACTACCGTGCCGGCTCGGCGCTGGCCGGCCAATTCATTCGCTACGACGTCGGCAACGTCTTCGATCCGGCCTACACGTTGGTCGCGAAGATCGAGAAGGCGCTGCTCAAGCGCCTGTGACGCTCGGCTGGGATCCCGAGCGCGCCGCCTCCTTCTACGACGAATACGGCGAGCGCGAGTGGACGCGCTTCGACGAGGGCCGAACGCCCGGGCCCAGCCTCGACGTCCATCTCGAGCACCTGCGCCGGTTCGTCCATGCGGGCGACCGGGTGCTCGACGTCGGCGCCGGACCTGGGCGTTTCACGATCGAGCTTGCGCGGATCGGCGCCGAGATCACGGTTGCCGACCTTTCCCCGGGCCAGCTCGAGCTGAACCGCGAGCGCGTCGCGGCCGAGGGGCTCGCGGAACGGATCGTCGAGCGCACGGTCGCCGACGTGCTCGACCTCTCGCGCTGGGAGGACGGCTCCTTCGACGCGACCGTTTGCTTCGGCGGCCCGCTCAGCTACGTCGTCGACCAGGCGGAGGACGGCCTTGCCGAGCTCGTGCGCGTCACCAGGCCGGGCGGCCACGTGCTGCTGTCCGTGATGTCGGTCGTCGGGACGGTCCTGCACTTCCTGCCGATCCTGCTCGATCTCGCCCGCCGCGACGGCGTCCCAAAGCAGGAGGAGATCGTCCGCACCGGACTGCTCGCCGAGGAGCCCGATTACGGCCACCTGGCGATGAAGCTCTTCCGCTGGAGCGAGCTCGAGGCCATGCTCACGCGCCACGGCGAGATCGTCGCGGCCTCCGCGGCCGGCCTGCTCTCGGCCGAGCAGCCCGAGGAACCGGAGCTGCGCGAGTTTCTGAGGACAGTCGAGCTCGAGCTCGCGTCGGAGCCGGGGGCGCTCTCGTCCGGGCAGCACATCCTCGCCGTCCTGAGGAAGGCATGAGGAAAGCGCTCGCCGTCTACCTGATGGCCGGGCGCGAGCTGCCCGAGCTCGCCGAGGCCGCGGTCGATGCCGGCGCAGACCTGGTCGAGCTCGGCTTTCCATTTTCCGACCCCCTGGCCGACGGGCCCGTCATCCGCCGCGCGGCCGAGCGTGCTCTCGCCGAGGGCATGCGCACGGGAGCGTGCCTCGAGGTGCTCGCCGAGACGCGCGCTCGCCTGCCCGGGACGCCGCTCGTCCCGATGACCTACGCGTCGCTGCTCGAGGCGTATGGCTGGGAGCGCTTCGCCGCGGACGCGCGCGCGGCGGGCGCGACGAGCCTGATCGTGGCCGATCTCCCGGCAGGGGAGCGGCCCGAGCTCCGCCGCGTGCAGCTCGTCGCGCCGACCTCGACCGACGAGCGCGTCCGGCTCGCCGCGGAGCAGACCGACGGCTGGCTCTACCTCGTCACGCTCGCCGGAACCACCGGCGCTCGCGAGACGCTCTCCCTCGCTCTGGCCGGCCTCGTCGAGCGCGCCAGGCGGGCGACGCGGCTGCCGCTCTACGCCGGTTTCGGCATCTCCACGCCGGAGCAAGCGCGCGCGGCGGCCGAGCTGGCCGACGGGATCGTCGTCGGCACCGCGGCGCTCGTCGCGGCCGAAGGCGGCCCACAGAAGCTCGCGCGCTACGTTGCGTCACTGCGCTCGGCCCTGGATGCCGTCGCCGTCCCCGCCTGATGGCGAGGGTCTTCGTCGACGCCCGGAACGTCCTCCGCTCGCAGTGGCCGAACGTTCCCGAGGACGAGCTCGTCCGGCGCTGCGTCGACTGGGCGCAGCGGCACGGCCACGAGTTGGTGCTCGTCTTCGACGGCCAGGCACCCAGCGGCGGCATCGGCACAGGAGCCGAGAGCGCCGACGACTGGCTGATCCGCGAAGTGCCCCGCCACCCAGGCGCCTGGCTCGTCACCTCGGACAGAGCGCTGCGGGAGGCGGCCGGCGGAAACGCCGCTCGGCTGGTCGGCGGCGGGGGCTTTCTGAAGGAGCTCGAAAAATAATTCGTCCGCACTTTCCGAACATCGCTCTTTCGGACCTCTTGCGCTCGGAGTCGAGGAGCCCTAGGTTGCCGCTTGCACCGAGCACGGGACGCGAGTAGGTCGAAGCCGTCTCTGAGGGCACTAGGCGGAAGCCGAAGGTCAGCGGAGGCGGGGGACGAAAGCGCACCCGGCTCGGTGAACTTATTTTGGGTGAACTTATCCCCCGGCCGTTCAGCCGCGGTCGCTGAACGTCCAGTAGCGGTTCGCGAGGAACGTCGAGACGGTCACGAGCGGGACCGCCGCCAGGTACGCCTCGAACTTTCCCAGCCCGGCGCCGCGCACGAACGCGAGCACGAGCAGGCTCGCGACGACGGCGCCAACGGCGCCGAACAGCGCGTAGAGGACCCGCGCCCGTGGCGTGTCCCGTCCGGCAAACGTCCAGCGGAGGTTCCAGACGTACCCGTTGACCACCCCGGCGGCCCAGGCGATCGGCGCGGAGACGACGTACCAGACGCCCAGCGCGAGCAGCGCGCGGTAAACGACGAGGCTGATCAGCGTGTTTGCCGCGCCGACGATCAGGAAGCGAATGAACTGCCGCTGCACCAGGCCGCATTCTGGTGCGCGGTGCGGTCGGGCCTACTTGCCGTAGCCCCCGTACCCGCCGCCGCCTGACGTCGTCGTGGGCGGAGCAGCGCCGCTGCCCGACGTGACGAGAGCGCCGGCCATGCCCGAGGACTTGTGGAACTTGCAGTAGAAGGAGACGGAGCCCGACTTCGGCATCGTGACTGTCACCTTCACGTCCTTGCCGGGGGCAATCACTTTGTCGATGCTCTGCGAGTCGATCGTGAAGCTGTGCTCGACCGAGCCTTCGTTCTCGAGCTCGAGCGTGACCTTTTGACCCGGCTTGCCCTTGAGGAGCGTCGGGCTGAAGTAGTAGTCGTCCATCTCGACCTTTGTCTCGCCGCTCGCGGTCTTCGTACCGTGGTTGTTCGCCTGGACGCCGGCCGCGTTGACATGGCCGCCTGAGCCTGAGCGGCTCGCCGGTTGGGAGCTCGAGCTCTTCGAGCCGCCGTACCCACTGCCGCAGCCCGCCGCGGCTACCGCGACCAGGGCGACCGCCGTCGTCATCAGTGCGCGCTTCATCTCTTCACTCCTCCAGTGTGGTGACTGTGACGAATACGCGCCAAACCGCCCGCCGGTTCTTGACAAGCCCCGGTGTCGGACACCGTTTGGTGTCAAGTGTCCTTTGTGGCGCAAGTGTGCAAATTGCGCAGAGGCCCCGCGCTAAGCGCGGAGCCTCCACGAGCTTCAGACCTTGGCCAGATCGCTGTCGGGCTGCGGGACGATGCGAATGTAAGGCTTCGGCGAATCCCACTCGCCGAAGATCTCCTTCGCGTCGTCGTCGGAGACCGACCCGGCGATGATCACGTCCTCTCCCTGCTTCCAGTTGACCGGCGTCGCGACCTTGTGCTTCGCAGTCAGCTGCAGCGAGTCGATCACCCGCAACACCTCGTCGAAATTGCGCCCGGTCGTCATCGGGTAGACGAGGATCAGCTTGATCGTCTTGTCGGGGGCGATCACGAAAACGTTGCGGACGGTCTGGTTGTCGGCGGGCGTCCGCTGCTTCGGGTCGCCCGACACCTCCGCGGGGAGCATCCCGAAGGCCTTCGAGATGCTGAAGTCCGGGTCGCCTGCGATCGGGTAGTTCGGAGCCTCGCCCTGCGTCTCCTCGATGTCCTTCGCCCACAGCTCGTGGTCGGAGGTCGAGTCGACCGAGAGACCGATGATCTTGACGTTGCGCTTGTCGAACTCCGGCTTGACCTTCGCCATGTAGCCGAGCTCGGTCGTGCACACCGGCGTGAAATCCTTCGGGTGCGAGAAGAGCACCGCCCACGAGTCGCCGATCCACTCGTGGAAGCTGATTGGCCCTTCTGTCGTCTGCGCCTCGAAATCCGGCGCCGTGTCGCCGATCCGCAATCCCATGTTTCCCTCCTCTTCCCGGGTCCTTGTGCAAGCCTACGTGACGGAAAGCATGCGGCCGCTCATCGGAATCACCACCTACGTCACCACGGCGACCTATGGCGCCTGGGAAGAGGAGTCTGCCCTCGTGCCGGCGGACTACGTGCGTGCAGTCGAGCACGCGGGCGGCCGTCCGCTGTTGATTCCGCCGAGCGACGACGGGCTCGCGGAGACGCTGGACGTCCTCGACGGGCTCGTCCTCTCCGGCGGCTCCGACCTCGATCCCGGCATGTACGGGCACGATCCGCATCCGCAGACGAAAGGCGTCCACGAGGAGCGCGACCGCGCCGAAATGGCGCTGCTCCA
>VAXD01000069.1:0-318 GCA_005884155.1 Actinomycetota bacterium | reverse complement strand
GGAGCCAGATCCTGAACGTCGGGCTCGGCGGGGACCTGGTGCAGCACCTGCCCGAGGTCGTCGGCCACGACGAGCACAAGCACACGCCCGGCGCCTACGCGGATCACGACGTCACGCTCGAGCCCGGGACGCGCCTCGCCTCCCTGCTCGGCGACCACGCGCCGGTGAAGTCGCACCACCACCAGGGCCTGGGCCGGCTCGGCGAAGGCCTGCGCGAGGCCGCGCGCGCGCACGACGGCACGCTCGAAGCGCTGGAAGACCCCTCGCGGCGCTTCACGCTGGGCGTCCTCTGGCATCCCGAGGCGGGCGAAGACCAGC
>VAXD01000068.1:13383-19802 GCA_005884155.1 Actinomycetota bacterium | reverse complement strand
CGATCGCCTTCGCCGTCTCGGCGATCCCGACAGGCCTGCCCGCGGTGGTGACCACGATCCTGTCGATGGGGACGCAAATCCTGGCGCGGGCGAACGCGATCGTGAAGCGGCTCCGCTCGACCGAGACGCTCGGCTCGACCTCGGCGATCAACTCCGACAAGACCGGCACGTTGACCCTCAATCAAATGACCGCAGTCGAGCTGGCGACGGTCGGCCGCCGCTACTCGATCTCGGGGAACGGCTATTCGACGGACGGGGTGATCAAGCACGTCGGCGGGCAGCCCGAGGTGCCGCTCGAGCAGTTCCTGCTGCCAATGCTGCTGGCCTCGGACGCGGTCGTGACAGACGGCGAGCTGATCGGCGACCCGACGGAGGGCGCCCTCGTCGTGCTGGCCGAGAAGGGCGGCCTCGACGGCCCGGAGACCAGGGCCAAGTACCCGCGCGTGGCGGATCTTCCGTTCGACTCCGACTACAAGCTGATGGCGACGTTCCACCGCATGCAGGACGCGGAAGGCAACGAGGTCGTCCGGGCCTTCGTCAAGGGCGCCCCCGACCAGCTGCTCGCGCGGAGCTCGTCGGCGCTCGGCGCGGACCTCCAGCCGGTCGAGGCGAACGAGGAGTTCACATCGAAGTACCTCGAGGAGAACACGCGGCTGGGCGAGCAGGGCCTGCGTGTGCTCGCGACTGCGCGCAAGGACTTCGACCCCGGCACGTTCGACCCGGACGCGGACCTGCTCCCGCTCGTCGACGGGCTCACGCTGCTCGCGCTGGTCGGAATCGTCGATCCGCCGCGGCCGCAGGCGAAGGCCGCGATCGCCAAGGCGAAGTCGGCCGGGATCCAGGTGCGCATGATCACCGGCGACCACGCGGTCACCGCAGCGGCGATCGCCGGGAAGCTCGGCATCGAAGGGCGGGCGATCACCGGCGCCGAGTGGGCTGCCATGAGCGACGACGAGGCGCTGGCCCAGATCGACGAGATCGGCGTGATCGCGCGCGTCACGCCCGAGGACAAGGTCCGGCTCGTCGACACGCTCAAGCGCCGCGGCCACGTCGT
Source organism: Actinomycetota bacterium (assembly GCA_005884155.1). GTDB lineage: Bacteria > Actinomycetota > Thermoleophilia > Gaiellales > Gaiellaceae > AC-32. Next base: position 18,748 of record VAXD01000068.1, on the reverse strand, counting down.
CGCGATGACCGGGGACGGCGTCAACGACGCGCCGGCGCTGAAGCGGTCCGACATCGGCATCGCGATGGGCATCACCGGGACCGAGGTCTCGAAGGAGGCCGCCGCGATGATCCTCACCGACGACGACTTCTCGACGATCGTCAAGGCGGTCGAGATCGGCCGCGGTCTCTACGACAACCTGAAGAAGTACATCCAGTTCCAGATGGCCGCGCTGATCGGCTTCATCGTCACGTTCCTCGGCGCGAGCATCTTCAACATCGTGGGCGGCGTGCCGTTCGTGCCGCTGCAGACGCTGTGGGTGAACTTCACGACGCAGGTCTTCCAGGCGGTCGGCCTCGGGTACGGCGAGGCCTCGCCCGGCCTGATGGAGCGCAAGCCGCGGCCCGAGAAGGAGCCGATCCTGAGCCGCAACCTGCTGGCTTGGCTGGCGGTAATGGGCTTGATCCTCGGTGGCACGACTCTCGGGGTGATCTGGTGGGCGAACGACGCTCACGACACCGCGGTTGCCCGCACGATGGGGATGACGACATTCGCGATCGCCAACGTCTTCCTCTCGTTCGCCGTCAAGGACGATCTGGCCTCGATCTTCAGCTCCGAGTCGCTCGCCGACCGGAGGCTGCTGAAGGCGACGGGGCTCTCGGCGATCGCGATCCTGTTCGGCGCGGAGGTCCAGGTCTTCCAGCGGATCCTCGGCACGGTCAGCCTCACGGGTCGCGAGTGGATCATCTGCCTCCTGTCGGCGCTCACGATTGTCGCGGCCTCCGAACTGCAGAAGGCCGTTCGTCGGCGCCGGATCGCCCAGGGCGGCGCGGAGGAAGAAGCCACAAGCGCCGTTCCTGCGCCGACGGCGTAGGCGCCGCAAGCGGGCTCGATCGTCCGAATCGGACGATGCCCGATTACCGGGCCGAGTCGATCCTGGATGGTTCCCCGCGAAAGGACGACTCATGAGCGCAATCGCAGCGAACCCCGACGAGCTCCAGAAGCTCGTCTCGCTGATCAAGGACGTCGACAGCATCGAGCTGAAGCTGACCGTGCCCGAGCCCTCGCAGCTGACGACGGTGCGAGCGCTGGGGCTCGACCCGCTGCAGGCGCAGATCCGCCAGGTCTTCTTCCTCGAGACGCCCGATCTCGCGCTCGACGGTCAGGGGCTGGTCGTCAGGGCGCGGCGCTCCCAGAAGAAAGGCGACGACACGGTCGTGAAGCTGCGGCCGGTGGTGCCCTCGGAGCTCCCGAAGAGCCTCCGGCGCTCGCCGAGCTTCGGTGTCGAGCTCGATGCCTCGCCCGAAGGCTACGTCTGCTCCGGGTCGCTCAAGGGCATGCCCGCGGAGGGGGACGTCCGCAAGGCGGCGAGCGGCGAGCGGCCGCTGCGGAAGCTCTTCTCGAAGGAGCAGCAGGAGCTCTTCGCCGAGCACGCTCCGGAGGGGATCGGGCTCGACGACCTCGTGATCCTCGGTCCGCTCTTCGTGCTGAAGCTCAAATTCTCGCCCGAGGGCTTCGACCGCAAGATGGTGACCGAGCTGTGGTTCTACCCGGACGGTTCCCGCATCCTCGAGCTCTCGACGAAGTGCGAGCCGTCGGAGGCCTTCGACGTCGCAGCCAGCACGCGGGCTGTCCTCAGCGCGCACGGCATCGACCTCGACACGAAGCAACAGACGAAGACGCGCTCCGCGCTCGAGTTCTTCGCGAAGCAGCGAGGCAACGGAGCGAAGCCGAAGAAAAAGCCCGCCGCCGAGAAGCCTGCCGCGAGCTGACCTTCAGCGCGGGGTTAGCGCCTCCAGGGCCGCGACGATGTCTCGGTCGCGCCCGTAGGTAAGCAGCTTCAGGGCGCCCTCTCGTGTCACCCAGCGGACGGCGTCGACTTCGTTCCGCGGGACCGCTTCCGCACCGTCCCGCGGCGTCAGCTCGAAGTAGCTCACTCGCTTCGGGCGTCCGGCTGAATCCTCGTACTCGGAGACGGCCACCTCGGGGCCGAGGTCGCAGACGAGGCTCGTCTCCTCCTCGACCTCGCGCAGCGCGCAGTCCTCGTCGGACTCGCCCCGCTCGGCCTTTCCCTTGGGTAGCGACCAGTCGTCGTACCGCGGCCGGTGGACGAGGAGGATCTCGGGCTCGCCGTCGGGGCCGGCTCTCGTGATCACTCCTCCAGCAGCTCGGACGATTCTCATCCGACCTGGATGATGCCCGCTCTCACTTAGGCTGAGACGGTCGAGGAGGACGCCGTGCCCAACAGCGGAACACCGAAGGTCTATCTCGTCCGCCACGCCTACGCCGACCACGCCGATCCGGGTCGGTGGCCGGACGACGCGGCCCGCCCACTGACCCCGAAAGGGATCGAGAAGTTCCGGGCGGCTGCACGAGGGCTGCGCCGGATCGTCCAGGAGGTCGAGCTCGTGCTCTCGAGCGGGTACGCGCGGGCCTGGGAAACGGCGGTGTTGCTGCACGAAGAGGCGGGCTGGCCGGAGCCGCAGGACTGTTCTCCGCTCGAGGCGGACAAGCCGGCGGCAGCGGCGCTCGACGTCCTGCGCGGGAAGCAGGAGCGCTCGATTGCGCTCGTCGGGCACGAGCCGTACCTCTCGACGCTCGCGTCGATCCTCTGCGCCGGGAGCGAGCAGGGGATGCAGGTCCAGCTGAAGAAGGGCGGCGTCGCCGCGATCGGGATCGACGGAGACGCCGGGCCGGGCGCGGGCTACCTGCTCTGGGCTATGTCGCCCAAGATCCTGCGAGCGCTGGACAAGGCTTCGTGAAGTTCGAGCGGCTCGCCTACGAACGGGCACTCGACGCGCTTCTTGCAGGGCCGTTGCCGGAGGCGTTCGGGCGATCGCTCGCCCAGCACAACGTCGTCGAGCGGGTCGCGGCCGGGTTCCTCGACGCTCCAAAGCAGCCGGACAACGGAGCGGGGCGGGGCGGGGACCAGCTGGAGCAGCTCACGCAGCGCCTCGTCGAGAGCGCCGCGTTCAAGCAGGCGCTCACGGAGGTGCTCTCCGGCGCCGAGGTTCGCGCAGCGCTCACGAGCCAGGCGACGACCTACGGCGAGGAAGTGGCGGCGACGGCGAGCCGGCGGCTGCGGGCGTTCGACGGGCGCCTGGAGGGGCGGGCACGGGACTTGCTCGGGCGGAAGCCCGCAGAGCCGGCGGGGTTCGGAGGCATCGCGACCAGGGGTGTGGCCCTCGTGCTCGACGCGGCGCTCGCTCAGCTGGGGTTCCTCGTGGTCGGCGCGTCGATCGCGCTCGTGCTCGCGCTGGCAGGCAATTTCGGGCCGAACTGGCTCGACGCGTCGCTCGCGGGGATCGGGTGGTTCGCCGCGCCTACTTCGTCGCCTTCTGGAGCGCGACAGGGCAGACGCCGGGGATGCGAGCCCTGAGAGTCCGCGTGGTCGGGCCGTCGGCCAAGCCGCCGTCCGTGACTCGCTCGCTGGTGCGCTTCGTCGGGCTGATCCTTGCGATCATCCCGCTGTTCGCCGGCTTCCTGCCGGTTCTGGTCGACGGCCGGCGGCGCGGCCTGCACGACTTCCTCAGCGGCACCGTCGTGCTCGACGAGCTCGAGCTAGTCGGGCACTGAAGGAAACGCGCCCAGCTCGCCTTTCTTCACGCCGAGAGTGACCATGTCGGTCGAGAGCTCGGCGATCGCGGCGGCGGGAATCGAGATCTCGCGCTTCCACCAGAGGTGGCCACGCTCGAGCAGGAGATGGCTGATCAGCCCGTCGGCGTCAACGACCACCCCGTCGACGCTGCCGAGGTGGTGCTGATCCGCCGAATAGATCGCGCTCGCGTGGCGGAGCTCGATCTCGCCGGTCGGGACGCGGTCGTAGGACACGATGACCTCCGAGGCGAGATCTCCTGCGAAGGGCGCCGGCGAGTAGTCGGGAATGACTTGCATGTCGCGCGCGCCGACGTCCCAGCCGTCTTCCTTCTCGGCGCGCTCGCCTGCCCGGAGAAGAGCGTGCTCGTGCACGAGCGACATCTCCTCGAGCTCCTGCGTAGTGCAGCGCAGCGAGATCTCGTCGTTCGCGCCCACCTCCGCGAGGTCGAGCGGCACCAGCCTGGCCGCTTCGGGATCGTTCTCGGGCTGGACGACGAGATGGGTCACGCGGCTGCTGTCCGCGTCGACGACGAGGTCAACGAGCTCACGAGCAGCGCCGTCGCTGCAGCGCGCCCGCTTCCCCAGCTCGAGCCTCATCGGCGATCAGTCTTCGTATTTCCGCATGTGGGTGCGGTCGTAGACGTACGAAACCCCGGCCAGTAGGAGGCCGAAAAAGATGAGCGCGCCGATCGCTCCCCACCTGGCCCAGGCTCCGGCGACGAGCAGGAAGATCAGGATGCATCCGAAGACAGCTCCGATCACGATTCCGAGCAGCGACATCCAGAACTTTCCTCCGAGATGAACGTCTTCCATTGTTCGCTCCTCCCTTGCCGGGTGTGAGTCGCCGCCATTTTCCGGCGCGCGGGGTGGCGCGGCATCGTCCTGACCGGGTGAAAGCGGCGGTCAGGCTCCGGTCGGCGTCGGCTCGGCGCGCCCGCGCTGGCGGCGCCACGTGAAGGCGGCCGCCAGGCCGAGGATCAGCGTCGGAACCGTCGTCAGGAAGCGGTAGACCAGCACGGCGGCGACGACGCTCGCCCTGTGCCCGCCGAACCCGATCAGCGCGCCGGTCAGTCCGAGCTCGATCACGCCGATTCCGCCAGGGGTGATCGGGATCGCTCCGAGCAGGCGAACGAGCGCCCACGATGCGAAGGCCTCGACCAGGGTCACCTGCGACGAGGACACGCCTAGCGTTCTGAGCGAGGCGAGCAGGACGAGAAAGACCGTGATGTTGCCCAGCAGCGTTGCGCCGGTGAGCAAATGCCACCGCCTTTCGAGGAACGTTCCGGCCTCCTCGCGGAAACGCTCGAAGTTCTCTCCACTCCAGGTGACGGGCCCGCGGCGGACCTTGCCAAGCGCCCAGTTCGCGAAGCGCGCCGCGACGTCGCCGACATCGTGCGCCAGGCGGCGGCTGAGGAGGATCAGGACGAAGCCGGCGATCACGATCCCGAGGACCGCGACGCCGACGAACGCGACCGTCGCGAGCGTCGCGGTGCTCTCGCCGGAGAGTGCGAGCGCGAAGACGGCGACGATCGGAAACGAGAGGTTGAGGAACTGATTCCAGAGGCCGGTCAGCGTGACGGCGCGCCCGATGTCTCGAGCCGGAAAGTGCCACCCGCGCAGCACCCCGACCGAGCCGGCCACGCCGGCGGCAATTCCGCCGGGGACGACGATCGAGAGCGCCGTGGAAGCCTGCGTCACCGTCAGCGCCTGGACGAAGGAGAGCCCCGGGAGCGCGACCTGCCACGGCGGCGCGAACGTCACGAGGTTGATCGCGGTCGCGGCGAGGAGC
>VAXD01000068.1:557-13321 GCA_005884155.1 Actinomycetota bacterium | reverse complement strand
GGAAGACGAAGGTCACGACGACGATCGCCAGGCTCAGCGTGGCGAGCGCGGCGCGCTTGAACCACCGTTTGTGCAGGAAGCTCAACGCGGGGCCCCTTCGACAGATGCCGCCAGCTCGAGACGCTCACCTGGGGCGAGGATTCGGATCTCCACCTCGGGCGCCAGCTCGGCCGCGAGGCGGGCGAACCGCTCGGCCGGCTCGCGCAGCGTCGCCTCGTCGCGGCTCAGGCCGATGCGCCGGTAGGTGCCCCAGTGAATCGGAACAGCGACCCGCGGCCTAAGGAGCCGCAAGGCCTCGGCAGCGCGCTGCGGGTCGAGGTGGCCCGGTCCGACCCGAGGGCCCCAGCCGGCGATGGGGAGAAGCGCGACGTCAAGGGAAGGCGCGAGCGCGCGCATCCCGTCGAAGACGTCCGTGTCGCCCGCGAAGTACACGCCGTTGACGATGAACCCGAGCGCGGGTATCTCCGCGGCCAACGGCAGGCGCCGCGCATGGTGCTCGGCATGCGTGGCGACGACCGTGACCGGGCCGACATCGACCGCGTCGCCCTCTTCGAGCTCGACGACGTCTCCGAAGCCCCGGCCCTCGAGCAGCCCGCGCGCGCCGCGAGGCGCGACCACCATGCCCGCACGAACGAGCTCGAGCGAGCGCCAGTCGAGGTGGTCGTAGTGGACGTGTGACAGGAGAACCGCGTCAACCTGATCGACTCGTGGGGCGGGGGCACCTACGCGGAGCAGGTGCGCCACACGCGGGCGCAGCAGTGGATCGGTGAGGAGCCGGACGCCGTCGGTTTTTACGAGAACGGTGCTGTGTCCGATCCAGGTGATGCTCAGCGGCTCTGCGATCCCGGCCATGCTTCCGAGCCGGCGCGGGCGCTCACGAACGGGAGCAGCGTGGGCAGTGCCTGGCCTTGACGATCTGGCCGCATGAGGGGCAGCGACGGCTGTCCGCCCGCGCCTCCAAAAGGCGTTTCCGCAGGCCCATGCGGACCATCCCGACCCCGACGCCTGCGGTCACGATCGCGGTCAGCGCGAACTCCGGGCCCAGCCTCATGTGCCCAGCTCACCTCCGCCGGCCGCCGGGAACTCGCGTTCGGTCTGGCGCCGCAGGACCTCCGTGCCGACGAAGGCGAAGGCGAACAGGATCAGGAGCGGGTAGATGCGCTGGGCATCGGTCGGCCCGGAGATCAGGACGAGGAAGAGCGCCAGGGCGACGGCTGCGTAGATCACGACTGGATGGCTTCGCATGGTTGGCGCGAGCTGGCGGCGGATCCACGTGGCCGCCCTCGACGTGCCCGCGATCCAGGCCGCGAACATGATTCCGATGCCGTAGACGACGGCGTTGATGCCGACGTTCCGCAGCAGCTGCGTCTCGATCGCCCAGACCGCGCTGATCGGGTGCTTCTGCTCGGGATTGTTCGTCAGCGCATCGACGAGGTAGTTGCCCGCGTACCGCCGCACGACGAGCACGATCAGGCCGACGATCAGCACGCTGACCCCGCAGCCCATCAGGAGCTTCCGGCGCCGACCATCAGCCAGCCAGATGGCGGCCGCGAACAGCGCGAGCACGAGAAACAAAAGGAAGTAGCTGAGTGCTCGGACCACTTTCACCGAGCGGCGCGCGGTCTGGAGCTGGTTCCCCTTCAAGATCACGATCTGGCCCGCGTCGGGAGGCAGCTGCTTCAACCGCTCTCCGCTCAGCCCGAACTGCGCGGCCAATTGTTCGACGAGCGGTCGTAAGTCGAGCACCACTTGGCCGTTCGTCGACACCAGGAGGTTGTGCTTCCCGTTGAGCAGGGCCAGGAACGCCTCATGCGCGCGACGCACCGACTCCCGCCAAAGCGCTTGGATGCGTGGTCGCGCAAGCAGTGCATCCGTCGCCTGGACGGCGGGCTGCTGCAGTGCACCTGCGATCGTCGGAGCGAGGCCCTTCACCTGGGGCGGCAGGCGCTGCTCGAGCGCAGCCGACACGTCGACGTTCGCATAGAGCTGATTCACCAGGTAGACGGACAGCGCTCCTCGAATCTGTTCGTTCTCGATCAGCTGAGAGCTCGCGTTTGTGAAGTTGTCCGTGCTGAGCGCCTGACGCTTGACCCAGACGTTCAGGGCGGCCACCAGGCCGATCACGGCGGCGAGGACGACCAGCGCCCACGGCACCCACGTGCGCCAGGCAAGGCGAGTGTGCTCGTGCGCGGCGGCGGCGGGAACGGACTGAGCCACGGTTGGCAGGTTCCGCCCTCAGAGCCTCGCGCGCATCATCCGGAGCGGATGACGTGGCTACGTGGTTGCGAGCGGCGGCTCGCGGAACCTGCGCCAGACCTCTTCGAGGACGGATGGGCGCAAGTCGTTTTTCCAGATCACCGCGTCCGCGGGGCACTTCTCGGCCTCCGGGGCCAGGTCCTCGGGCCGCGTGGTGGAGAGGAGCGCGACGATCGTCGAGGGATGAGCCGCCTTGATCAGGTAGGCGGCCCCGACCCCGCCGATCCCCGGCATGCGCACGTCCATCAGGACGAGATCCGGTCTCAGCTGTTCGACGAGCTCGAGCGCCTCCTCGGCGCTGGATGCCTCGCCGACCATGACCAGGCCCGGCGTCGCACGAACGAGCTCACGAACGACCCCGAGGAACGACGCCCGGTCGTCCACCGCGAGCACCCCTGCGCCTGCAGGTTCGCCGACTCGGTATTCCTCGTGCGCCGCAGGTTCCATGGGAGTGCCTAGCCCTCCGGTGGATGATGACACCCCCGCCTGGCGGTGGCATTGGTGCCCGCATGTGTCAGGACGAGCGGGCAGCCTCCCCGGAGAGGTACAGCAGCGCGGCCTTGACCCGGCGGCTGACGTCCTCGGCGTCCCGCAGGTCGAGCTTCAGGAAGATGCTGTTGATGTGGCGCTCGACCGCCCGCTTCGTCACCACGAGCGCCTCGGCGATTGCCGCGTTGCTTCGCCCTTCCGCGATCATCGCCAGGATCTCGAGCTCCCGGGGCGTGAGGGTGTCCAGCTGCGCGTCCTCGCGCCGCCGGCGTGCCTCGACGAGCTGCTCGACGACGATCGGGTCGACGACCGAGCCGCCCTCGGCGACCGTATGCAGGGCGCGGCTCAGCTCGGCCGGGCTGCGCACGCTGTCCTTGAGCAGGTAGGCGCGCCGCTCGGAGCCCTGCTCGAAGAGCACGACCGCGTACGTCGGCTCCGCGTGCTGGCTGAGCACGACCACGCCGATCTCCGGGTGGGTCGAGCGCAGCTCCGCGGCGAGCCGGATCCCCTCGTCGGTGTTCTCCGGCGGCATGCGGATGTCGGCCACGACGACGTCGGGCCGCATCTCATCGATCGAGGCGCGCAGGCTGTCGAGATCGCCGCAGGCGGCGAGCAGCTCGATCCCTTCGGCCCGCTCGAGCACGCGGCTGATCGCCTCGCGCGCGAGGAAGCTGTCTTCACCGAGGACGACGCGAATGGCGCTCATGTTCGGGCTGCGACTTTCTTCCGGTTGCTGACGGACGCGCAAGCGTGCGCCTGCCAGGCGCACGCAAGAATCATCCCGTTTGGCGGCTGGCTTCGCATCGGGCAAAGCGCCCATCCGCGGTGCGACATTTGACCGGCTTGGCGTGACGGGCCGCCGTCGGTAGTTTTGTCTCGTCGCCGGAGCGACTGGAGGCCGGATGAGCACTCAAATCCAAGCTCTTCCCGATCGGGCGGCGATGCGCCGGCTGAGTGTCACTCTCCGACCGCGCGCGCGTTACATCACCGGAATCCTCGCTCTCGCGCTGGCGTACTACGGCGCGGCCAAAGCCGGCCAGGCCCTCAGCTACACCGGTTCGGTCTCGGCCATCTGGCCGCCCGCGGGGCTCGGTATCGCCGTCCTCTACCTGTGGGGTCTGCGCTGGTGGCCAGGCGTGTTCCTCGGCGACCTCGTCGTGAATCTCGAGCTCCTCCAGGGCCACGACGCTTTGCCGCTCAGCAGCCTGGTTGGCCAGCAGTTCGGGAACATGGTGGAGATCCTCGTCGGCGCGCTGCTGCTGCACCGTTTGATCGGCGCGCGCGCGGAGCTGGACCGGATGGAGCAGGTGACGGGTATGTTCGGCGCGCTCGCCGTCGCGACGGCGATCAGCGCGACGGTTGGGACGCTCTCGATGCTGGCCGGCGGCGTGATCGGGACGGACGAAGTGGCCACGTTCTGGAGAACTTGGTGGCTGGGCGACCTTGCCGGCGCTCTCACCGTTGTGCCCTTCGTGATCGTTTGGGCCTCGCGGCCCGCCGCCTCCTGGCACCGCGTCAAGACCTATGAGGGCGCGTTCCTCCTGGCCGCTGTCCTGATGCTCGCCGGGGTCGCCGTGTCGACCAACGCCACTTCAGAGCTCCGGGTGCGACCGTGGCGTTGCTGGTCGTGGCCGGAACGACGATCGGCCTGACGGCGCACAATCTCGGCCCGTTCTCCCGTCAGCAGATCGACAGCAAGACGCTCGGGACGCAGCTCTACATCTGCGTCATCGCGCTGACCACGTTGTTGCTCGCGGCGCTGCTGAGCGAGCGCGAGCAATCGGCCGCCGCGCTCGTCGAGGCGAAGCGCCGCGAAGGCCGGCAGGCGCTCGCGGAGCGTCACCGAATTGCGCGGGACCTCCACGACTCGGTCTCGCAGGCGCTTTTCTCGACGATCCTGCAGACGCGGACGGCCGAGAAGGCCCTCAGGAATCACGAGGTCAGCGTGTCGGGCCCGATCGCACGCGCACTTACCGCGATCGGGGAGCTGACGCGGGGTGCCCAGACGGAGATGCGCGGGCTGATCTTCGAGCTCCGACAGGACCCGGTCGAGAACGGGCTCGTGGCCGCCGTCGGCAAGTACGCAGACCAGCTGTCGTACGAGACGGAGCTCACCGTCGACGTCTCGGGGCCGGTCGACAGCCTGCCGATCTCCCATCGCGCGGAGACGGAGCTGTTCGGGATCGTGCGCGAGGCGCTCGTGAACACCGTCAGGCACGCAGACGCGACGACCGCCGCCGTCCGGGTTGGAGTGGGTCAGGAAGCCGTCCATCTCGAGGTTCGTGATGACGGCTGCGGCTTCGACCCCGAGCGCCGCGAGCCCGGCCATTACGGCCTCGAATCGATGCAGGCCCGCGCGGACGAGATCGGTGCCGCCCTCACTATCTCCAGCTCGGCCGAACACGGAACTGTGGTACGGATCGAAACGCCTTTGGCTGCGGCTCAAAATGGAGCCTGACGACCGCCGGATCCGGATCCTCATCGTCGACGACCACGCCGTCGTGCGCCATGGTCTACTGGCCTTCCTCGGCAGCGAGCCTGACCTCGACATCGTCGCGGACGTGGAGGGAGGAGTGGAGGCGCTCGAGGCTCTTGAGCGCCTCGACGCCGAGGGAAGGCGTCCTGACGTCGTCCTGATGGACATGAAGATGGAGCCGCTCGACGGGGTCGAGTCCACTCGCCGCATCCTGGCGCGCTACGACGACCTGGCGGTCGTCGTTCTCACGTCGTTCGGCGACGAGCAGCGCGTGCGCGACGCCCTCGAGGCCGGCGCTTCCGGCTATCTGCTGAAGGACGCGGACGCAGACGAGGTCGCCGCGTCGGTGCGTGCTGCCCACCGTGGCGATCTCCAGCTCGATTCCAAGGTCACCAGGCCGCTGGTCGCAGGACACCTGGCGGCGCACCCCGCGACGCGTGCCCTAACCTCACGCGAGCTCGACGTGCTCCGGCTCGTTGCGAAGGGCGAGGCGAACAAGGCCATCGCGGTCGAGCTCTCGATCACCGAGCGAACTGCCCGAGCGCACGTCTCGAGCATCCTCGCGAAGCTGTCGCTCAGCTCACGAACCCAGCTCGCGCTCTGGGCTGTCCGCAACGGGTTCGAGAGCGACGGGAACGCTGCCGGAGACGACCGTTCCGCGTCCGGGTGAGGAATCCACCTCGAGCTCGCCGTCGACCGCCGCGATCCGGTCTCGCATGCTGACGAGCCCCATTCCGTCGGCGTGCCGGTCCGGCCAGAAGCCGACACCGTTGTCGGCGACCTCGAACTCGATGCGACGGCCGGAGCGACCGACCGTCACGGTGATGCTCGAGTCCGGCCCCGCGTGCTTGACGGCGTTCTGGATCGCCTCGAGCGAGCAGTAGTAGACGGCGACTTCGATGCCCGAAGCCGCTCGCCCGGCGCCTCGGTCGACGATTCGAATGGGAGCGGGAGTCGTCTGGAGGAACGCCTTCAGCGCCTCGGCAAGGCCCCGCTCGCGCAGGACGGTCGGGTAGATGCCGTGCGCGAGCTCGCGGAGCTCCTCGACCGCCGCTGCCGCATCCGAGTCGAGCTCGTCCAGCTGCGCCCCGAGCTCGGCGTCGCCGACGTGCTCTCGGGCGAGGGCCAGCTTGATGCGGATCGCCATCAGCCGCTGCTGGGCTCCGTCGTGCAGGTTGCGCTCGAGGCGGAGCCGCTCGCGTTCGCCCGACTCGACCATGCGGGCACGTGAGGCCTGGAGGCCCTCGACGAGACGGGCATTCTCGAGCAGCATCAGCGCGGTAGCCCCGAGACCGTCGACGACCTCCGGCTCGTCTTCGAGCAGGGGATCGTGTAACAAGGCGATCGCGGGTCTGCCTTCGCGGTCGATTCGCGTCACACTGCGGCCGACCGACGGCGCGGGAAGCTCGAACGGCGCGCCGAGCGCGTCGACGTAGCCGTTCCGCTCCGGCGCCCAGAGCGCCAGCGCGAAGGACGGGTCGCCGAGCGAGCTCCCGAGGAGGTCTTCGACCCACACAGGCGTGAGGCCGTGCCCCGGAGCGGTCTCCAGCAGCCGCCAGAGGTTCGTGGCGGCGAAGATCCGGCCCCGGAACTGGCCGACGAGCAACGCGGCCGGGATCGCGATCGCGCCGGCCGCGGTCAGGATCCGGAACAGGTGCACGTTCGGGCCGGCATTCGCCTGGCTGAGCAGGCTGTAGATCGCATACGTCGCGCTGAAAACGATGGCGGCGTAGAGCAGTGGGACGATCGCCCGGCGACGCAGGTGCGCGGGAGAGTCGGCCCGCCGCACGAGCAGAACGATGAGCGCGAGAAGCCCGAGCGCAGTGATGGTGTTCGCGGTCAGGTTGACGGCTTGCGTCAACGTGTGAGACCCGTCGACTGCCTGAAACGGGTTCTTGGGGCATCGCTCCATGCAGTCGCTGAGCGCCCCGCTGCGGGGCAGCGTGTCGGCGAGCACGAGCACCACGACCCACACGCCCGATGTCGCCGCGGCGAAGAGGAGGACGAATCGGCGCTCGAACGCCGAGCTGAGCCTGTCGCGCGGGAAGCAGAGAAAGAGATAGACGAAGTAGGTGACGAGGGCGGCGGTCGTGAGACGACCAACCGCGAAAGGCAGTGGTCGCGCGGACGCGGTGAGTGCCGCCGCGGTATAGAGAAAGCCGGCCACGGCCACGAGCGGCCCGAGCCGGCTGTGCGGGCGGTGCCACCAGGTGTACGCACCAACGGCCACATAGGAGGCGACGGTCAGCCCTTTGAGAACAGCGGTCACCTCTGGGTCTTGCATGACGGAGCTGTGCCAGCCGCCGATGATCGTCGTCGCTGCCGCGAGGGCTCCGAGGGCCCCGACGCCTGCGACGGTGACGGCGGCTGAGCCCGCACGGCTTTGATCGGAAAGGGCAGGAACGACGGCGGGCTCCATGAAGCCAGGATACGGAAAGCGCGTGCAAATGTGGGTTTCGCGGCGTGGTGCGCGCACGACAACGACGTGCGTGCCCGGCGGCCGGGAAGAGTCGTGAAGGCTCCATTGCCAGCTGGAGGCTTCGTGCTGGATACTGGCCTGAATCGGTGGCAGTCCCTGCCATCGACCGGGCACTGGAGGGCGCTTTCATGAGTTCAGGCGGACGGAGGACCGGGTCGGCGGCTGCCAAGGCGCGCCCGACCCCCCGCGCCCACCTCCAGCTTGCGCCTGAGGAGCAACCGTTCGAGTTCCTGGAGTCGAAGGTCCAGATACCGGTGCTTCGGCCCGGAACGGTCTCGCGGACGGTGCTCGTCAACCGGCTGCGGGCAACCACCACGATCCCGGTCACGACCGTCATCGCGCCGGCCGGCTACGGGAAGACCACACTCCTGTCCCAATGGGCCGCGCGGGACTCGCGCTCGTTTGCGTGGGTCACGCTCGACGACCGGGACAACGACCCCGTCGTCCTGCTCCGCCACATCGCGGCTGCGCTGATGCGGGACAAGCCGCTCGACCCACGGCTCGTTGACGCACTCCGCAAGCCGTCTCCGGCAGTCTGGTCGACGGCGGTTCCGCGGCTGGCCGCCGAGATCTCGGCGCGGCACCCGATCGTGCTCGTGCTCGACGACTTCAACGTCCTGCGGTCCAGGGCGGCGCTCGAGACGGTCGCTGCCCTGATCGACGACGAGGTCGAGGGATCGATGCTCGTCGCGTCCGGGCGCGTCGCTCCGACGCTGCCGCTTGCGCCGCTGCGCGCGAGCGGAAGGCTGCTCGAGCTCGGCGCCGAGGAGATGGCTTTGAGCAAGCGCGAGGCTCAGCTGCTCCTCCGCGCAACCGGCGTGTCGCTGAGCGACGCGCGCGCGAAGGAGCTGATCGAGCACTGTGAGGGCTGGGCCGCCGCGCTCTACCTCGCCGCGCTCTCGATCCGGGACGGGGAGCAGACGGGCCGGGACCTGACCCGTTTCGGCGGCGACGACCGCTATCTCGCGGACTACTTCCAGTCCGAGTACCTGTCTCGGCTGCGGCCGGGCCCGCTGCGCTTCCTTCGCCGCACGTCGGTGCTGGACCGGATGTGCGGCGCGCTCTGCGACGCGGTCCTGGAGGACGAGGGCTCGGGGCGGCAGCTCGAGAAGATCGAGCGAGCGAATCTTTTCCTGGTTCCGCTAGACAACCGGCGAGAGTGGTATCGCTACCACCACCTCTTCCGCGAGCTGCTGCAGCGCGAGCTCGCCGAGCACGAGCCCGACCTCGTCCCGGCGCTGCACGGCCGCGCCGCCGACTGGTTCGAGGCGGCCGAGGACGAGGAATCCGCGCTCGAGCACGCGTATGCGGCGGGCGACACGGACCGGGCGGCCGGCATCCTCGCCGCGATCGCCTTCCCGCTCTACTACTCGGGGCGCGTGGCGACGCTCGAGTACTGGTTCAAGCGCTTCGAGCGGGCGGGGCTGCTGGAGCGCTACCCGGCGGTCGCCCTGCACGGCTGCCGGATCCACGCCCTCCGAGGACGCACCGAGGATGCGGAGCGCTGGCTCGACGCGGCGATGCGCGGAAGGTTTTCAGGCAAGCTCCCCGACGGAAGCCGCTCGATCCAGCCCTGGATCAGCGTGCTCAACGCCTGGCTGTGCCGAAAGGGCGCGAAGCGGATGCTCGCGGACGCGGGGGCGGCGCTGGCGGGCCTGGCGGAGGGGAGCAACTGGCGCCCCAGCGCGCTGGTCGCGCAAGGAGCGGCGCTGCTCTTGCTCGACGAGGACGAGCAGGCCGACGAGGTCCTCGCCTCCGCCGCGGCGTGCGCTGCCGAGCACGGTTCCACCGAGACCCAGGTCGTCGCGCTCGCCGAGCGCGCGTTGCTGGCCAGAAAGCTTGACGATCACGACAAGGCGGAGGAGCTCGCAAAGGAAGCGAACGAGCTCGTCACTACGTCTGGGGTCGAAGGAGCGCCGGCTCGAGCGCTGGAGCACGCCGCGACCGCGCAGACGCTGCTCTACCGTGGACGCTGGAACGAAGCGCGCGCCTGCCTGACCGCGGCGCAGGAGCTGCTCCCCTATCTCACGATCGCGATCCCGTGGCTTGCCGCACAGACCAGGATCGAGCTCGGCCGTGGGTTCATCACGCTGCGGGACGGTCCGGCCGTCGAGGAGCTTCTGATCGAGATCGACGACGTGGTCACGCGAATCCCGGGCCTGGGGATGCTGGCGGCGAGCGGCGAGGAGCTGCAGCGCGAGGCCGACGCGGTCTCCGACCAGGAAGGAAGCGTCGCAGGCCTGACCCCGGCCGAGCTTCGCCTGCTGCCGCTGCTCGCGACGCACTTCTCGTTCCGCGAGATCGCGGAGCAGCTCTATGTCTCGCGCAACACGATCAAGACGCAGGCGATCTCGGTCTACCGCAAGCTCGGCGTCTCGAGCCGCAGCGACGCGATCGCGGAGGCGCGCCGGCTCGGCCTCTCCGAGCACCTGCGCGTCCTCGTCTCCGACAAGGAGTAGCTCAGTTCATCCTCGGAGGGTGATGACTCTTCCGGAGAACCGGAGTGAGATCCGATGATCCGGTGGATAACCATGAGGGCACGCTCCGCAAGCTCACGATCGGCGACGACGCCTACATCGACTCGCTGCTTGCAAGCGAGCGTTCGAACCTCTCGCAATCGGGGCTCGACCCGAAGTCCCACGCACTCGTCCGCCTCGGCGCGCTGATCGCGGCGGACGCCGCTCCGCCGTCGTACCTCGACGCACTCGAATGTGCTCGTCAGTACGACACCTCCGACGACGAGCTCGTCGGCTGCCTGATTGCGGTCCTGCCCGACGTCGGCGCCGCCCGGGTGATCTCCGCCGCGCCGAAGCTCGGGCTCGCGATCGGCTACGACGTCGCCGTCGCGCTGGAAGACTCGACCTCGTCGCTCAGCTGAGCCGCCGCCTGAGCTCTCGCTCGCGAGAGGTCGCGGTTGACGTGCACGGCCGCTGAGAGGAGCGGCGCGGACAGGATCAAGCCGAGCGTCCCGAAGAGGCATCCCGCTGCGATCGTGGTGACCAGGACGACGAGGGGGTGGAGGTCGAGTGCGGAGCCCATCGCGAACGGTTGCAACAGGTTCTGAAGCAGCCCGTTCGCCAGGAGCACGATCAGGAGCATGATGAGAGCCGTGGTCGTTCCGTTCGCGCCGAGCGCGATGACGACGGCGAACGCGCCCGCGACGAACGCACCGATGAACGGCACGTACGCCGTCACGAAGCTGACGACGGCGATCGTGCCGGCGAGCGGCACGCCGAGGATCAGCGCACCGATGCCGACGACGACGCCGTTGAACGCCGCGACGATCGTCACGCCGCGGAAGTAGCCGCGGAGCGACCGGATCACACCGCTGGTGATCGTGTGGGCGACGGTCGTCGGTAACCCGAGATGCCGGTCGACCCACACGCGCATCGTCGGGCCGTCCTTGAGCAGGAAGAGGAGGCTGAGCGCAGCGAGCGAGAGCCCGAACACGACCGAGGCCAGGCCGCGGATCCCGTTGATGACCCCCTTGGTCAGAGTAGAGATGATTTTCGGGACATCCGTTTTGACGTCCGACCCCGCGCCGTCGGCGCCCGACTTGTCGACGCCGACGCTCTTCAGCCAGCCTTCCGCCTTGTTCACGGCCTGGGACGAATGGTGGGAAATCGAGTCGCGCTGCGCCGTGATCCCGCCGATCACGAGCACGACGATCAGCACGGCGATCGCCACGAGCCCCAGGAGGACGAGCACCGCTGCGGCCGCCCGCGGCATATGGCGAGCGAGGCCGGCGACCAGCGGCATCGCGACCGTGGCCACGATCGTCGCGGCCACGACCGGTCCGCCGATCGTGTACGTCGCGCCGAGGAACCAGACAAGGCCGAAGAGCAGCGCGAACAGCCCGACCAGCAGCCAGGCCGCGCGACCGAGGTTCTCGAGCCACCCCGGCGCCGCGAACACGGTGCTCAGCTGACGCAGCTCGTGCGGCGCGAGCTCCGGCTGTCCGTCGACCACGGTCTCTGCCTGCGGCTTGGGATGCCGGTGGAGGAGCCTCATCCTGCGCGCCGGGGCGGCGCCGGTTCCGTCCGGTTCAGGCGCCGCCCCAGGCCTCTCCGCATCAGCCGGCGCGGAGTCGCGCCCCGCCGTAGACGGCGAGGCCGTAGATGATCAGGATGTCGATCGCGAACATCGCCAGCGACCACCACGGGTACGCCGGCGCGAACATCAGCTGGCCGATCGCGTTCAGGCCGGCAGACGCGATTCCGAACCAACGCGCCCACTCGCTGCCGGTCACGACAACGAGAGCGGCGGCGCCCTGCAGGATCCCGAGGCACAACACGATCCAGCCCCACGTGTTCAGGTCGCTGAAGACGTAGTGCGCGTTCCCGACGAACACGTGAGCACCCGAGATCGCCGCGATCCCGTCGAAGAAGTTCCAGAGGGCCGAGAGCCCGAGCATCGACGCTGCGAAGACCACCCAGCCGACGCCGCTCCCATCGCCGCCGTAGGCCGCGCCCGCCGCGTAGCCGGTCGATCCCACGTCGTAGTCCTGCGTCGTTCTCATCCAACACCTCCTACCCGTTGCCTTGTCCGGCAGCTAAGCGCTACCCGGGGCTCCGGTGCATCGCCCGGATGGGATGACCGCCATGCACGTGGGTTCACCCCAACCGGGCGATGCAGCCGCGCGGGCGAGCCGAGAGTCTGGCGGAGGCAAACCGGCAGTCGGAAAGCGAGGTACGCACATGTTCGGAAGACGACGACGGCCCCTGATGCGCGCCGCGGTGGTGGGCGGTGTTGCCTACCACGCCGGCAAGCGGGGGCAACAGAGCCGCGAGGAGGACTACGACCGGGACGCCCGGATCGCCGAGCTCGAGGCGCAGCAAGCCGCCCAGCCAGCGCCGGCACCGGCGGCAGCCCCGCAGACCGACATGGTCGAGCAGCTCCAGAAGCTCGCCGCGCTCAAGGACCAGGGCATTCTGACCCAGGCCGAGTTCGACGCACAGAAGGCCAAGCTGCTGGCGGGTGTGTCATGAGCGGCGAGGGACTGCCCTTCGGCCCGGTGCAACTGCTCGTGCTCGGGTTCGACCGCACCAGCTTCGACGGCACGAT
>VAXD01000068.1:0-520 GCA_005884155.1 Actinomycetota bacterium | reverse complement strand
CGTCCGGCTGATCGACTTGATGATCGTCAGGAACGTCAACGGCGAGCTCGAGGCGGTCCAGACCAGCGACCTCAGCAAGAGCGAGGCCGAGGACTTCGGGGCGATCGTCGGCGGCCTGATCGGCGCGGGGAGAGGTGACGAAGAGCTCGAATCCGCCATGGGGGCCGGTGCCGCCGAGCTCTCCGACGGGCACCTGTTCGACGACGCCGACGTCTGGTACGTCGCCGATGCGATCCCGGAGGGGAAGACCGCCGCGGTTGCTCTGATCGAGCTCCGCTGGGCGATTCCGCTCCGCGACAAGATCATGGCGGCCGACGGCGTCGTGCTCGCCGACGAGTGGGTCCACCCGGCTGATCTCGTCGCCATCGGGGCGAACGCGGCCGAGGCGGCGCACTCGACCACCTAGGGGTCAGGACGGGGCGGGCGGGCTCTCTAGGGCCGGCCCGCCTCGTTCCGACGCACGACGAGGAGCGTCAGCTCGTCGCGCCCGACGACGCGCACCGTCTCCCCTGGGTCGGCG
>VAXD01000067.1 GCA_005884155.1 Actinomycetota bacterium | reverse complement strand
GATCGACGCGATGTGCTCCTCCTCGGGCGGATCGAGGTTCCGGGCGCCGATCAAGATCGTGTCCTCGGCGTCGACCGCCCCCGAGTCGAGGATCATCCGGAGCGGCATCCCCCAGAGGTTCCCGGTCGGAGAGCTCTCAGGCGTATTGAGGTCGCCGTGGGCGTCCACCCAGACGAGCGCCAACCGGTCGTAACGCGCGGCGAGCCCCTCGACAGCACCGACGTGCGTGCAACAGCAGCCTCCGAGAACGAATGGGCGCTCCGGTAGCTCGGCGGCGAGGGCAAGCGTCTGGTCGCCCAGCGTGTCCTCCTCGACGACCGCCACCTCGGGATACGGGACTCGCAGCTGCGCGGCCTCGGCGATCGCCTGCCCTCCGTCACCCCAGGCGCGCGGCACCCGCACCAGCCCCGCAGCGAACTCCCGTCCGCAGGCGTGGCACTCGTAGCCGGGCCCGAGCGCCACAGCGGTGAAGGTTCCGCAGTCCGGGCACTTGGCCCGCAGGCGGCTCACCGCAGCTCCTTCCAGTAGCGCTCGGCGCGGCGCGCCACGTGCATGCCGGCCCGCTCGTACAGCTGCACCGCGCCGGTCAGGTTCTCGCCGTCCACCATCAAGCGCACACGCTCGCAACCGCGCGCGCGGAGCTCGCGGAACGAGTGGAGCAGGAGCGCCGTGCCGAGACCCCGCCGGCGCCACGGCCGCCGAACGCCGAGCACACGGACGTGGCCGGTCGTCGTCTCAGGTTGCTTCGAGCAGAGTGAGAACCCGGCAAGCTCACCCTCGTCCTCGACCACGAACCAGAGATCCGGATCGAAGTCCGAGCTGTCGAAGAAGTAGCGGCCCCACTCCTCGAAAGTGACGGCGAAAGGGTCCCAGTGGTCCTCGAACGCCTCCATGTCAGCGTCGTAGACAGCGCGGGCATCAGAGCGCTCGAAGCCGCGCACAGCGAGACCGTCCGGCCAGGTCGGCTCAGCGGGGTCCTCCGCGAGATCGATCTCCATCTCGAAGAAATGCCTGACGCGCTCGAAGCCGCGGGCGCGAAGCTCTGCGGAGAGCTCCTTGTCGTCCTGCTCGGCGCTCGCCTGTACGCGTGAGGCCTTCCCACTCGCGATCTCGTTCGCCCGCTCCTCGGCCCAGTCGAGCAGGCGCGCGTACCGCTCGCGCTCGCGCGGGAGGGCCAGAGGGCTGTGGAAGATCCGTTCCGGCTGCCCCTCGGGCGACCAGAGCGCGACCCAGCCGGTGACCCTGCCGTCCTCCACGGCGATCCGATAGTTCTGCTCGACGTTCTCTTTGCGGCGCGTGAGGTCGTCGCGCAGCTTGCTCTCGCTGAGGTTCAGGTCGCCGTAACGGCTCTCGAGCTCGTCGAAAAACCCGACCAGCACTGGAAGATCGTCCACGGTCGGCGCCCGGAGCTCGGCGCTCACGAGAACTTCTTCTCGTACGTGTCGTTTCGGCGGGCGACGTGCATGCCGACGCTCTCGTACAGCCGGACAGCGCCGGTCGTGTTCTCCCCGTCGACGCCGAGGCCGACCCGCGTAGCGCCGCGCCCCCGGAAGTCCCGGAAGGAGTGCCGCAGGAGAGCGGTCGCCAGCCCGCGCCGGCGCCAGGGCTTGCGCACGCCGAGGTTCCCGATCCAGCCGAACTGCGGATCGCCGGAGAAATGCCAGGAGTTGAGCGAGTAGGCCGCGAGCTCCTCCCCATCCTCGACGAGCCACCAGAGCGACGGGTCGAAACTGTGGGTCAGGGCAAACTCGCTCCACTCCTCGAACGAGGTGCGCTCGAACTCCCAGTGGTCGGCGAAGGCATCCATGTTCGCCTCATAGACGCGTTCCTCTTCGCCGGGGCGGAGGTTGCGCGGCGAGAGCCCGTCCGGCCAGATCGGCTCGGGTGGGTCTTCCCCGAGGTCGATCCGCATCTGAAAGGAGTAGCGGATCGGCTGCCAGCCGACCTCCTCGAGCACCTCGCGCATAACAGGATCGTCCCCTTGTACAAACGCGCGTACGACCGTGGCACCCTTCTCGCGGCCGATCGCCTCAGCCTCGGCGAGCAGCGCCGCCGCCACTTCGGGGTCGAGGGTACGGGCGTCTGCGGGAAAGCGGCCGCTGTCCTCGGCATACACGTCGAGGTAGCCGACGAGCTTCCCCTCGCGTTCGGCGACGCGGACGACGAGCTTCGGCCGCGTGAGCCAGCTCCTGATCTCCTCTTCGCTCAGCTCGGTCTCCCCGAAGGCGGCCTGTGCGTGCTCCTCGATCACCTCCCGGATCGCGTGCACCTCGTCGACGGTCGGCTCGCGGATCTCGATCGTCACGCGAGCTCCGCGAGCGTGTCTGCGAGGCGGTCGAGGTCGGGTAGCTCCCGCGTGGGGCGCGGACCAGGCGGCTCGCCGAGCCGGTTGATCCAGATCGACGGTAGCCTCAGCTCGTTCGCTGGGGCGATGTCGTGGAAGAGGCTCGCGGCAACGTGCACGTCAGGCGGCCGGCCGACGCCCTCCTCGAACGCGCGCCAGTGACCGAGAGCGGGCTTGTACGAGCCGACCTCGGAGGCCACGATCACCTCGTCGAAGGGCACCCCGATCCGGTCCATCGAAGCCTCGATGTAGTCGCGGTCCGTATTCGAGAGGATTGCCAGCCTCCACCCGCGCTCCCGCGACTCGCGCAACGCCTGCGGCACCTCTGGGAACGGCTGCCAGTCCGGCAGCGAGCGGGCCAGCGTGTCCTCCTCGCCGGAAGGCGCGCCGAGCCGGCGCATCGCCTCGGTCAAGACCTCGCGGTAGGAACGCGACCCGTCCGCCTCGAGCTCAGGCTCGAGCTCGTGGTAGCGCGCGAGCAGCTCGTCTGCCCGCTCCTCGCCGAAGACACGCGCGAGCTCACGCCGGATCCCGCCGTTCCAGTCGATCAGCGTGCCGTAGCAGTCGAACGTCGCCCACCGGTCCACGGCTTCGAGCCTAGCCGACGCGATCGAACCGCTCCCCGGCAGCAGCGATCCCATTCGCGGGCAGTAGCATCGACCGATGCAACGGGGACCTGCGACGTTGCTCGCGACGGTGGTCGTCCTCTGTGTCTGCGCCGGCGGATGCAATTCGGAGAGGACGAAGCCAGGCGCCGCTCCGAAGGTCACGAGCTTCACGCTCGAGAGCAAGCTGATGGGCCGACCGATGTTCGAGGCCCTCGCGACCCCGGCCGGAGGAGGTAAGGGCCGGACGCTCCTCGTCTTCCTGCACGGTTACGGTGCGGCGCCCCGGGAAACCCTCAGCCCGGCATTCCTAGCGGCGCTGCGGCGGCTCGGCGACCGAGCGCCTGTCGTCTTCCTGCCGGAAGGGGACACGGGCTGGTGGCATGACAACCGCGAGGGCCCCTGGGGTTCATACGTCCTCCGGGAAGCGATTCCGGCCGCACTCGCGCGCTCCGGCCCCAACCCGCACCGCGTTGCCATCGGAGGGATCTCGATGGGCGGCTTCGGCGCGCTCGACCTCGGCCGGCTCGACGCGAAGCGCTTCTGCGCGGTCGGCGGCCACTCGCCTGCCGTGTTCGCCCGCGGTTCTCCCGAAGCGACGTTCGCGTTCGACGACGCACCCGACTTCGCGCGGCACGACTTGCTCCGGCTCGCGCGCAGCCGCTCGCCCTACCACGCACCCGTCTGGATCGACGTCGGCGCCCAGGACCAGCTTCGCCCGACCGCCACAACCCTCGCGCGTGAGCTAGGTGCCTACGGCGCCGACGTCAGCTTCCACGTGTGGCCCGGCAGCCACAACGGGCACTACTGGGACGCGCACTTCGCCGACTACCTGCGCTTCTACGCGGACGCTTGTAGCTGAGGGATTGGCGAAAGGATTGGCGAAACGCGTTCTGCATCGCGAACGCTCGCCGAACGGGCAGATCAGATGGATTCTCGGAGCGCGTTCGCCGCAGCTTGCAAGCGGTCACTGACTTCGGCTAGTTCGCGCGCCGCGAGGTCAATGCGCTCTTGCTGGATATCCGTGCGCTCTTGTTGGCTGTTAGCGCGCTCTTGCTGGCTGTCAGCGCGTTCGCGCACCTCTTTGATCTCGCTCGCCATCCCCTCCACGGTCCGAGTGAGATCGGCCAGCTGACCAGCGACGCTCGCTATGTCCTCTTCGGCTGTCATGTCCTGCCGCCGATTCTATGCGGCTCGCGGCATGGCGCGAACTCGCGCAAGAGCCTGGGACAACCGCGCCAGCATCACAAGGTCAGCATGGAGAGCGACCCGCTCAAGCCCTCGCACCCGTAGCGGCGCAAGCCCGTACTCGTTCTTGAGCCGACCGAACTCCCGCTCCACTGACGCGCGGCCACGGTAGAGCGAGCGCCAGCGCTTCGTA
Organism: Actinomycetota bacterium; assembly: GCA_005884155.1. Lineage (GTDB taxonomy): Bacteria > Actinomycetota > Thermoleophilia > Gaiellales > Gaiellaceae > AC-32. The sequence goes on along the minus strand of VAXD01000067.1, from coordinate 4,138 downwards.
TCGCGCGGGACAAGAGGGTTGCGGCGGTCAGCCTTGACCCAGATGGACTTGGGCTGGTTGGGCTGCTGGGTGTGACGGTCGGCCCGCAAAGGCTTTGCCGAGTGGGTTACGGCGTTTCGCCAATCCCTCAGCTAGTCCTCGAAGCGGCGGACGACGATGCAGGCGTTGTGGCCGCCGAAGCCGAACGAGTTCGAGACGCCGACCCGCACGTCGGCCTCGCGGGCCTCGTTCGGGATGTAGTCGAGATCGCACTTGGGATCGGGATCCTCGTAGTTGATCGTCGGCGGCAGGCAGCCGCGCTCGACCGCAAGCGTGGTGAAGATCGCCTCGACCGCGCCTGCGGCGCCGAGGCAATGGCCCGTCGCGCCCTTCGTCGACGAGACCGGCGTCTTGCGCGCGTTCTCCTCGCCGAGCGCGAGCTTCAGAACACGCGTCTCCGATGCGTCGCCAAGCGGCGTCGACGTGCCGTGCGCGTTGATGTAGTCGATCTCGTCCGTCGCGACGCCCGCGTCGCGGAAGGCCATCGTCATCGCGCGAGCCGGATTGTGGCCGGTCGGGTCGGGCTCGGTGATGTGACGCGCGTCCGAAGAGACTCCGTAGCCGAGCATCTCCGCGTAGACCTTCGCCCCACGCGCCTTCGCATGCTCGAGCTCCTCGAGGACGAGCACCGCGCCCGCCTCACCCATGACGAAACCGTCCCGCTGCGCGTCGAACGGCCGCGAAGCCTTCTCCGGCTCGTCGTTCCTGCGCGACAAAGCCCGCATCGCGCTGAAGCCGGCGATGCCGACCTCCGTCACCGGCGCCTCGGTGCCGCCGCAGAGCATGACGTCCGCGCGACCGAGCCGAATCGCGTCCGCGCCCTCGCCGAGCGCCATGTTCGAAGCGGCGCAGGCAGTGCACTGCGAGCTCAGCGGCCCTTGTGTCCCGAGCTGCATCGACACCCAGGCCGCCCCCATGTTCGGGATGATCTCCGGGATCGAGAACGGGTTGACGCGGTCCGGGCCACGCTCGATCAGCTCGGCATGGCAGTCCTGAAAGGCCTTCAGGCCGCCGATGCCCGTCGCGATCGCAGCGCCGATCCGGTGAGGCTCTTTTGAGATCTCCAGCTTCGCGTCCTGCTCGGCCATGCGGGCGGCAGCGACGATCAGGTGCGCGAAGCGGTCCATGCGCCGCGTCTGCTTCCGCTCGATGAAGTCGGTGGCGTCGAAGTCCTTCACCTCGCAGGCGAAATGAACGTAGAACTCGCTCGAATCGAACTGCGTGATGGGGCCCGCGCCCGAACGACCCGCGGTCAGGTTCTTCCAACTCGTCTCGACGTCGTTGCCGAGCGGGGTCACGGCGCCGAGGCCGGTGATGACGACCCTGCGCCTACCGTTGAGAGAAGCTCCGTTCACATCCCCAGACCGCCGTCGACGAGCAGTACCTCGCCCGTGATGAACGAGGCCTCGTCTGAGCAGAGGAAGCGTACCGCCCCCGCGACATCTTCCGGGTCTCCGAGCCGGCCGAGGGGCGTGTTCGTCAGCATCGCGTCACGGGCTTCCTCTGGCAGCACGTCGGTCAAGCGCGTGTTCACGTAGCCGGGCGCGACCACGTTCACTCTGACGTTGCGGCTGCCGAGCTCGCGAGCGAGCGACCTCGTGAAGCCGATGATCCCGGCCTTCGACGCGCCGTAGTTCGTCTGGCCCCAGTTGCCGTGCAGGCCGACGATGCTCGAGACGTTCACGATCGAGCCGGCCCGCCTCTTCATCATCCCGCGCACCGCAGCGCGACAGGTGTAGAAAACCGACGAGAGGTTCGTCTCGATCACGGCGCGCCAGTCGTCGTCGGGCATCCGGGCGAGCAGGCCGTCGCGGGTGAGGCCCGCGTTGTTGACCAGGATGTCGAGGTCGCCCGCTTCGTCGACGAGCTTCTTCGCCGACTCCGGATCGGAGACGTCAGCTTGCACCGCTCGGCCGCCGGCTTCGGACGCGACCACTTCGGCTTCCTCGGCGCCCGTGTTGTAGCCGACGACAACGTCCGCGCCCGCGCGGCCGAGCTCCAGGGCGATCGCCCGCCCGATCCCGCGCGACCCGCCGGTGACGAGCGCGACCTTGTCCTCGAGCGAGCAGAAGGCGTCAGGCAGAGTGGAGGATCTCCCGCAGCTTCTCGAGCGAGGCCAGATCGCCCACCGGGATCGCCTTCACCGTTCTGTCGATCCTCTTCAGTAAACCGGTGAGGACGTTCCCCGGCCCGACCTCGACGAAGACCTTGACGCCCTGGCGCATCAGCTCGCGCGCAGCCTGCGTGAACTTGACCGGTGCCGTCAGCTGCTCGACGAGGAGCGCGGCCATTCGCTGAGCCGGCTCGATCTTCGCCGTGACCGTCGACATGAACGGCGCCATCGGGTCTGCGAAGCGAGCTCGCTCGACCGCGGGCCGCAGGCGCTCTGCCGCGCGCGCGACCAGCGGGCTATGGAAGGCGCCGGACACGCGCAGCTTCACGGTCCGGCGAGCTCCCTGGAGCTGGGCCTCGGCGCAACACTCGTCGACGGCCGGGCTCTCGCCCGACACGACGATCTGGCCCGGGCAGTTGTAGTTCGCCGGCCAGACGCGCGTGATTCGCTCGCAGAGCCCTTCGACGATCGCGTCGTCGAGCCCGAGGATCGCGGCCATCGAGCCGGGATTCTCGCGCGCCGCCGCGGCCATCGCGAGCCCGCGCTCCCGCACAAGCGCGATTGCCTCCTCGTCCGTCAGCGCCTGGGCGGCGGCGAGCGCCGCGAACTCGCCGACGGAATGGCCGACGACGTAATCGGGCTCGAACCCCTGGCTGCGCACAGCCGCCAGGACTGCGAGGCTCGTCGCCACGAGCGCCGGCTGCTGCACTTCGGTCTCGACGAGCTCTTCCTCGGGCGCCTCGAAGCACAGGCGTACCAGGTCGAGTCCCGACGCCTCGCTGCCGCGGCGGTAGACCTCCATCGCCTCGGGCACCGCGTGGGCGATGTCACGGCCCATGCCAACCGCCAGGGAGCCCTGCCCGGGGAAGCAAAATGCGACTTTCTGCGCGCTCATCCTCGTCCTCCGTCAGTCCATTCGATCAAACCGGAGCCCCACGTGAGGCCCGCACCCATTCCTGTCATTAGGACAAGCCGCCCGGGCTGCAGCCGCCCTTCGCGCTTCGCATCGGCGAGCGCGAGCGGTATCGAGCCCGACGACGTGTTCCCGTAGCGGTCGACGTCGATCACGACCTTGTCCTCCGGAATCCCGAGTTTCTCGGTCGCATATTCGATGATTCGCACATTTGCCTGGTGCGGAACGTACACGTCCACATCGTCAATCGTGCGCCCGCACTCGGCCAGCACTGCCTCCGCAGACGACACGAGCACCCGCGTTGCGAACTTGAAGACCTCGCGGCCGTTCATCTGCACGAAGTGCAGGCGCTCGGCCACGCTCTCGGCGGTTGCGGGAGTGCGCGAGCCGCCGGCGAGCAGGTAGAGCTGCTGTCCGCCCGAGCCGTCCGCGCCCAGCTCGAAGCCGAGGAAGCCGCCTTCTGCCACTCGCTCGAGCACGACCGCGCCCACACCGTCGCCGAAGAGCACTGCCGTGCTGCGGTCGCTCCAGTCGAGAATCCGCGAGAGGATGTCGCCCCCCACAACGAGCGCGCGCTGGCCAAGCCCGCCCGCGAGCATCCCGTACGCCTGAGCGACCGCGTACATGAACCCGGTGCAACCCGCGGAGAGGTCGTAGGCGGCCGCATTCTCGGCGCCGAGCTGGTCGGCAAGGATCGCGCCGGTCGCCGGAAACGCCATGTCGGGCGTGACGGTTGCGACGATGACCAGGTCGAGGTCGGCGGCCGCAACGCCTGCGTCCTCGAGCGACTCTTTGGCTGCCGGCAGCGCCAGGTCGGAGAGGGCCTCCTCCGGCGCAGCGATCCGGCGCTCGCGGATGCCGGTGCGCTCCATGATCCACTCGTCGGAGGTGTCCATCATCGTCGAGAGCTCGTCGTTGGTCATGACGCGCTCGGGAACGTGCGCGCCGAGGCCCGTGATCGAGACGCCGACGCCGTTCGAAGAGCCGATCATTCCCGCTCCACCGCGAAAGTGAGAGTTCCGCGCGCCGCGAGCTGACCATCCACCTTGGCGGTCGCCTTCCCCTTGCCTATC
>VAXD01000059.1:1461-18321 GCA_005884155.1 Actinomycetota bacterium | reverse complement strand
AGTGCCTTCAGCGCGTCGTCGTCGGTGCGATTCGAGGCCGCGAGCCCGAGCCGCCCGTCGCGCACGATCTGGAGCTCGATCACCTCGTTCTCGATCAGCGTCGGCTGGTGGACCTCCGAGCCCGCGAAACGCGCCTGGCCGGAGCGCTCCCGGTTGACCAGAGCGAGGGCCTCGTCGCCCTCTGCCGCCCGCACCGCTCGCTGGGCAAGCTCGAGCGCGTCCATCAGCTGCGGAAGCCGACCTGCACGTTGCGGAAGCGGGCGGGCGAGGTGCCGTGCGAGACGTGCGCGTACTGTCCCGGCTGGCCCTTGCCGCAGTTCGTGAGACCGCGGAGCACCCACTCGTCCGGTCCGGCAACGGCGTCGAGCGAGGCCCAGAAGACGGGCGTCTGGCCCGTGTAGGTCGCGTCGCGCAGCATCCGGCCGAGCTTGCCGTCCTTGATCTCCCAGGCGATCTGCGTCCCGAACTGGAAGTTGAGCCGCTTGTCGTCGATCGACCAGCTCTTGTTCGTCTCGAGGTAGACGCCCTCGTCGACGCCGGCGATCAGCTCCTCGAACGAGCCTTCGCCCGGCTCGAGGTTCAGGTTCGTCATCCGAACGAGCGGCATCCGGCTCCAGCCGTCCGCTCGCATTGAGCCGCCCGAGCCGTTGCCGATTCGCGCGGCCATCTCGCGCGAGGTGAGGAAGCCGCACAGGACGCCCTCCGCGACGACCGGCTCGCGCCGCGCGGGCACGCCCTCGTCGTCGTAGCCGAAGGTCCCGAGACCCCCGGGCGTCGTCGAATCGGCGGTCACGTTCATCTGCTCGGAGCCGTACCGAAGCGAGCCGAGGTCGTGCGGCTTGAGGAAGCTCGTGCCGGCGTACGCGGCCTCGGTGCCGTAGACGCGGTCGAGCTCCGTCGGGTGGCCGACCGACTCGTGCACCTGCATCAACATCTGCTCGGAGTCGATCACGACCGTCGTGATCCCGGCCGGGCAGGGGTCGGCGCGCAGCAGGGCCGCGGCTTCCTCCCCGACGCGAGGCGCTTCGCGTTCCAGCGCGAGCCCTTCGACGTACTCCCAGCCGGCCTGCGCGCTCGAGCCTCCGTGTGCGCTCGGGTAGCTGCGGATCTGCGTGATGCCCTCGCGTGAGGCCATCGCGTCGATGCCAGCGCCGCACTCGAAGCGCTCCTGCTCGATGGCGGCACCGTCGGACGAGACGAACAGCTTCTCCTCGCGCATCGCGCGGACGAACGCGGCGGTGACCTTGACCTCGTCGTGCCGCATCGCCTGCTCCGCCCGCAGGCACTGCTCGACCTTGTCGGCGAGCGAGAGCGCGAAGGGGTCTTTCTCGACCGGTGTGTGGTATTCGGCCTGCGCTGGCTCGACCGGCGCGAGCGCGCGGTCGTGCCCACCCGGCGCGGCTTGCGCGAAGGAGGCTGCGCGTTGGGCCGTGGAACGCGCGCTCTCGTTGCTCAGCCGGTTGTCGCAGGCGAAGCCCCAGGCGCCGCCGACGAGCACGCGGACGCCGATTCCCTCGCTCTCGACGTCGTCGAGCCGGTCGACCCGCCGGTTCCGCGTCGCGATTGTCTGGCTGCGCCGCTGGACGACCCGCGCGTCCGCGTACGAGGCTCCGGCCGCGAGCGCCGCAGACACCGCCTCGTCGCAGAGCTCCCGCACGGGGCCGAAGACTAAAGGAAGACCGCAGCTACAATTCCGACGCCTCGCGCGCTGGTGGCGGAACAACGTTGCGAAGTCCGCCCGCTTCGCGGGCTTGACGACTTCGCGCCGCGGTAGGCCTTCTGCCTCTCCATGAAGCCGACGCGAGCTGAGTCGAGCAAAGTCCGACTCAGCGGCGAGTTCAACGGCGAGAGGTCGTCGCTAGAATGGCCGCCGCGCGCTGGTGGCGGAATTGGTAGACGCGCAAGGTTGAGGGCCTTGTGGGGTTAATACCCCGTGGAGGTTCAAGTCCTCTCCAGCGCATAGCTCGCTCGACGTCTTCGGATTGCCGTATCGACGAGGACGGCTCAAGAGACGAGGATTCTCGATCAGGCGAGGCTAAGGGCCTCCGTGGTACATGCCCTGCTGGGCAGTGGCAGAGCCTTGCGCGATGTCGCGAACTGCCGCTTCCACATCTTGCCCGGCGAGCGCCTTCTGTCGCGCTCGCTCAGCTTCGATGCGTTCATGTTTCTTCCAGTGCCGACGAGCTACGTATCGCTTCCACAGATTCAGTGTGCTCGCCTCTTTCCCCATTGTATGACCTCGGGCCGACAATCTCGCAGCCGCTCGGGTCAGAGCGGCCTTGACTTTTCTAGCTGCGAGATATATCTTCGCGATACATGAAGCAGACGGCAGTTACACCGGTCGTGCTTGGACTACTGGCGATGCGGCCGCGGTCGGGCTACGACATCAAGACGGTCGTCGACCGCTCGACGCGCTTCTTCTGGGCAGCGAGCTACGGCCAGATCTATCCGGAGCTCCGGCGGCTCGAGCAAGACGGGCTGATCGAAGGCGAGAGCGTCCCGAACGGGGCGCGCGACCGGCGCGTCTACGAGATCACCGCGGCCGGCCGGAAGGCGCTCGAGGACTGGCTGCTCGGCTCGACGACGACGGTCGAGCTGCGCGACGAGTCGCTCCTGCGGCTCTTCTTCGCCGACTCATTGCCGCAGGAGCAGGCACTGATGTTGCTCGAAGGCCGGAAGCGCGGGCACGAGCAGTACCTGGAGATCCTGCGCGAGATCGAGGCGCTGCCGGGCGGCAAGGACCCGACCTTCGTCGACCTCGTCCTGCACTGGGGCATCGACTTCAACGAATGGGGGGCACAGTGGTGCGAGCGGCAGCTTCGGCGCCTGCGCAAGCAGAAGGCGGCCTGACGCGGCCGACGTTCCGGCAGGTCTTCGGCGCCGGCGCGCCCGGGTTCCTGCGGGAGGGATTCATCCCGCTTGGCGCGTTCTACGCGGGCCTGCGGTTGCAGGGGCTCGCGGCCGGGATCATCGCTGCTGCGCTGGTTTCGCTCCTCATCTACGTCTATGAACGGCGCCGAGGCCGCGACGGGCTGCTCGTGCGAATCTCGCTCGGCTTCGTCGCGGTGCAGTCCGCCGTCGGACTGCTCGCGCACAGCACTACCGTCTACCTCGCTCAGCCGGTCGTGGCCACGGCGATCTGGGGGCTCGCGTTTCTCGTCTCTGCCGCAATCGGACGGCCCCTCGCAGGCGCGCTCGCCAACGCGTGGTATCCGCTCCCGCGCTGGTTCCGGGAGACGCCGGAGTACAAGCGCGTGTTCGGGATCGAGTCGGTCGTCTGGGGCCTGTACTTCGTCGGGCGCAGCGCACTCCGGCTGGGAACGCTGCTCAACGGCAGCCTCGAGAACTTCCTGCTCATCACGTTCCTCTCGGGCACGCCGGTGATGATCCTGCTGCTGGCCTGGTCGGTGCACTACTCGCTCCGCAAGCTGAGCTGAGTTTGACGCCGTCCGGGAGGACGGCTACGCTGGGCGTCGAACATACGTTCGTTCCGCTGCCAACGTGCTTATTCCCCCTTCCCCACCCCGGAGGACGAGATGCTGACCGGACGCCAGCAGGAGATCTGGAAGTTCCTGACCGACTACGTCGACGCGCACGGCTACCCGCCCACGGTGCGCGAGATCGGCGAGGCGGTCGGGCTCGCCTCACCTTCGACCGTGCACGCCCACCTCGCGAACCTCGAGCGGGCCGGGCTGATCAAGCGCGACCCGACCAAGCCGCGCGCCCTCGAGCTGCGCCGGGATCCGCGGCCCGAGCCCGCGAAAGCCGTCGCGGCCGACGTCCACCGGCTCCCGCTCGTCGGCGAGATCGCCGCCGGCGACCCGCTGCTCGCCGAGCAGAACGTGGAGGACTACGTCGCCGTGCCGGAGCCGCTCGCGCGCGGCGGCGAAGAGTTCCTGCTCCGCGTCAAGGGCGATTCGATGATCAACGCCGGGATCCTCGACGGCGACCTGGTCGTCGTGCGCCGCGAGCAGACCGCGCGGGACGGCGAGATCGTGGTCGCGCTGGCCGGCGAGGACGAGCTCGCCGACGAGGCCACGGTCAAGCGCTTCTTCAAGGAGAACGGCCGCATCCGGTTGCAGCCCGAGAACGACGCGCTCGAGCCGATCTACGCGGACCACGTCCAGATCCTGGGCGTCGTCACGGGGGTTTTCCGCTCACTGTGAACGTCGCGCCGCTGAACCGGACGCTCGAGCAGGAGCTGAATGCGCTGCTGCGCGGCGCGAGCCTCGAATGCCTCGCCTGCGGCGAGTTCGTCATGCGGCTGCCGCAGGGCGGCCTCTTCTGCCCGGAGTGCGGAAGCGGGCTCGACACGAACGTGTCCGCCGAGCCCGCTCGCCTCGATCTGTTCAGCCTGTCAGATGGAAGATGAAGTCGTACTCGGCCCCGCCGTTAAGCGCGTGCAACTGCATCCAACCGCGCGCGTTTGAGAACGCACCGGTGCCGCCGGTGACGGCGAGCTTGCTGTCGCTCGTGTCGTAGAACGGCCCTTCCACGGTGAGCTGGCCGCGGTGGTCGAGGATGGTCGTCCAGATGCACTCCCAAGACTGGCCGGCCACGATGCGGACGCAGTGGCCCTGATCGCTTCCGACCTGGGTCGAGTCGTGCTCGTTGAAGACGCCGTTGTTGAACGTGAGGACGTCACCGGCGACGTCGCCTGAGCCGTCGCCCTGGTTCGTGACCGCGTCGGTCGTGGCGTGCTCGATGACGTGGATGACGTGGCCGTGGTGACCGTGCCCATTCCCGCCGTTGCCGGATCCGGCCAGCGCGACGGTGGTCGCGAAGGCGGCCGCGCCAACGAGGCAGACGAGCGCGACGATGCGCTTCATGGCTGCTCCTTCCGTGGGGGAAAGCGAGTCTCCCACGAACCGCTCCGCTGGGTCGCGGCTACAATTCTTCGTGCAGGCCGGGTGACCGCGGGGCGTCGTGAGGCGCTTCGAGGAAAGTCCGGACACCGCAGGGCAAGGACGCTGGGGCGACCCAGGCGGCGAAAGCCGACGGAAAGTGGCACAGAAAGGAGACCGCCGACAGCGAAGCATCTCTCCGGAGACGCTGGAGGTAAGGGTGAAACGGTGGGGTAAGAGCCCACCAGCGCCGTGGCGACACGGCGGCTAGCCAAACCCCGTCCGGTGCAAGGCGAACAGGCTCCGTTGACGCGGCCCGCCGAGGAGCCGGGTACGCCGCAAAGAAGGATGGTCACCCTCGACAGAATCCGGCTTACAGGCCTGCTACGGAAAAAGCCCTGGAAACAGGGCTTTTTCTATTAGGCGCGCAGGACGACGACGAGCGCGGTCCCGCGCCCAGGCACGGACTGCACGCGGAGCCCGCCGCCGATCGACGCCGCGCGCGCGCGCATGTTCTTGAGCCCCTGGCCCGGAGCGATCTCGGCCTCGTCGAAGCCGGCACCGTCGTCGACGACGGTGACGAGCCGCTCGCCGTCACGCTCGCCGATCCGCACCTCGGCGCGGCGGGCGCCGGCGTGCTTGCGCGCGTTCGCAAGCCCTTCCTGGACGATCCGGAAGACCTCGATCTGCTCGTCGGGCGCGAGCCGGATCCCCTCCTCGAGCTCGAGGTCCACCTCGAGTTGCCCGTCCGCGGTCAGGAAGTCGACGTAGCGGCGGAGGGCCGAGTCGAATGGCGCCGAGCCGCCTGCCGAGGAGAGCGCCAGCACCGCGAAGCGAGCCTCCTGCTGCGCCGCCGCGGCAGCCTCCTTCAACTGCGCGAGCGTCTGCGCGTGCCCGGTGCCGTTCTCGAGCATGGTCGCGTGTGTCGAGACTGCGAACAGGTACTGCGCCAGCCCGTCGTGGATCTCACGCGCGACGCGCGCGCGTTCCTCCGCGACCGCCCGCCCGAACTCCGCGAACCGGATCGCGCGCCACACGCCGACGAGCAGGACGCTGTAGGAGAGCAGGCGCAGGAAGTCGCCCTGCGAGACGTACCGCGGCGAGAGCAGCGGCGTGAAGACGTAGTGCAGCTCCGCGAAGAGCGCGAGCGTGGCGGCGAGGCAGAGCCAGCGGTCGAGGTCGTTGCGGTGGGCGCGGAAGCGCAGGCCCCAGCCGACCATTGCGACGAGTGAGAGCAGAGACTGCACGGCAAGCGCGCCCATCAGCTGGAACGGCTGGTCGGCGCCGACACGTTCCGCGACCGGTGGCAGCGACGTGCCGGCTTCCTGGGACAGTCCCCAGATCAGCCCGAGCAGGATCGCGACCGCGAGCAGCATCTCCCAGAGCGCGCGTCCGGGTGCATTCACGCGCCGGCGCGTGAACGGCGCGGCCGCGATCAGCAGCGAGGCGAGGAGACGGGCGCCAACGCCGGCCCAGAACTCGGTCCGGTGGAGCGATTCCCCGTCGAGCACCGGCGCGATCGAGAACGCGAGCGTCCCGGCCGCCGCCGTGGCGAAGCCGCCACAGAGCAAGAGATCGAGCCGCCGGCCCTCGACGGAGAAGCGGACGCCGGCGAGCACCGCGACCAGCGCGGCCGCGAGCGTGACGGCGGTGTCGAGCACGAGCCGCACCTGCGGCAGCGAGTAGGTGTTGCGCAGGCTCGGGTAGGCGACGAACAGCGTCAGGCCGGCGCCGAGCAGCCCGATCAGGAGCACCTCGCCCCAGAGCCAGGCGTAATAGTCGTCGCGTTCTTCGCGCCGCATGAAGCTCTTATCGGCACGGCTAGTTCTGCCGACAAGGGTTTCGTGCGGATTCTGATCGTCGACGACCACCCCATCACGCGGGGCGCTCTCGCCGCGCTTCTCGGCCAGCATGACTTCTCGGTCGTGGGCGAGGCCGGCGACGGCGAGACCGCGATCGAGCTGGCGCGCAGCCTGCAGCCGCAACTCGTGCTGCTCGACCTCTCGATGCCCGGCCTGAGCGGGCTCGAGGCGCTGCCGCGGATTCGCGATGCAGCGCCGGACTGTGAGGTCGTCGTCCTGACCGCTTCGGGGACCGAGGAGAACCTGCTCTCCGCGATCCGCGGCGGAGCGGCCGGCTACCTGCTCAAGAGCGAGCCGCCGGAGCGGATCGTCGCGTTCCTGCGCGGCGTCGGCGACGGCGAGGCCGCGCTCTCGGGCGAGGTCGCGCGCCGTCTGCTCGAGCAGGTTCGCGAAGGTGGGACGCGCGGCGTGCCCGACGAGATCGCCGGCTCACTCAGCGCCCGCGAGGTCGAGGTGCTGCTCCTGCTCGACGAGCACCTCGGGACGGATGAGATCGCTGCACGGCTTTTCATCTCCGAGCACACCGTCCGCTCGCACGTGAAGAGCCTCCTGCGCAAATTGAACGTTTCTTCGCGGCGCGAGGCGCTCGAAGCGCTGAATTCGGCTCGCGCAGCCTAGGGAGAGCCTCCCCAAATCACCCACCGCGGGGGATATCAATCACCCACGCTTGTCGCCGCCTCGGGCCGATACTTTGAGCCAGTTCCTCCTGACTCGAAGCGCGGTGGCTCTGTGCTTCTCGCGAAAGCCGGCCCAGATGGCCGGCTTTCGTCATTCTGAGAACCCCTCGCGCGCGGCCGCGACCAGGCCCCGAAGCCTGCGTGGGTCGTAGCCGCCCTCCAGCACTGCAGCCACACGCGGGCCGAGCTCGGCTGAACGGCGCGCCAGCTCGCGGAAGCCGTCGGCGGTCACGCGCATCCCGGCGAGCGGGTCGTCGACGTGTGCATCGAAGCCGGCTGAGACGAGCACGAGCTCCGGCTCGAACGCGCGCACCGTGGGCGCGACCACCTGGTCGAACGCCTGCAGGTACTCGTCGTCGCCGCACCCTGCCGGGAGCGGCACGTTCAGCGTCGTCTCGCCGCCTTCGCCCGGGCCCCCGCTTCCGGGATAGAACGGCCACTGGTGCAAAGACGCGTAGAAGACCGAGTCGTCGCCGCGGAAGATCTCCTCGGTGCCGTTCCCGTGGTGAACGTCCCAGTCGACGATCGCGACCCGCTCGAGCCCGAGCTCGGCCTGCGCGTGGCGCGCCGCGATCGCCACGTTGTTGAGCAGGCAGAAGCCCATCGCTCGGCCCGGCAGCGCGTGGTGGCCGGGCGGGCGGACGAGCGCGAACCCGCCGCGCTCCGCCGCGTCGATCGCGCAGCCCGCTGCGAGCAGCGCCGCTTCCCAGCTCGTCTCAGACGCGACGGTATCCGGGTCGAGCAGCGTCCTAATCTCCAGCGTCTCGAGCTGGTCGAGATACTCAGGCTCGTGGCAGCGCTCGACCTGCTCGCGCGTCGCGGGCCGGCCCTCGATCACGTCGAACGCGTCGAGCAGTACCGCGAGCCGGTCCCGCGTCTCGACGTGCGGCTCGGTCGGATGCAGCTCCGCGAGCGCCGGGTGGCTTACGAGCTCGATCTGACCGCGTCCGCCAAGGTTTCCAGATCCGCGCCGCCCTGCGCGCGCCCGACGAGGTAGCAGAGGAGCGGCGCGTTTGTCCGTTCGCCGGAGTCGTGGGCCGCGATCCGCGCGAGCTCGAGCAGCTCGCGGACGTCGTCTTCCGACAGCTCGAGCTTCTCCGGCGCGAGCCCGGCGGCCTCGGCCAGCCGGCCGCGCGCGCTGAGCCAGGCGTCCATCAGCCCAACTTTGCCAGGCGGTCGGCCAGCGCGTTCAGGCCCCACTCACGAACGAGAGAGGACGCCTCTGCCCACGAGGGAGACTGGTCAGGGAGGGGAGGGAGTGGAGCAGAGGCGTCCAGCGCAGCTATTCGACGGTAGAGGCGCAAGTCCTCCGCCTCCGCCGAAAACCTTCCGGCGTCCAGCGCGGCCTCCAGCGAGCCGTACTCGCGCAGGACGTCCGCCGCCTTCTTCGGGCCCACTCCCGCGGCTCCGGGCAGCTTGTCCGAGGGGTCGCCGCGGAGAGCGATGAAGTCCGGCACCTGCTCGGGGTCGACGCCGTAGCGCTCCCGCACCTCGGCCGGCCCGATCCGCGCCAGCTCGGAGACGCCGCGCACGGGCTGCAGGATGGTGGTCTGCGAGCTCGCGAGCTGGAAGGCGTCGCGGTCGGAGGTCGCGACCAACGCCGTCCCGCCGCGCGCCTCCTCTCCGGCCACGGCCGCGGCGAGGAAGTCGTCGGCCTCGTAGCCGGCGGCCTTCGCCGCGCCGAAGCCAGCGGCTTCCACGACCTGCGGCAGCATGTCGAGCTGCTCGACCAGCGCGTCGTCGAAGACCCGCCCGCTCTGGTACGCCGCGAACGCCTCGGTCCGGTACGTCGGCTGGAAGAGCGAGTCCCAGCCGACGAGCACGGCGCGCGGCTCTTCGGCCTGCCAGAGGCGCACGAGCATGTTCGTGAAGCCGACGACGCAGCCGAGCCGCACCGTCTTCGGCATCGCGTGGTAAGCGCGGTGGGCGAGCGAGTCCCCGTCGATGACCAGCAGCGGCCTCACAGCGACGCGAGCAGCTCCTCGATTCGCGCCATCAGCCGGTCGGTCGCCGTTTCCGCCGCGACCTTGGTCTCGAGCCCGTCGAGGTCCGAGAGGTCGAGGGGCTTGCCGTAGGCGACGCGCAACGGGCCGAGCCGCGACAGCCTGTCGGCCCCGGCGATCGCCGCCGGCACGAGCGGAGCCCCGGCGCCCAGCGCGATCCGTGCAGCACCGGTGTGTGCGCGCGCGACGTGCTTCTTGCGCAGGCCTTTCCGCCGGCGCGTCCCCTCGGGGAACATCACCACGATCTCACCCTCGCGCACGAGCTCGGTCGCCTTCCGCATGGCCTCGATGTCGCCCTCGCCGCGGCGCACCTTGAATGCGCCCCCGGCGCGGATGATCGGCCCGATTACCGGGTTGAAGAGCTCCGACTTGGCCATGAAGCGAAGCTGCCGCCGGGGCCAGAGCGGCATCCCGAGCGGCCACGGGTCGAAGTTCGACGTGTGATTCGCGGCGAGCACGAACCCGCCGTCCGCGGGCAGGTGCTCCTTTCCGTGCGCCCGCAGCCGAAAGAGCCCGTAGACGACCGGGTAGGAGAGAGCGGCGGCGAAGCTGTAGAACGCGGACGGCCGAATGTCCCGCAGTAAACAGGGAGAAACGTGAGCGTGCCGAACCTCCTATCGCGGCCGGAGCGTCCGTCGAGGCGGTCGCTAAGGTGAGACGCCGTGACAACCAACGCAAAGGGAAAGCGTGTCGTGATCGTCGAGTCGCCTGCGAAGGCGCGGACGATCGCCGGCTACCTGGGTGACGATTTCGTTGTCGAGTCAAGCGTCGGGCACATTCGCGACCTCCCGCAGCGCGCGGCTGACATTCCGGCCAAGCACAAGAAGGAGCCGTGGGCGCGGCTCGGCGTGAACGTCGAAAAGAACTTCGAGCCGCTCTACATCCTCGACGCCGACAAGAAGAAGACCGTCGACATGCTCAAGAAGCGCGTGGCGGAGGCCGACGAGGTGCTGCTCGCGACGGACGAAGACCGCGAGGGCGAGGCGATCGGCTGGCACCTGCTCGAGGTGCTCAAGCCGAAGGTTCCAGTCCGGCGCATGGTCTTCCACGAGATCACGGCCGACGCGATCCGCCGTGCGCTCGCCGAGACGCGGGGGATCGACGAGCGGCTCGTGGACGCGCAGGAGACGCGCCGGATCCTCATCCTCGACCGGCTCTACGGCTACGAGGTCTCGCCCGTGCTCTGGAAGAAGATCATGCGTGGGCTCTCTGCCGGCCGCGTCCAGTCGGTCGCGACCCGGCTCGTCGTCGAGCGGGAGCGCGAGCGAATGGCCTTCGTCAGCGCGTCCTGGTGGGACATCAAGGCGACGTTCGCGCCGGATGCCTTCGAGGCGCAGCTCTTCTCGCTGGACGACCGTCGGATCGCAACCGGACGGGACCTCGGGCCGGACGGGCAGCTCCGCGACGACGCTCTGCTCGTGCTCGACGAGCCGGCAGCCCGCGGCCTCGCCGAGCGGCTCGAAGGCGTGCCATTCCGGGTCCGGAGCGTCGAGAGCAAGCCCTACTCGCGCCGCCCGAGCGCGCCGTTCATGACGTCGACGCTGCAGCAGGAGGCGAGCCGCAAGCTCCGCTTCACGGCGCAGACGACGATGCGCGTCGCCCAGCGGCTGTACGAGAACGGCTACATCACGTACATGAGAACCGACTCGACGACGCTGTCCGACTCGGCACTGTCGGCCTACGTCCCCGATCAGCCCCGGCGGTACGAAAAGAAGGTGAAGAACGCGCAGGAGGCCCACGAGGCGATCCGACCGGCCGGCGACACGTTCCGCACGCCGCAAGCCGTCGCGCGAGAGCTCTCCAAGGACGAGCTCGCGCTCTACGAGCTGGTCTGGATCCGCACGATCGCCTCGCAGATGGCCGACGCGAAAGGCCAGACGGTGTCCGTCCGCATTGTTGGAGAACCCAACCCAGCCCCCGCCGCCGTAGGCTCGACGGAGGCGGCAGTTGACGGAGGTGGTGGCTTTGCCGCCGCCTCCGTGAAAGAAGCCGAGTTTGCCGCAGCCGGGACCGCGATCACGTTCCGCGGCTTCCTCGCGGCGTACGAGGAGGGACGCGACGAGACGGTCTCGGCGAGCCCGAGCCGTGAGGACGACGAGCGACGCCTGCCGGTCCTCAAGGAAGGGCAGGAGTTGCAGGCGGCGCGGCTCGTGGCGGAGGGGCATGAGACGAATCCACCGGCGCGGTACACGGAGGCGACGCTCGTGCGCGCGCTCGAGCAGCGAGGCATCGGCCGGCCGTCGACGTATGCCTCGATCATCGGCACGATCCAGGACCGCGGCTATGTCTTCAAGAAGGACTCCGCGCTCGTGCCGTCGTTTCTCGCCTTCGCAGTCGTCGGCCTCCTGGAGCAGCACTTCGGGCAGCTCGTCGACTACGACTTCACCGCCCGGATGGAGGACGCCCTCGACCGCATAGCCGCCGGCGACGAGGAGCGGGTCGGCTGGCTGCGGCGCTTCTACTACGGCGACGGCGAGAGCGGCCTCAAGGACCTCGTCGAGGACCTCGGGGGAATCGACGCGCGCGAGATCAGCTCGGTCGCGATCGGCGACGGCATCGTCCTGCGCGTCGGCCGTTACGGCGCCTATCTCGAGCGTGACGGCACTCGCGCGAACGTTCCGGACGACCTCGTCCCGGACGAGCTGACCGTCGAGAAGGCGGAGGAGCTGCTCGCCCAGCCGTCGGGCGACCGCGCGCTCGGCACCGATCCTGAGACCGGACGGGAGATCGCGGTGCGCAGCGGCCGCTACGGGCCGTTCGTGACCGAGGTGGACGAGGACATGAAGGAGAAGCCGAGGACCGCCTCGCTCTTCAAGAAGATGTCGCCCGAGACCGTCACGCTGGACGAGGCGCTGCAGCTCCTGTCCTTGCCGCGCGTGCTCGGAACCGGGGAGGACGGCGAGGAGGTGCTCGCGCGGAACGGCCGGTTCGGGCCGTACATCCAGAAAGGAAAGGAAACCCGCTCGCTGGAGCGCGAGGAGCAGCTGCTCGAGGTCACGCTCGAGGAAGCGCTCGCGCTGCTCGCGAAGCCGAAGCAGGGCAGGCGCCGCGGCGCAGCGCAGCCGCCGCTGCGGGAGCTCGGCGAGGATCCGTTGAGCGGAAAGGCGGTCGAAGTGAAGGACGGGCGCTTCGGTCCTTACGTGACCGACGGCGAGACGAACGCGAGCCTGCGCTCCGCGGATTCGGTCGAGTCGGTCACGCTCGAGCGGGCATCAGAGCTGCTCGCGGAACGGCGCGCCAAAGGGCCGGCCAAGGGCTCGCGAAAGCGAGGAGCCGCGAAACGATGAATTTGCGATGAATTCGCGCGGTTCCCGGCAAACCTTTTCACGCGCGCCTCGTCTTCAAGTAGGACGAGCGCAAACCGGAAAGGGCGCGCCCGCGGAATAGCTGTAACGAGAAACACGTTTTGAGGACCGGGCTCAGTACCCCTGTTCAGGCGAGGAGATTGGTCATACAGTGCGAAAGATCGAGGCACAAGCGACGTCTAAGACCGAAGAGGACAAATTGACGCAAAGCCAGCTACACGAGCTGCTCGAATCCGAGCCTGCACGCGTTCTCCTGGAAGGCGCGGAGGAGCGCGGCTACATCGAGCCTACGGAGCTTGAAGCTTTCGCGCTCGAGCACGACCTCGCCGAGGACGAGGTCGAGCTGCTGACGCGCGAGCTCGAGGCGACGGGTCTCGAGGTGCGCGAGCCTTCGGCGGAGGAGCCGGCGAAGCCTGCCGAGACGCCTGCCGAGCCCGAGCAGCCTCAGCACCAGGTGCTCGTCGGCGCGGCAGACAGCCTGCAGCTCTTCCTGGCCGACATCGGCCGGCACAAGCTGCTGACCGCGGCCGAGGAGGTCATGCTGGCGAAGGCGATCGAACGCGGCGACCTGAGCGCGAAGCGCCGCATGATCGAGTCGAACCTGCGCCTCGTCGTTTCGATCGCGAAGGGCTACCGCGGGCTCGGCGTCCCGTTCCTGGACCTGATCCAGGAAGGCACGCTCGGTCTGAACCGCGCCGTCGAGAAGTTCGACTGGCGCCGCGGCTACAAGTTCTCAACGTACGCGACCTGGTGGATCCGCCAGTCCGTGCAGCGCGCGGTCGCGAACCACGCGCGCACGATCCGCGTGCCCGTCCACGTCGTCGAGCGCCAGCAGAAGCTCGGCCGGGCTGCGCGCCGGCTCGAGGTCGAGCTCGGCCGCGAGGCGACGAAGGAAGAGCTTGCCGAGGCGACCGGCCTGCCGCTCCAGCACGTCGACGAGGCGCTGGGTGCCGCGCAGGCGTCGGTCTCGCTCAACCAGACCGTCGGCGCGGACGACGAAGGCGAGCTGGGCGACCTGTTCGCCGACCGCGAGGCCGCCGATCCGTTCGACGAGGCCGAGGAGTCGCTCCGCCGCCAGGGCGTGCGGCGGGCGCTCGACGCGCTGCCCGAGCGCGAGCGGCGCATCCTCGAGCTGCGCTTCGGCTTCGAGGGCGAGCCCTGGACGCTCGAGGCGATCGGCCACGAGCTGGACCTGACGCGCGAGCGCGTGCGCCAGCTCGAGGGCCAGGCGCTGGCACGCCTCGCAGCGTTGCGCGAGCTCCAGACCGCAGCCGCTTAGCTACCTACGCAGCAAACTCCCTCCTCTCGGCATACTGCGAGGAGTTGGCACGAATGTCGGGATGGGAGGTATTGATGAGATCTCGTAAGCGGTGGACGCTCCTCGGAGCCGCCGCAGTGGTCGCGGCACTTGCGCTGGTCGCTGCAGGGTGCGGCTCGAGCAAGAAGAGCTCGTCCGGTAGCACTCAGAGCACGTCGGGGAAGACCTTCTCGACGCTGCACGTCGTCTGGGGAGACACCGACTACATGGACCCGGGCCTGTCCTACCGCCTCGAGTCCTGGCAGCTCTTCCAGAACATCTACGAAGGTCTCGTCAGCCAGAAGCACGCCGGCGGCGCGGCCTCGGCCGACGTGGTCCCGACGCTTGCGTCTGCCATGCCGGTCGTCAGTGCCGGCGGCAAGAACTACAAGTTCACGCTCCGCAAGGGATTGATGTATTCGAACGGAAAGCCCCTCAAGGCGAGCGACTTCCCCGCCACGATCGTGCGCGACTTCAAGATGAACTCGCCCGGCATCGGCTTCTACTCGAACATCGAAGGCGTGGACGCGTGCGAGAAGAACCCGACGAGCTGCAAGTCGATCTCCGGCATCGTCACCGACGACGCAGCGGGCACGGTCGAGGTCAAGCTCAAGGAGCCCCAGTCGGACTTCCTCTACGTGATGTCGCTGCCGTTCTCGGCGCCGGTTCCGGCCGGCACCCCGGCGAAGCCGCTCACGAACCCGCCGCCCGCGGCGAACGGCCCGTACTACATGGTCAGCTACCAGCCGCACAAGTCGTTCCTGATCAAGCGGAACCCGCACTACAAGAAGGACTCGATCCCGACGGTTCCGCAGGGCAATCCCGACGTCGTCGTCGGCACGATCACGGACGACCTCGCCGCCTCGGCGCAGAAGGTGATCTCCGGCTCGGCCGACTACGACGAGAACCTGCTGCCGACCGACCGGCTCACGCAGATCCAGAAGAAGTACGGCGACCACGTCAAGTTCTTCACGACGCCGTCGACGTACTACTTCTTCATGAACCAGCGCACGCCGCCCTTCGACAAGCTGCAGGCGCGGCAGGCGGTCAACTACGCGATCGACCGCGACCAGCTGGTCAAGATCCGCGGCGGCCTCGGCCGGACGACGCAGAACTTCCTGCCCCCGACGTATCCGCAGTACAAGAAGATCACCCACTACACGCACGACGTGAACAAGGCCAAGCAGCTCGTGCAGCAGTCGGGGACGAAAGGCATGAAGGTCACCGTCTACACGATCGGCGACACCGAGATCGACAAGGCGACCGGTGAGTACCTGCAGGGCGTCCTCAAGAGCATCGGCTGGAACGCCGGCATCCGCGAGCTCGCGGGCGGCACGTACTTCACGATCGTCGGCAACCAGGCGACGAAGGCCCAGATCGGCTTCACCGACTGGTTCCAGGACTACCCGTATCCGACCGACTGGTTCGGCGTCCTGGAGGACGGCACGAAGATCACGCAGATCCACAACAACAACAACTCGAATGTCAACATCCCGGCCGTCAACAAGGAGATCGCCAGGCTCTCGCACTTGCCGCCGGATCAGGCGAACGCGAAGTCCACGAACGACGCGTGGGCGAAGCTCGACAGCGACCTGATGGTCAAGTACTCATCCGAGGTTCCATACCTCAACGGGCTCCTGACGGACTTCTTCTCGAGCCGGATGGACCCGTCGTGTGACGTGAACACGAACTTCTACTCGGACTTCTCGCAGTACTGCCTGAAGTAACCGACGAACATAGACTGGGCGGCCCGCGCAAACCGGGCCGCCCAGTCGTCGTCTGAGAGAGGAGACAACCCGGAGGAACGTGGCCACCAGGGAGACCACCGGAGCGGAATTCACTCTCGACACCGCGGCTGAGCTCGCAGCCGAAGAAGGCGGTCGTGGGATCGAGGGCCGCAGCCCCTGGTTCCTTGCGTGGAGGCGG
Source organism: Actinomycetota bacterium (assembly GCA_005884155.1). GTDB lineage: Bacteria > Actinomycetota > Thermoleophilia > Gaiellales > Gaiellaceae > AC-32. Next base: position 2,407 of record VAXD01000059.1, on the reverse strand, counting down.
CTGAGGCGAAACTGGGTCGGCCTCGGCTTCTTGGCCGTCTTCGTCCTGATCGTCGTCGCGTGTCTCTGCGCGCCGCTCTACGCCAAGCACGTTTCGGGCCTCGGCGTCAACGAGATCAACCCCGGCGGCACGATCACCGTCGACGGCAAGGAGGTTCCGGTCGTCTCGAAGGGCGGGATCGTCATCGGCCCGAACGGCGAGGTCCAGACCGTCCACGCCGGCGGCGTGCCGATCGGGCCGCAGTGGGGGAAGGCCGGAGGCCAGTACGTCCTCGGCGCCGACTCGCTCGGCCGAGACATCGCGACCCGGATCCTCTACGGCGGCCGGAACTCGCTCCAGGTCGGGATCATCTCGGCACTGATCTGCTCGGTCCTCTCGATCTTCCTCGCGCTCCTGGCCGGCTACTACGGTGGCATCCCCGACTGGATCATCTCGCGCTTCTTCGACCTGATCTGGGCGTTCCCAGTGATCCTGCTCGGCATCGCCCTCGGCACCGCGCTCTCGGTCAACGGCTTCCACCACTTCGGCCTCAACTTGTCTGGCTCGAGCCTCTGGATCCCGACCCTCGTCATCTCGTACGTCTACATCCCGTACCTCGCGCGCCCGCTGCGCGGGCAGATCCTGTCGCTGCGCCAGACGGAGTTCGTCGATGCCGCCACGGCCCAGGGGGCGAGCCCACTCCGGATCATGTTCTCGGAGCTGCTTCCGAACATCGCCTCGACCGTGCTCGTGCTCTTCACGCTGATCGTCGCGAACACGATCCTGACCGAGGCCGCGCTCTCGTTCCTTGGCGCCGGCGTGCAGCCGCCGAACCCGTCCTGGGGGACGCTGATCGCGGCCGGCCAGAACACGATCGTGACCGCTCCGTGGCTGGGGATCGCCCCGGGCGTCGCCATCGTGCTGACGGTGCTCTCGCTCAACATCTTCGGCGACGCGCTGCGTGACG
>VAXD01000059.1:550-1289 GCA_005884155.1 Actinomycetota bacterium | reverse complement strand
TCCAGGACAAGCTCGGCCTGAACCAGCCGTTCTACGTGCAGTGGTACAAGATGATGGAGCAGCTCTTCACGGGCAAGCTCGTCTCCTACACCGACCAGCTCAGCGTCGCGAGCCAGATCAAGCAGGGAATCCCTGTGACGTTTTCGCTCTCGATCGGCGCGGCGATCATCTGGCTCTTCTTCGGGATTCTCGTGGGGGTGATCTCGGCGATCACGGCCGGACGCTTATCCGACCGCTTGATCACCGTGCTCGCCCTGATCGGAGTCTCGATGCCGGTCTTCTGGCTCGGGATCATCCTTCGCTATTTCCTCGCGGAGAGGAACAGCTGGTTCCCGGACGGCGGCTACGTGCCGCTGACCTCCAACCCGGCGCAGTGGTTCTACCACCTGATCCTGCCCTGGATCACGCTTGCGGTGCTCTCGATCGGCTTCTACGGGCGCGTGCTCCGCTCGAACATCCTCGACTCGATCAACGAGGACTACGTCAGGACCGCGCGGGCGAAGGGCTTGAACCCGCGTCGCGTGCTGGTCAAGCACATCTTGCGTAACTCGCTGATCCCAATCGTCACCCTCTTCGGGCTCGACTTCGCTGCTGTCCTCGGCGGCGGCGCGATCCTAACCGAGGTCGTCTACGAGCTGCACGGCGTCGGCTTCTACGCCTACACCGCGATCAGCAACCTCGACCTGCCGCCGCTGATGGGCGTGACGCTGTTCGGCGCGTTCTTCATCGTCTTCTTCTC
>VAXD01000059.1:0-461 GCA_005884155.1 Actinomycetota bacterium | reverse complement strand
GCGACGACGCGGAGCAGGTGACGCAGCTCCTCGCTGGCGAGCCCGCGACGGTCGAGGAAACCGAGGGCGACTGGGCGCGCATCCGCACCGCGTACGACTATCCCGGGTGGGTCCGGACCAGTTCGTTGCGGTCACGTCCGGGGTCTGACCCCGGACAGTGGCTACCCGAGCCGCGGCCAGACGCCGATCCCGTCGAGGAGGCTCGCACCTACCTCGGCACGCCGTACGAATGGGGCGGGATGACCGAGCGCGGCATCGACTGCTCCGGTCTCGTCCACATGGCCTTTCGCCGCACCGGCCGCCTCCTTCCCCGCGACGCCGACCAGCAGGAGGAAGCCGGCGCGCAGGTGAACGAGGACGAGCTCCGCCCCGGCGACCTGATCACCTACGGCGACGAACGCACGACCCACATCGCGTTCTGGCTCGGCGACGGCCGCATCCTCCACTCGACCGAGCGCGAG
>VAXD01000226.1 GCA_005884155.1 Actinomycetota bacterium | reverse complement strand
CTTGCTCCGGATCGAGATAGAGGCCCAACGTGCCCTCGAGCGCCGCGAGGGTCAGCTTGTCCGCCCGCAGTGCGCGCTGAAGCGGATGGCGGCGCAGCCGTTCGACGAGGTCGGCTCGACCCACGACGATCCCGGCCTGCGGCCCGCCGAGCAGCTTGTCGCCGGAGAAGCAGACGAGGTCGGCGCCCGCGGCAAGGCTCTCTTTGGCAGAGGGCTCGTCCTCGAGATGAACAAGCACACCGGAGCCGAGGTCGTCGACGAGCGGGAGGTCGTGCCGGCCCGCGACGGCTGCGAGCTCGGGCACGGACGGCTGCTCCGTGAAGCCGACCACGCGGAAGTTCGACTGGTGCACGCGCAGCAGCACGGCCGTCTCCGGGCCGATCGAACGCTCGTAGTCGGCGGCGCGCGTCCGGTTCGTCGTGCCGACCTCGCGCAGGCGCGCGCCCGAGCGTGCGAGCACGTCCGGTATCCGGAAGCCGTCGCCGATCTCGATCAGCTCGCCGCGGGAGACGAGTACCTCGCGGCCCTCCGCGAGCGCGGCCAGGGCGAGCATCACGGCCGCCGCGTTGTTGTTGACGACGAGCGCTCCCTCGGCGCCCGTCAGCCGGCGCAGGATTGCCGCGACGTGGTCTTGCCGCGACCCGCGCGCTCCGGCCGAGAGGTCGTACTCGAGGTTCGAGTAGCCGCGCCCGATCTCAAGCGCGCGTTCGAGCGCAGCCTCGGGCAGCGGCGCGCGGCCCAGGTTCGTGTGGACGATCACGCCGGTCGCGTTGAGCGCACGCCGCAGGCTCGGCGTCCGCGCCGCCGCGAGCTGTCGTAGTGCCCGCTCGCCAAGGTCCCCCGGGTCGTGGCCGGCCCTGATCTCCTCGCGCGCGCGTGCCAGGGCTGTCCGCGCAGCTTCCACCGCGAGCGCGGGCGGTTCGCCGGCCAGCCGCTCGTCGCGGGCGAGCTTGTCCACGGAGGGCAGGTCGCGGCGCTCCATTGCCCCGGCAAGTCTACGAGCAGCCGCGCTCCCCGGCCCGCCGCGGAGGGCGGACCGGGGGCGCAGCCTGTGAACCGCTAGTGCGCGGCTCGGTAGGAGACGTTGACCATGAAGGCGACTGCCGGTGCCGGGTGGAACGAGTAATGGCCCGGTTCCGCCGGGATCCCGGAATCGCCGAGGAAGTCCGGGTCGTCGGTCACGCTCACAGGCGCTCCGTGGCCGGTGAAGGTGGCGACGTTGTGGTCGATGTAGAAGACGTGCCCGTTCGGATAGTTCGGGTCGTCCGGTTGCGATGGGCCGATGTGCGCCGCGGTGATGTCCAGGTTCGTGTGGCCTGCACCGGCACTGCCCGGCCCGCCGCCGCCGACGCTGTGGCCGCAACCTGTGAGCTGGGCGTCACCGGTGATCGTTCCGTCCACCGTCGAGCGGTCGAACTCGACCCAGCCCCAGAAGCCGCCGAGGTCACTGCCGCAGAAGGACGGGTTGTCGCAGTTGAACGAGAGGCCGACCTGCCACGTGTCGTGGCCCGATCCGCCTCCATACGCGCCTGCGGACGCGGCGAAGCCGCCGGCCAGCGCGGCTGCCGCGACGAGCGCAGCGAGAAGCAGCAAGGTACGTCGCATAGAAACTCCTCTCCCCAGTCGATTGCCGCTTCGATATTGGCGCAACCGAGTCGTGGAGTCAATCGCCCTCCGCAGTACACTCGGAAGCCCGTGCAGTACTCCGTGCTCACGCCGGTCCGGCGTCCCCGGCGGCGACGCCGGCGGCGCTTGGTCGCACTGTTCGTGCTCACGGCCGGCGCGTTCTTGCTGTACACGCAACTGCAAGCGGGTCGTCCGGCCCCGGCTGCCGCGGCCTCGCCGCCGCGCCCGCGGCAAACACCGCCGACCGCCACGCCCCGGACTGGGCAGCTGCTGAGCGCGCCGCGGAGGCCGCTCCGTGGCGGACCGGCCGTGACCGCGCCGTCGGCGATTGTCGTCGACGCGCGAACGGGCGCGGTGCTCTGGGAGAAGCGCGCGCACAGGCGCCGCCCGATCGCGTCGACGACGAAGATCATGACCGCGACGCTCGTGCTCGAACGGCTGCCGCTGAGCCGCCGGGTCAAGGTGCCGCGTGAGGCGACGCGTGAACCGCTCGTCCGTGAGGGCTTGCGCGCGGGCGAGCACGTGCCGGCGTGGAAGCTGCTTGACGGCCTCCTGATCTTCTCCGGCAACGACGATGCCTACGCGCTTTCCGCCGCCGCCGCGGGGACGCGGCGGCGCTTCGTCGCCCTGATGAACGCGAAGGCGGACGCGCTCGGCCTGCGCGACACCCACTTCACCTCGGTGAGCGGCGTCATCGACAAGGGCAATCACTCGAGCGCCTGGGATCTCGCCGCCCTGACGCGCTACGCGATGCGCGACCCGCGCTTCCGCAAGACCGTCCGAACGCGCATCGCGCGTGTGTCGTGGTGGGCGCCTACGTACGCGAAGGTCTACCTCAACAAGAACCTTCTCCTCGGTAGCTACCGCGGCGCCGACGGCGTCAAAACCGGCTGGACGACACTGGCCGGCCATTGCCTCGTCGCCTCTGCGCGGCGCGGCGGTCGGGCTCTGATCGCCGTCGTCCTGCATGCGAGCGATCCTTACGGCGACGCTCGGCGCCTGCTTAACTTCGGCTTCGCGCTGAGGGGTCGATCATGAACTGGACGAGGGCAACCATTCTCGGGCTCGCCGTGCTGGCTTGCACGCTGCCGGTCACTGCGCTCGCGTTCGGCGCTTCGGCGAAGAGCGGGATCGGCCGGATGACGGTGGTGCCGGACGTCCTCTACGCCGGCTCGACCGGCAACCAGGTCACGTTCACGTTCACCGCCGACTCGTCGTCTCTGCGGGGCCAGACGCTGATCGAGTTCCCGCGCGGCTGGAGCGCGCCGCAACGGAGCAACCCGTCCGGGCCCGGCTACATCGAGGTCAAGCCGGGCCAGTGCTCGGCGTCGACGAAGATCACGTCGATCGGCGTCCGGCGCGTCACGATCGCGACTTCCTGCGGACGCCACAAGGCCTACCAGCTCGTCTACTCCAAGGTGACCGCGCCGCAGCTCACTGCCGACGGATACATCTTCCTGACCTCGACGCGCTCGATGGCCTCGGGCAAGAAGACAAAGTTCCGGCCGCTGCTGCCGGGCAAGCAGCCCGTCATCAAGGTGCGCGGCGGCCCACCGGCCGGCCTACTCGTCCAAACGACGAGCGTCGCGACTGCAGGCACGGCCTTCAGCGTCACCGTGCGCGCAATCGACCCCTACGGCAACAACGCCTACCCCTACACCGGCACGGTTCAGCTGACGAGCAGCGACCTGGCTGCGACGATTCCCGGCCCTTACAGCCTGGGCCCGGCCGACGTCGCGCAGCACACGTTCACCGGCGCGATCCTGCGCACCGGCGGAACGCAGACGATCACGGCGACGGACTCGAACGGGCTCAGCGCGACGAGCCCGCCGATCACCGTGGTACCCCCTTCCTAGCGACGATCGTCTCGACCGCGTCATCTGGGTCGTCCGTGACGTGGAGCAGCTCGAGGTCCTCGGGCGAGACCATGCCCTCGGCGAGCGGGCGCGAGCCGATCCACTCGAGGAGCGGGCCCCAGAAACCCCTCTCGAAGAGCACGACCGGGAAGTGCAGCACCTTGCCGGTCTGGATCAGCGTCAGCGACTCGAACAGCTCGTCGAGAGTCCCGAAGCCGCCGGGGAAGATGACGAAGCCCTCGGCCGCCTTCACGAACATCGTCTTGCGCGCGTAGAAGTGCTTGAAGGTGAGCTCGATGTCGAG
>VAXD01000078.1:20999-22685 GCA_005884155.1 Actinomycetota bacterium | reverse complement strand
GAAGAAAGGAGGTGGTAGTCATCGATGACAAACCACGCGCTGGCTGGCCAACCAGCGAGTTCGGTGGCGACCAGTTCGGCGGCTATGTCTAAGTCTTGCTCCGGTGCGCGGCTAGTCGGTAGCCATTCACGCAACCGTCTCCCTGTGTTCGGAAGTAGCGTGCGCGCGGCCTCGACGATTCCTAGAGCGAGCGCAGCGACATCGCTTGACGCCGCGCTCCCCTGATACCAAGCGTGCGAGCGGTTTGCGAGCCACTGGCGCGCGAGCGTCGTCTTGCCGTAGCCAGCCGGCGCGACCAGCATGATCACGCGTGCTGAGGTTTCGTCTAGAAGGCGCGTCAAGCGAGGGCGCTCGATGATGTGGTTGCGCCCGCCACGCACCTCTGGTTCCGCTTTCGTCTTCATCCTGCCTACGGGCGCCCCAAGCCCGTGGCCGTAGCGTAGACCCGACCGCGACTAAAGCCAAGACGTCAGGAAGGGACCGCGCCTGCGACCCGGAGGCCGCAGGCGCGAGCCGTCAGTCCCCGGAGTCGGAGGAACCCGCTCCGAGGCTTTTTGAGAGGGGATCGCGCCCGGTCAGTGAGCGATATGCGCTCGGGATCTGACGGCGCCGGGTGCAGCCGAGCTTCTGACGGAGCACGTCGGAGTGGGCCTTCGCTGTGCGCGGCGAGATGCCGAGGCGGCGAGCGACCTCTTCGTTCGAGCAACCGTCGGCGATCAACTCGATCACCTGACGCTGCCGATCCGTGATGACCGGCGGGCCCTCATGCAGCACTTCGACCATGGCAGCGACGGTAACAACGGCTCGGCGTCATCGCTATTGCCCGCCAGGCGTATCTTGCTTTCTACTCCGAAAGGAGTAGAGCCTCGCTGACCGCGTCCGTCCCAAACTGGCGTAGGGTGTCGTCCGGCACGTTGGCTAGTCTGCCAACGTGTCCGTTGTCTGTGAAGAAAACCAAGAGGTCGCCGAGCTCGAGTTCCACGAGCTTGTCGAGGAGCTGGCCGCTCTCGCGGCGCACGTATACGCCGGCATGTGCCGCTGGCTCGAGCTGGTGGCAGAGGTCGATCGACGCGACAAGTTGGTCGCGTGCACGACCGCGCAGTGGCTCGCCTGGCGCTGCGGGCTGACGCCTCGAACGGCCAGGGAGCACGTTCGGGTCGCGCGCCGGCTGGGCAAGCTCCCTGCGATTCGCGCCGCTTTCGCGGCCGGGGAGCTCTCCTACGCCAAGGTCCGGGCGCTGGCCAGGATCGCCGAGCCAGAGACCGAGCAGGATCTCCTGCGCCTCGCGCTGGAGCTGACCGCCTCCCAGCTCGAACGAGCCGTGCGGGCCTACCGGCGGGTGACGACCGAAGAAGCCGCCGCCGCGCAGGAGCGCGCCTATCTCGACTGGCACTGGGACGAGGACGGCTCGCTGGTTCTTCGCGGCAGGCTCGCGCCCGAGGATGGCGCGGTCTTCGTCCAGGCGCTCGAGGCGGGCCATGCAGCACTCCGCGACGGCGGTTCCGCGGAACCGCGGCCGACGAACGCGGATGCGCTGGCGGCAATGGCCGAAATGGCCCTCTCGAGCGGGGAACGGACGCCTGGAGACCGGCATCAGGTGGTCGTGCACGTCGACGAGGACGCGTTGGCCGACCATGGCGGTGGCTGTGAGTTGGATGACGGGCCGGCGCTGGCGCCCGAGACCGC
>VAXD01000078.1:17343-20875 GCA_005884155.1 Actinomycetota bacterium | reverse complement strand
CGGCTGCCAGAACAGGCGGTTCGTCGACGCCCATCACATCCGGCACTGGGCGCACGGCGGCGAGACGAATCTCGACAACCTCGTGACGCTCTGCCGGCGCCATCACCGGCTCGTGCACGAGGGCGGCTACGGCGTCGAGAGCCTGCCGCGCGGCCGGTTACGCTTCCGCGACTCCTCGGGGCGGCCGCTTCCCGATACGCCACGCCCGTCGCCAGGCTCGTTCCACGAGCTACAGCGCCGCAACCGGTCGCTCCGAATCGATGGAGCGACGTACCGGAGCGGCGCGGGGGATCGGCTGGATCTCGATCTCGCGGTGGCGGCGATGCTCGCGGCGCGCTCGCCCTAGCCGGCGACGCGCTGGCCGATGGGGGCGATGAAGCTTGCCTCGTGGCCGTGCCGGTTTGCCTCAGCCAGCTCGTCCTCGTCGAGGGCGCCGATCCGCTGCAGCAGCTCGAGCTCGTCGCGCAGGTGCGTCCGCATCATCTCCGGCCCGTCCGTGGCGATCGTGAAGGCGACTCCGTGCTCGACGAAGGCGCGGAAGGTCTCGCGAACGGCGTCCTCGTCAGGCAGGGCCCGCGTGAGCAGGTTAGCACGATCTCGGCCTCGCGCAAGGCGGCCATCAGCTCCGGCTCGCGTGCGGCCAGGATGCCGTGGCCGATCCGGTCGGGGCGAAGGACCTCGATCACCTCGCCGAGCTCGGCGGCGGCGTGCTCTTCGCCCTCCTCGCCGACGTGGATCGTGATCCCGAGGCCGGCGGTGCGCGCCTCCTCGACGAGCGGCTACAGCTCGCGATACGAGTAGCGTTCGCCGCGGGGACGCGGGCCGGCGATGTCGACGCCGACGATCCCCCGCGGCGCGTAGCGGATCGCCTTCTCGACGATGATCGCGTTCTGACGCTCGTCGAAGGTGCGGTCCATCATCAGGATCAGCCCGGCGCGCACCTGCGGGTACTCCAGGCTCGCGCGGTCGAGCCCGCGGGTGGCGGCCATGATGATGTGGTCGAGGTCGCGCTCACCGCCGCGGTTTCGCTTCATCGGGTTGAAGCGGAGCTCGAGCGTCGTAATCCCCTGCGAGCGGTAGGCGCCGCCGATCGCGTTGTGCACCGAGCGTTCGACGGCGACAGGGCTCGACTGGATCAGCTCCGTCCAGTGGTAGATCTGGTCGAGCGTGTCGAGCGAGTCGACGCGGCGCGGATCGGCAATCGTGACGAGCCGGTCGAACTCCCAGTAGTCCTTGACCGGCAGCGCGATTCCCTGCTCGTGCGCGAGGCTCCAGAGGATGTCGGACGCGACCGACGCGCCGAGGTGGGTATGGAGCTCGGCGAGGCCCTGGTCCGGCATGTTCCGAGTCTACGGACGCATCAGGTAGCGCAGGTCTGCGGTCGCCGCGTGCAGGCAGCCGTTGCTGATCGCGCCCGCGGTCGAGCCGCCGTGGATCGCGATTAAGTTGCCGCCGGTCCAGCCTGCGGGCAGGTGCGTCTGGTGTGCGGAGAGCGCGAGGATGCAGCAGCCGTAGACCGGCGAGTAGGCGGCCCCGTCGAGCTTGTCCGTGACCGTGAAGCGACCGATGGGCGTCGGCGTGGCGGGAGCGCCGGTGCCCACTCGGATGACGCGTGTGACGCGGTTGCCGCGGTGGACGCGAAGCAGTCGGCTCGAGAGATCGACGTCGAGCGTGATGCGGGCGCGGCTGAGCGCGAACGTGCCCGGGGCGGCGTGGATCCAGCCCGAGCGGCTGTCCGGGAGCAGCACGCGGTAGCGCCGGCCGGGGAGGACGCGACTCACGGCAAAGGTCTGCGGCGAGCCGAACTCGGTGCGCGGCGAGACGCGCGTAACCTCGCCGCCGCTGCGGACGAGCACCTCGCGGCCCGGGCGGACTCGCGCGATAAGGGTCCCTGGCGCCTTCCGGCGGACGTGACGTATGCGCGGTTTCCGCGCGGGCTTGGGTGGGGGCTTCGCTTTGGCGGCGCGGACAGGCGACGCGGGCGGCGGCGGGGCGCTTTCGGCGCGCATCGAACCGCCGAGCGGGACGACGAGGAAGAGAAGGACGACGAGGCCGAATCGCCGGGCCATGTGCCCGGGATCGGCTCAGCGGGCCAAGGCGTTGTCCCTCGAATGGGGGATGCGCCGCAGAGCGCGGCCGGGGATAGTGGACGCCGGGAGGATTGGGATGACGTCGCTGCAGATCGCGCTTGACGAGCCGCTCTCGCCGGAGTTGGCGCTCGTCTGTCCCGAGCTCGCCGAGCTGGCACGCCGGCTGCTGCCGGATCCGGGATGGCTCGTTCCCGCCGCGCGTGTCGAGCCGGCGGTGCGACGGACGCCGCTTCAGGCGGTCGGGCCGGTGCTCGCGGCGCTTCTGATCACGCTGACGCCGCTCCTGCTGATGCTGCTGGCCGTGCCGCGCCTGCACCACTGAGCCGCGACACGGTCTGCGTCACGCTGACGCTCTAGCTCGTCAGAATCGACGGGCGATGAAGGTCGGCATCGTCGTCCCGTACTCATGGTCCTACTGGGGAGCCGTGATCGAGCACGTCGAGCTCAAGGTGGAGGCGCTCCACAAGCTCGGGGTCGAGACACGGACGATCATGGGGCACGACCCGGAAGGGAGCTTCACGCGCGTGCTCCATCCGCGGCACGGGCGGCATGGGCGGCCGCCGGCGGACGTGATTCCGGTCGGGCGGTCGGTCATCGTGCCGGCGAACGGCGCGCTGCCGAACATCATCCTCAGCCCGTCCGCGATCCCGCGCGTCAAACGGGCGCTGCGGCGCGAGCGCTTCGACGTCCTGCACTTGCACGAGCCGATGACTCCGGTGATCTGCACGGCGACGCTCGCATGGGCGGACTGCCCGGTCGTCGGGACCTTCCACGCCTCGGGTGACCTCGCCTGGAACACGGTCGGCAAGCCGGTCTGGGGTTTCCTGATGGACCGGATCGACCGGCGGCTCGCGGTCTCCGAGGCGGCGAGGGAGTCCGCGGCGCGTTGGTTCCCCGGCGACTACGAGCTGGTCCCGAATGGGACGTTGATTCCGCCGCAGGCCGACCCCGGTGGCCGCCAGCACCGGATCGTCTTCGTCGGCCGCCACGACCCGCGCAAGGGGATGCCGGTGCTGTTGAAGGCATGGCCGGAGATCCGCCGGCGTACAGGCGCGGAGCTGCGGGTGGTAGGCGCGGACCCGCTGATGGTGCGGCTCGCGCTGACCAGGCTCGGCGTCGACGGCGAGGGCATCGAGGCGCTCGGCTTCCTCAGCCAGGAGGCCCTGACCGAGGAGCTGCTCGCGGCGAAGGCGCTCGTCGCGCCGTCGCTCGGCGGCGAGAGCTTCGGGATGGTGCTGACCCGCGCCTTCGGGTGCGCGACCCCAGTGGTTGCCTCGGACATCACGGGGTACCGTGACGTCATGACGGACGAGACGGGCGTGCTCGTCCCGCCGGGGGACCCGGGAGCGCTGGCGGCTGCCGTCGAGGGGCTGCTCGCGGACGAGCCGCGACGCGAGCGGCTCGGCGCAGGCGCTCGGCGCGTGGCGGAAGAGCGTTAAGGG
>VAXD01000078.1:16843-17322 GCA_005884155.1 Actinomycetota bacterium | reverse complement strand
CGGCGGGCGCACTCGTCGCGCTCGTCTGGTGGCGCGGCCCGAACTGGCATCTCGTCAAGCACAGCTTTGACGCGGTGCGCTGGTACTGGGTCTTCGCGGCGATTGGTCTCAACCTCCTCTCGGTCGTCATGCGCGCGATCGCGTGGCGGATCGTGATCACGCAGGCGATGCCGCCGCCGCACCCGCGCTTCCCGCTCGTCTTCTCGGCGTTCTCGGTAGGCCTGTTCGCGAACGCGGTGCTGCCCGGGCGGATCGGCGAGCTCGCACGCGTGGCCGTGCTGACACGGAAGCTGCGCGTTCAGGGCCGCGCCGACGGCATCTGGGCGGCGCTGGTCGGGAGCGTGTTCGCGCACCGGCTGTTCGACCTCGTCCCGACGGTGGGCCTGATCGTCTACGTGCTGTTCACCGCGAAGATCCCGCACTGGGCGATCTCGAGCCTGATCATCGTCGGCGCGATCGGCTTCGGCCTCTTCGCGATG
>VAXD01000078.1:16146-16683 GCA_005884155.1 Actinomycetota bacterium | reverse complement strand
CCTCGGCTGGCTCTGCCAGTTCTTCGCGGTCTATACGGCGATGCGCGCGTTCCACATCCACGCGGCGCTTCCGGCTGCCGGGCTCGTGCTGCTGCTGATGAACGTCGCGACGCTCTTCCCGCTCTGGCCGGGGAACATCGGGCTGTTGCAGGCCGCGATCGCGTTGCCGCTCTCGTCGTACGGCGTGGCCGCGGGGCGGGCGGTCGCGTACGGCTTCGGGCTGCAGGCGATCGAGGCGTCGGTCGGCGTCGGCGTCGGGATGATCTTCCTCGCGCGCGAAGGGCTCTCGTTCGCGATGCTGCGGCGGATGCCGGGCGCGGACGAGGCGGAGGTGCCCGAGGACGAGGAGGAAGCCTCCGCGGAGGGCGAAGAGGCTCGTGCGCGCGCTGGCGTGTCCGGCTAGCCTCAAGGGCGTTCTCTCTGCTCGGGAGGCGGCTGGCGCGCTCGTTCGCGGGTTCTCGCGGGCGGGCGTTGAGGGCGAGGCGCTGCCGCTCGCGGACGGCGGTGAGGGAACGGCCGAGGCGCTTGGCGCGCGGG
>VAXD01000078.1:577-16031 GCA_005884155.1 Actinomycetota bacterium | reverse complement strand
GACGTCCGGGCGGCTTCGAGCCGTGGTCTCGGCGAGCTGATAGCGGCCGTGGATGGCCCGCGCCTGCTCGTCGCGCTCGGCGGCACGGCCACGATGGACGGAGGCGACGGCCTGCTCGAGGTGCTCGACGAGCTGCCCGCACCGACGACGGTCCTTTGCGACACGCGCGCGACGCTGCTCGAGGCTCCGCGCGCCTTCGGGCCGCAGAAGGGCGCGACTCCTGAACAGATCGAAGAGCTGCAGGAGCGCTTTCGCGGCCGGCCCTGTGCCGAGCTGCCCGGCTCCGGCGCGGCAGGGGGTCTAGGTGCTGCGCTTGCGTCGTTAGGCGCCGAGCTCGTTCCCGGATCTGCCTACGTCCTCGAGGCCGTGGGCTTCCGCGAACGAGCGGCCCGAGCCGACCTCGTAGTCACCGGCGAGGGCGCTGTCGACCGGACGACCTTCGACGGCAAGGCCCCCGGCGAAGTCGTGCGTGCCTGCGCCGAGCTCGGCGTCCGCTGCGTGCTCTTCGGCGGCCGCGTGGAGAACGGTCTCGACGCGCAGGCGCTCAGCGGCGATCCCGCGCGGGCGCGCGAGGACCTCGAGNNCGCGATGCGCGCGTCGCTCTCGACGAGCGGTCGGAAGTCCCAGAAAGTCAGGCCGTAGCAGTCGAGCGTTGTCTCGGCCTCGATCGACGCCGTCCGAGCGCCCATGTCGATCAGCGCGATGTCGCCGAAGTAGTCACCAGGCCCGAGCCGTCGCACCTCCTCGGCGCCGACCTTGACGACTGCCTCGCCGCTCTCGATCACGAAGAAGCCTGCACCGCTCTCACCCTCGCTGGCGACGGTGTCGCCGGCCTGGAAGGTTCGCTCCTTGAAGGAGCCGCCGAGCTGCTCGAGCTCCTTTGGCTCGAGGTCCGCGAAGAGCGGAATCTTCTGCAGCAGCTCGACGGACGGGCCAGCCATCGCGCGGGATACTAAACGGGCGAGATGCCCAGGCGTGCGCCGATCACCATGTTCGCGGCCTCGGCGCTCGCTGCGTGCCCGGTGACTGCCGCGAGAAAGTCCTCGCGCTCGAGGGCGAGCAGCTCGGTGTCGGTGCGGGCGGTCACGGTCGCGGTGCGCGGCACGTCGCGTAGGAGCGCGATCTCCTGCCTTGCCTTCTGCTCGCCGCCGATCGAGACATCGACCTCGCCGGAAGAGATCACGTAGAAGCGGTCGCCGGTCTCGCCTTCCCGCACGATCGCCTCCCCCGCAGCGGCGTGCACCGGGACGAGGCGCGCCGCTAGGCCCTCGAGCACCGGCGGGGAAAGCGGCGCAAAGATCGGGATCTCGCGCAGCAGATCGAGCTCGGCCGCGCGATCGACGGCGGAGTCGTCCAGCCGCACGAGCGGAAGCCGCGTCGCGAGGGTCAGGATGGGCAGGAACGCGCCGACGCAGACGAGCGACCAGCGCACGCCGATCAGGTCGATCAGCCGCGGGGCGAGAATCGCGCCCAGCCCGGTCATGGCAAGGAAGAGGCTGTGCAAGACGCCGAAGACGCGCGCGAGCACCTCCGCGGGCGCCGTCCGCTGTAGAAGGGTGAAGCCCGCGACGTCCTCGACGATGTTCGCGACGCCGATCAGGGCGAACGCGACGAGCGCAATCTCGGTCGAGGGGTTCGGGGCGATGAAGAGGATCGGCCCGCCCGCGCCTGCGATCGCGAGCCCGAAGGTCCCCGCAAGCCGCCGCCGCCCGACGAGCATCAGCGAGAGGACGGCGCCAAGCAGGCCGCCGACCCCGACGGCCGCGTTCAGGTAGCCGACTCCGGGCGAGCCGATGTGAAGCAGCTGGAGCGCGGTGACGGCGATCAGCACGTTGAGCGCGCCGTTCACGAGCGACTGCGCGGAGAAGAGGCCGATCACGAGCTTCAGCCGGTGGTCGGCGGCGATCGCGCGGAAGCCGGCGCCGGCCTCGTGCAGGAGCGAGCGGTGCTCGTGCGTGAGCGGCGCCTCGTCGTAGCGAAGCAACCCGCTCAGCATCAGCGCCGACCACAGGAACGTCAACGCGGTCACGACGAAGACGACCCACGTGCTCGAGACCGCCAACAGCACGCCGCCGAGTGCAGGACCGACGCAGAACCCGAGGCTCTCGAGGGTGCTCGAGCTGACGTTGGCGGCGGTCAGCTCCTCCGGCGTTCGCGCCAAGGCGGGCAGCAGCGCGGCCTGCGCGGGCTGGAAGGCGGTCGAGATGATCCCGACCGCGGCGGCAAGTGCGTAGACGGCCCCCGCCGGGGCTCCGCCGAGCACGCACGCCGCCATCGCGCCGAGCGCCAACGCGCGCAGAAGGTCGGCGCAGAGCATCACCGGCACACGGCGGAGGCGGTCGCCGAGCACGGACGTGAACGGCGCGGCGAAGGCAGCCGGCAGAAAGCGGATCAACCCGACGAGCCCGACCGCCGACGCGCCGCCCTGGTGGTAGGCGTAGACAACGATCGCGACGCTGTAGGCCCACGTGCCGATGATCGAGCCCGCCCAGGCGAGCTGGAGCCGGCGCAGGGCGCGGTTGCGGTAGACCTCGCGCATGGCGCGAGAGGACTCCCGCAGCTGTTCTCGAAGCGCGTTCATGCGTGGAGAATTGCGCAGATTGCTTTATTCGGGCAACCGAGGGAAGATTCTGGGTGCGCACACCGTCTTGAGATCGAGTTCAAGGACCCCGAAAGGAGGCACCAAGTGTCGGAGGAGAAGGATCAGAGGGCCGGAGAGCCCGAGGAGCAGGACGTCGAAGGGCACATGCGGGCGCGGACGGACGACGAGATGCGCGAGATGCGCGGCATGCGCGCCGAGAACGACGAGGAGAGCGACGACGTCGAGGGCCACATGCGGGCTGCGATGGACGACGAGCAGATGCGCGGGATGCGCGCCGCGAACGATGAGGACGACGACGTCGAAGGGCACATGCGGGCGCCGTAACGAGAAGCCGCACGACCTGGCTAGCAGGTCACTCCGCCTCGAGGGAGCCGCAAGGCTCCCTCGGCGTTTGTGTGAAAGGAACTAGTAAGAAACGAACTAGGAGGAAAGAAAGTCGTTGATCGCACGGATCAGCCGCTCTGCTGCTTCTTGTTGCTCCGGCTCGGCGTCGGACAGGCGTTGCGCGAGTCGCGCGAGGGCCGTGGCCTCGGTTCCTTCGTCCTCGAGCACGGCGCGTGCGAGGCGGGCCTTCTGGAGCAGGTCCAGCGCGATCGCGGCCTCGTTCGCGAACAGGCCGAGCAGCTCCATCTCCTTCAGCGAGAACGCGGCCTGCTGCGGGCGGTCGAGCACCTCGAGCACGCCGAGGGCTCGCTCCTCGTGCAGGAGCGGGACTGCCATCAGGCCCTTCGGGACATAGCCGGTCGACTCGGCCACCTCGCGAGCGAAACGCGGATCCTGCTCGAGCTCCTCGATCACGAGCGGCTGGCGCGTAACGAGTACCCAGCCGGCGACGCCGCTGCTCGACGGGAACCGGACGCCGATCAGGTCGCCCGCGCCCTCGCCTGCGACAGCCTCGAAGACGAGCTCGTCGGTCTCGTCGTCGTGCAGGAAGATCGAGGAGGCCTTGGCGCCGAAGATCGCGCGGGCGCACTCGACGATCGCCTGCAGCAGCTCGCGGTAGTTCTGCTCCGAGCCGAGCGCTCCCGCCGCGACCGCTGCGCGAAGATCGCTCACCGTCCGCCGCCCACGTTGTTCGCGGTCAGGTAGAGCACGTTCTTGAGCTGAAACGGTGTCAGCTCCGGGTGCTTGCCGAGGATCAGCGCGCAGATGCCGGTGATGTGCGGCGTGGCGAAGCTGTTCCCGCTCGAGCGGATCGTCCCGCCGCCAAGCCAGGCGATCTCGACGCCGACGCCGCGGCCGAAGAACTCGACCGGCGGCGACGGGTTGTAGAAGAACGTCTGCGGGTCGGGGTCCTCGTGGCTGCCGACCGAGATCACGGAGGAGAAGCGCCACGGGTAGCTCTCGACGGGCATGTTGTGCGCGGAGGCTACGAGAACCGTGCGCTTGAAGTAGGCGGTATCGGCAAGCTCGTGCAGGAGCTCGGCGAACTGGCGCTTCGTGGTCGAGAGGCTCATGTTGACGACGTCGAAGCCTTGCTCGACCGCCCAGCGCAGGCCGCCGAGCAGCACCGGCCCGCTGCCCTTGAAGCCGGCGCCGAGCACGCGGACGCTGTGCAGGCTGCACTCCGGCGCGAGCGCGCGGACGATTCCGGCGCAGGCCGTGCCGTGGCCGCAGAGGTCGCCCTCGGTGTCCTCGCTGACCGACACGTCGTCGCCTTCGTCCCGGGCGATCGCCACCGCGCCGTCGAGCTCGCCGACGAGCGGGTGCCCCGACTCGACGCCGCTGTCGAGGATGCAGACGCTGACGCCCTTGCCCGTCGAGCCGCCCCAGGCCCAGTCGCGAGTGACGCGCTCGGGCCATTCCTCGCCGATCGAGATCTGCTGCGCGGCGTCGGCCGGCAGGCTCCAGGCCGGGAGATCTTCCATAGGAGGAGAAACCTACTCGGCGACGCGGCGGCGGAGCTCGTCGAGGAGCGGGCGCGTCGGCTCGACGCCCTCGGCTCGGAGCGCGCTCTCGAGGTCGGCGACGAGCGCCGCACGGAAGGCGGCGTCCGCTTCGGCCCGCTCGACGATCGTCTCGAGCTCGCGGCGCGCGCCCGGCAGTTCCTGCGCCGCCCGCACCCACGCCTCCGGCGCCGGCGGGAGCATTCCGATCAGGCGAGAAAGCCGTTCGATGTCATACGCGCTCATTCACGTCACCTGTTCTCAGGACGCGCGGGATACTCGGTTTCTTCCCAGTTCTCGCGTAACTTCGTCAAACAACGGGAAATCCGGCTCGCGATCGTCCCGGCCGGGAGCTCCAGCGCGTCACCGATCGTGCGGTAGCTCTCGTCGCGGGCGAAGAAGCGGTCGAGGATCTCCTGGCAGTTCTCGGGCAGGGCCGCAAGCGCCTCGTGAACGTCGTAGGCCTGCTCGAGCTCGCCCAGGACGTCGTCCGCCGCCGCTTCCGGAACCGCGTCGGCCGGCTCCTCGCGCGAGCCGGTTCGCATGCGATCGATGCAGCACCGGCGCGTGAGCTGGCCGACCCAGGGCCGGAAGGCGTCGTCGTCGCGGAGCGTGTCCAACTTCTCGTACACGCGCGCGAAGACCTCCTGGAAGACGTCCTCGGCGTCGGGCTCCGGCAGCCGGAAAGCCTGGACGCAGATCGCGTAGACGTAGCGCGAGAAGCGCTCGACCAGCAGCCTCCAGGCGCCTTCGTCGCCCGTGCGGCAGCGCGCGACGAGCTGTGCGTCCGAAAGGTCGCTGCTCAGTGCTGCTGCGCCGACCGCAGCCGCTTCGCCATCGTCTCCAGCAGTTTCCATGCGATCGAGGCGTTCGATTCCACGAGCGGCCGGAATTCCCACGAGGTCAGCCCGAAGCAGCGCAGCTCGCTGTCTGCGGTGATCGTGGCGCTGCGGGCGCCGTCGTCGATCAGCGCGATCTCGCCGAAGTAGTCCCCGGCGCCGAGCTTGCGGCGCTCGTCTCCGTGGCTCGAGACCGTCGCCTCCCCGCTCTCGATCACGAAGAAGCCGGCGCCGGTCTTCCCTTCGCCGACGACCGTGCTGCCGGCCTCGAAGGTGCGCTCCTTGAACGAGCGCGCGAGCCGCTCGAGCTCGCCGCGCTCGAAGTCGGCGAAGAGCGGGACTCGCTGCAGGAGCTCTACCGGAGCCGCGGCCACGAGCGTGATCTTACGGTTTTTCGCGCGTCGCCTCTACGCGGGTGGCCAGTTCCTCGATCTTGCCCTCGGCTCTTTCGAGGCGGTCGCGGCAGAGCTTGTAGAGCTGCTCGCCCCGCTCCCAGAGGCGCAGGGCCTCGTCCAGAGGCACCTCGCCGCTTTCGAGCCGGTGGACGATCTGCTCCAGCTCGCGCTGGGCTTCCTCGAACGTGGCCTCGCTCAACGTGTCTCCTCGACACGGGCGCCGAAGCCGCCTTCGGCCAGCTCGACCTCGACCCGCTCGCCCGGCTCGACGTCGCTGCCGGCGCGGACGATCTCGTCGCGCGCCCGGACGATGGCGTAGCCGCGCGCGAGTGTGGCCTTCGGCGAAAGGGCGCGCAGGCGGCCGGCCGCATGCTCCAGGCGGGAGTGGCCCCGCTCGACGAGGAGCTGCGGCGCGCGGCCGAGCCGCTCGTGCATGCGGTCGAGCTTCTGGCGCTCGCGATCGAGCGCGCGCCGCGTCCCGCGCTCGAGGCCGGTCCGGGCGCGGTCGAGGCGTTGGAGCAGCTCGGTCAGGTCGGGGACGACCAGCCTGGCGGCGACGCTCGGCGTCGAGGCGCGAGCATCCGCGGCGAGATCGCAGAGCGGTGTGTCCTGCTCGTGGCCCACGGCCGTGACGACCGGGACCGGACAGGCTGCGATCGCCCGCACGAGCCGCTCGTCGCTGAACGGGAGCAGGTCCTCGAAGCTGCCCCCGCCCCGTGCGACCACGATCACGTCGACGTCGGGTTGCCGGCAGAGCGCGGCGAGCGTCTCGATCACCGAGCCGGCCGCTCGTGGGCCCTGGACGTATGTCTCGGCGACCAGCACCGACGCCGGCGGGAAGCGCGCCTGGATCGTGCTCAGCACGTCGCGCTTCGCGGCCGCGTCGTTGCCGGTGACGAGCCCGATCTGCCGCGGCAGCGACGGAAGCGGGCGCTTGCGCTCGGCCGCGAACAGGCCCTCCGCGGCGAGCTTGCGCTTGAGGCGCTCGAGCGCGGCGAGGTGGTCGCCGAGCCCGAAGCGCTCGAGCGAGAGCGCGCGCAGCCGGAACTCGCCGCGCGCCTCGAACAACTCCGGCCGGCCGTAAACGTGCACGCGGTCGCCGTCGGCGACGTCGAGCCGCAGCGCGTCGAACTGCCCGCGCGGCATCGAGACCGCCAGGCACGCGCTGTCACCCGGGTCCTTGAGCGTGAAGAAGACGCTCGCCCAGCGCGCCTGACGCCGGAGCTCGGTGACCTCGCCTTCGACCCAGACCGTCGGCAGCCGTCCGAGCCACGACGCAATTCCGCGGTTGAAGGCGCCCACCGAATAGACCCGGCGGTCGCCGTACTCGATCGCTTCGACCTTGCTGATCGAAGAATTAGAGCAGGATCTCGGCCGCGGTCTCGGGAGCGCAGCCGCGGGCGATCAGGTCGACGGCGTAGTGGAGGTCGGCGCTCGAGTGGGCGATCTTCTCGGCGAGCGGGAGCGGATAGCCCGCCTCCATCAGGACGTGCAGGCGCCAGCTCTCGACTTTCGCCTGTTCGTCCCGGGGGGTTTCGGTGATCTGTGCCATCGGCCTGAGATTTTTACTAGTTCGAGGTTTTGACTAGTTCGACTAGTTCGTCCTGTCCTAGACGAACCCTTCGGCTGGAAGTTTGCCTGGAAGCTTGCTCTTACCGAGGCTAGCCCGAACGAAACGTGGCCGTTCGGGCCTCGGCCTGGCCGAGCAGCGCGTCGACCCGGCGCTGCAGCTCGTTCAGGCGGGCGGAGAGCACGGTGCGTTCGGCCTCGGCGTCTGCGGCGAGCTCCTGTACCTGCGACCGGAGCTCGTCCTCCGCCGCGCGGATCCGCCGCTTCAGCTCCGCCGTCAGCTCGCCCTGCTCCTGCTCGAGCGACGTCCCGATCTGCGAGAGCTTGCGCTCGAGCCGTTGTCCGCCGGCGTCCGCGACGTGCGCGAGCCGCTCGGCCAGGACGCTCTGGGCTTCGCGTGAGAAGTGTTCGACGGCGCGGTCGAGCTCGCGCGAAAGGCGCTGCGCAGCGTCTTCGCGGCCGCGTTTGATCTCCTCGCCGAACTGACGGGTGAGCGCCTCTGAGAAGGAGCTCGACGTGCGCTCGACGATCCGCTTGAGCTGGTCGATCTGCCGGCGCTCGACGTCTGCAAAGCCGGCCTGGATCCGCTGGATCGCCTCCGCCTCCTCGGCCCCGATCCGTTCGCGCAGCTCCCGTTCGCGTTCGCGCAGGCGCTCGGCAACCTCCTGGAGCGCGCGGCGGCGCTCGCTCTCGTGCGTGTCGATCGCCGAGTGAGCGCTCTCGGCCGTTTCGCGTGCGACGCGCTCGAACTGCGCGGCGAGGGCGGCGAGCCGATCCTGCTGCTCCTCCGAGACGGTTTCGAGACGCTCGGTCTCGAGGCCGAGGCGCGCCGCGGCCTCCGCCAGCAGCTGCTCCTGCCGCTGACGGAGCGAGGCGATCTGCGCGCTCAGCTCCTGATCGCTGCGCTGGAGGTCGGCGGTCCATTCGCCGAGGCGCGCGCCGATGCGCGCTTGGATCTTCGTGAGCGTCTCGCCCAGCTCGGCGTTCGCCTGACGTTCGCGCTCGTTGACAGCGACGCGGCGTTCCTCGGCCATGCGGCGCTCCTCTTCGACGAGGCGCGAGAGCGACTGCGCCCGTGCGAGCGTGAGCGTGCGTTCGAGCTCGGCGGCGCGGTTCTCGGTCTCGCGGCGGACGAGCGCATCGAGCTCGTCGCGCGCGGCCGCCAGCGATGCGTCGACGTCGCGCCCTTGTTGCACGAGCCGGCGCAGGATGACCAGCCCGAGCTGGGCCGCCGCGCAGACGGTGATCCCTGCCGCGGCCACCGCCCGCTCGCGGCCGGGGTCGAGAGCGACAACAACCCAGGCGGCGAGGGCTGCAGCGGAGACGATCCCGCCGAGCGTGAGCAGCGCGGCGCGCGAAAGCCGTCCGGCGACGACCGCGGCCGCGGAGCCGAACAGGACGAGAACCGCTCCCGCGAAGACGACGTCGAGGACCTCCGCGCCCACGGCGCGCATGCTACGTCAGCCGCAGCACGAGGAGAGCGCCGGCGAGACAGACGTGCGCGGCGGCTAGAAGCTGTAGCGACCGTTCCTGCGTCTGGTAGAAGAGCTCGGGCGTGACCGGCTCGCGTTCGCCGTCCCGCAGCTCGATCGTCCCGCTGACGGCGACGACCCGGCGGCGGACATGGCGAACCGGGGTCGAGAGCACGCGCTGCACGTAGCTCGTCAGCGCGGCGAAGGCCGCCGCGAGCAGCGATACCCACGAGATCGTGCCCGCGCACGCGAAGTAGGCAGTCAGGAGCGGGAACGCGCCCCAGGCGAGCGCGAAGCCGGGCTCGTTGTGGATCGCGCCGCCGAAGAGCTCGAGGTTGTAGACGGGGACGAGCACCACACCTACCGCGACGAAGACCAGCAGCCAGCCGTTGAAGGCGAGCGCGCCCGCGATGCCGATCGCGACCGCGCCGGCGAGGGAGGTCACCGTGAGCGCGAGCAGAATCCCGTCCGGGATGCGGGTCGCGAGCGGACGGCCCTGGAGCTCGTCGAGCGCGTGCGCGCCCACGCCGAGACCGAGGAAGAACGCCGCAACTGCCGCGCCCAGCCGGTCGGTATAGACGTGCGGCGCCAGACACGCGCCGATCGCGACGAAGCTCAGGTGCCATGCCGTGTAGGGCGGGTGGAGCAGCGTGAGGTAGTCGCGCCAGCTGCCAGGCGAGAGCGCGTAGAACGCTGGACGCGCCTCGCTCACCCTTTCCTGCCCCAGACGACGAGGCAGCCGCCGAGGCTGAGGCGGCGCGCGCTCGGGCTCTCGAAGCCGACCTCGCGGAAGGCCGCGAGCAGGCGCTCCGGCGGCCACTCGGCGTCGAAGCGGCGGATGCTCTCGCCGAGGAAGCGACCGACCTCGTGCCAGCCCGGCGAGATCGCGCGGCCGAGCGTGGGGAGGCCGGCGTCGACGTAGACGTTCCAGGCCTCCCGGGCGAGGGGGGACTGCGGAACGGAGAAGTCGAGCAACGCGGCGGTCGCGCCGGGCCGGAGCACGCGAGCGAGCTCTGCGAGGCCGGACGGCAGGTCGTCGAGGTAGCGCAGCAGGTATGCGGCCGTCAGTCCGTCGAAGGACGCGTCCTCGAACGGAGGCCTCGACCAGCCGGATCCGCTCCGTCTTGATGAGCCGCGCGCCAATGCGCTTGCGGGCCTCAGCGAGCATCTCCGGGCTCTGGTCGACGCCGACAACCGAGCAGCCCGTCTGCCGGACGAGCTCCAGCGCGACCGAGCCCGTGCCGCAGGCGATGTCGAGCACCGTGTCGTCGGGCCCGACCGGCAGCCGGGAGACGAGAAAGCGGCGCCAGCGCGGGTCCTGGCCGAACGAGAGCAGGCGCGCGTAGCGGTCGTAGGTCGGGCCCAGCGGCGCGAACAGCTCGCGTGCGCGCCCGGAGAGCGTCTCGGCCACGACCGTGAGTCTAAGCTGGCCGGGTGGCTCTCGACCAGGAGCTGAGGCGGATCGCCGAAGCGGCGGTGCGGCACGCGTCCGACGGCGAAGAGCTAGCCGGGATCGTGCCCGCCGAGCCGGGAAGCGGCGTCCGGCTTTACGTCTGCGCCTTCCGAAACGGCGACGAGTCGAGCTGGCTCGTGCTCGACGCCGATGGACACGCCGTGGACGACCGCTCGCTCGTCCGCGACGCCGTCTCGATCGCCGCGCTCTATGAGCTCGCCGAGGAGGCGGTCGGCGCCGGTGGAGAGGAGCCGCGGGTCGCGACCCCGGCGGAACTGGACTCCCTCGGGGCCGAGGCCCAGGATCGCGCCGCGTTCGCCACTGCGATGAAGCAGGCCACGGGCACGGTCGACGAGCTCCTGAAGGACGTCGAGCGCGGCTACAAGATCCCGCTCAGCTAACCTGGCCCGATGGAAGGAAGCGGCTTTCCGTTCGGCGGCGATCCGGAGGATCTGATGCGGAGCCTGCGCGAGTTCGCCGAGCAGCAGGCGGAGTCGGTGCAGGAGGCCCAGCGCGAGCAGTTCGCGACGCTGACGCTGAACACCGCGGTCGAGCTGACCGCGGCCGCGCTCCAACAGGTCAATGCGACCGGCGGGGCCGACGAGCAGGCGATTGCCCTGCGGGACGCAATGCGCGTCCTCTTCCCGGAAGCAGTCGCGCTCGTCTCAGCAGCGCGGCAGGGCTTCATGCGGGAAGGCTGACGCGGGCCGCGGCTCCGGCGCAAGACGCCTTCCGAGACGGACGAGCCACTCCCCGAGCGCGTAGCGGGCGGGAGTCGACGTCGTCGGCCAGTCCCGGCGCAGTTGCTCGATCCGGCTCTGGCTGTACTCGATGTGTGTGTCGTATTCGAACAACACGCCCTCCCTCCAGTTAAAGTATCTTTACGTCGAAGCAGAACTCTACAGATGAAGACTCTTGACGTCAAGACTTTTTTGGTAAAAGATTCGTTCGTGGCCCAGACAACCGACGAGCATGACCACATCGATCGCTTCCTCGCGGAGCACGACCTGCCGGGCGTCGATCTCGAGGTCGAGGGCATCGTCGACCGGATCAACGGCCTGCGGCGCCGCTTCAACGCGATGGCCGACGAGACGCTCCGCCAGTTCGACCTCGGCCTCGGCGAGTGGAAGGTGATCAACAGCCTCCGGCTTGCAGGCAAGCCGCACCGGCGGTCCGCGGGCCAGCTCGCCAAGCGCTCCGAGCTCTCCAGCGGCGCGATGACGAACCGGCTCGACCGTCTCGAGGAGGCCGGCCTGGTGAAGCGCATCCCCGATCCGGACGACCGGCGCGGCGTGCTCGTCGAGCTGACGAAGCAGGGCGAGGAGGCCTGGGAGAAGGCGCTCGGCGCCCAGGCGGCGAACGAGTCGCTGATCGCGGACGCGCTCACCAAGGACGAGCAGCGCGAGCTGAACGGGCTCCTGCGGCGGTTGATGCGCGAGTTCGAGCGCCGAGCGCCGCGAGCAAGACCGGGCCCAACACTCCTAGAATCGGCCGTCCGTGGCCATCGTCGACCGCGCCATCGCCCGGTTCCTGCCGGCTGTCCCGAAGCCGGTCGTGCGGCGCATCTCGGAGCGGTACATCGCGGGCGAGGAGCTCGAGGACGCGCTGCGGGTCGTGCGCCGCGTCAACGCGGAGGGCAAGCTCGCAACGATCGACGTCCTCGGCGAGGAGATTGCGAACCCCGACGAGGCGCGCTCGATCGCTTCGGCGTACCGTGACGCCTTCGAGGCGATCGAGCGGGAGGGGCTCGACTCGAACGTCAGCGTCAAGCTGACCGCGCTCGGGCTTGGGCTCGGCTACGACCTCTGCCGCGAGAACCTGACTGAGGTGGTCGCCGACGCGGCGGCCCGCGGCAACTTCGTCCGGATCGACATGGAGGACTCGTCGACGACCGACGACACCCTGCGCCTCTACCGCGAGCTGCGCGAGTCGGGCTACGACAACGTCGGGATCGTGCTGCAGGCCCGCCTGAAGCGGACGCTGGACGACGTGGCGGCGCTCGCCGAGCTGCGGCCGAGCGTGCGACTCTGCAAGGGAATCTACGTCGAGCGGGCCGAGATCGCCTTTCGCGACTTCGAGGCGATCCGAAGCAACTTCATGCTCGTGCTGGAGGCGCTCTGGGACGCGGGCCACTACGTCGGTGTGGCGACGCACGACGAGTGGCTCGTCGAGCAGGCGAAGCGGGGCGTGACCGAACGAGGGCTCGGGCGCGAGGACTACGAGTTCCAGATGCTGCTCGGCGTCCGGCCGGCGCTCGGCGACGACCTTGTCCGCGAGGGGCACCGGGTGCGGATCTAGCGCCGTAGCTCGACGGGAAGCGCCGACACGTCTGCGGTGACGAGCGCCGCGTCCGGAAGCCGCTTCCTCGCCGCGCGCACGGTTTCCTCGGAGCCGTCCACGCCGGTCACGAGCGCGCCGAGGCCGATCAGCGCCGCCGTCTCGCGGCCTTGGCCGCAAGTCAGGTGGAGGACGTGCCGGCCGTCAAGGTCGGGCAGCTCCTCGAGCCGCTCGAGCTGCAGGCCCGCGCCGATCAGCGCCTCGGCGACAACGCCCACGGGCCACGCGTCGAAGTAGCTCTCGTGCCAGTGGAGCATCTGGTCGAGGCAGGCCGCGACCGGATGCTCGTCATACGCGAGCAGGACCCCGCTCGAGCGAAGCGCCGCCGCCACCCCGGCTGCCCACTCCGGCAGGCTCGAGACCAGCGCGGCGCCGTAGCTCGACGGGAAGCGCCGACACGTCTGCGGTGACGAGCGCCGCGTCCGGAAGCCGCTTCCTCGCCGCGCGCACGGTTTCCTCGGAGCCGTCCACGCCGGTCACGAGCGCGCCGAGGCCGATCAGCGCCGCCGTCTCGCGGCCTTGGCCGCAAGTCAGGTGGAGGACGTGCCGGCCGTCAAGGTCGGGCAGCCGTTCGCGCACCGGCTTCGGCAGCCCGCGGCGCCCGCCGCCGCGGCGGAGGCTGCGGTGCGCCTCTTCCCAGGCGCGGAGATTCCCTTCCGTCGGCTCCATCAGGCGGGCAGCGAGAAGCCTCCGTCGACGATCAGGGTCTGTCCACGCACCATCTCAGCCTCCGGCGAACAGAGGAAGCAGACGGCGTCGGCGACGTCGCGTGGCTCGACCAGCCGTCCGGCGGGCGTGCGCGCGAGACCGTCGGCGATCATCTGCTCCCGGTTCGGAAAGTGGTCGAGCGCGCCGGTCTCGACGACGCCGGCCGAGACGGCGTTGGCGCGGATCCCGCGCGGCGCGAGCTCGACGGCGAGGTAGCGCACGACCGCCTCGAGCGCCGCCTTCGAGACGCCGACGAGGACGTAGTTGTCGAGCACCCGCACCGAGCCGAGACTGGAGATCCCGATGAACGACGAGCCGGCCTTCATGTCCGGCGCGAGCCCGCGGGCCAGAGCGAGCAGGGCGCGCGCGTTCGCCGAGAGCGTCCAGTCCCAGTGCTTGTCCTCGGTCTCGAGCGCGGGCCGAATCACGCCGGTTGCGGCGTTGTGGATGACCGCGTCGAACGGCCCGAGCGCGGCCGCCTCCGCTACGACGCGCTCGGAGGAGACGTTGCCGCGGACTAGCAGCGGCTCGGCGCCTGCCTCGCGCAGCTCCTCCGCGACGGTCTCTGCGGCCTTGTCGTTCCGCAGGTAGCCGATCCCGACCCGGGCGGCGCCGAGCTCGGCGAAGCGCAAGGCGATCGCCCGGCCGATCCCCCGCGAGCCGCCCGTCACGAGGACGGACGCGCCGTCGAACCTCATCGCCGCGGCAGCGGCTCGCTCGCGGGCGCCGAGCTCGGGATCTCGCGCCAGCCCGGCTGGTCGCGCTCGACGTGCGGGCCCTCCTCGGCCTTCGACGAGGCATGCCCGAGCCGGTCGAGCAGCTTCATTTGCTCCTCCGCGTAGCGCCGCACCTCGTGGTCCTCCGGCAGCTCCTGGACGAGCTCCTGCACACGCGCGCGCAACTGGTACGCGAAGTGCGGCGTCGCCGGGCCGACCAGGGCGTCGACGTCGTCCCGAGTTGGTTGGCGCATGGGCTGGCGCATGGCCCGAACCCTAATGGGTAGGTTGAAACAGATGCGTCGCCCGGAGCCCGCAGACCTGATGCTGCTGGCGACGGTCACTCTCTGGGGCCTCAACTTCACGGTCACGAAGTACGTGATCTCGCACGGGTTCCAGCCGCTCGCGTACGGCTCACTGCGCTTCGCCATGGCCGCGGCGATCCTCGCGAGCCTCGCGTACGCGCGCGAGCGATCGCTTTCGATGCGCCGCCGCGACCTGATCCTGCTCTCAGGTGCCGCGCTGATCGGGATCTGCTTGAACCAGGTCACCTTCGTCTACGCGATCAAGCTGACGACGGCGACGACGGTCGCTCTCCTGTTCGGGACGCTGCCCGTGATCGCAGGGCTCTTCGCGGTCGCGCTTGGGATCGACCGCGTCGGCGTGCGCTTCTGGCTGGCCGCGCTGCTCGCGATCTGCGGCGCCGCGCTGGTCGCGATCGGCTCCGGCGGAAATGTTTCCGGGCACGTCTGGGGCGTTCTGCTCGCGCTTGCTGCGACGGTCACGTGGGCGTTCTATTCGGTCGCAGCGGCGCCGGTGCTCGGCCGCTACTCGCCGCTTCGCGTGAGCGCGCTCGCTTTCCTCGCCGGGACGATCCCGCTGGTCGCGATCGGCTCACACCAGCTCGCGACGCAGGACTACGGCTTCGGCGCCTCGATCTGGCTCCTCTACGCGTTCGCGGTGCTCGGGCCGCTCGTGGTCGCCAACCTGCTCTGGTTCGGCGCGATTGCACGGGTCGGGCCGTCGCGTGCCGCCGTCTTCGCGAACCTGCAGCCGTTCATCGCGGCGATCTTCGCGCTGCTCCTGCTCTCCGAGCCGATCACAAGGCTCCAGGTCGTCGGTGGGCTCGCGATCGCGGCAGGGATCGTCCTCTCGCGCGACCGCCTTTCGCCCGTACGGCCTGCGCTCACGACCGAGGCGGGCCGCAGGTGAGCACGCTACGCCAACGGCTCGAGCGCACGCCACCTGGCTATCAGTACTCGATCGGCCGCGTGCTCGCGATCTACTCCGGGCTGATGGTGACGCTGCTGCTCGCGGCGCTCGACCAGACGATCGTCGCGACCGCGCTGCCGAAGGTGGTCTCGGACCTCGGCGGCATCTCGCAGTACTCGTGGGTCTTCACCGCGTACATGCTCGGCTCGACCGTGACAGTGCCGCTGTACGGAAAGCTGGGCGACGCGCACGGGCGTAAGCCGCT
>VAXD01000078.1:0-437 GCA_005884155.1 Actinomycetota bacterium | reverse complement strand
CCCGCGACCGCGGCCGCTACCAGGGGCTGATCGGCTCGGTGTTCGCCGCGGCGTCGATCATCGGCCCGCTGGTCGGTGGGTTCATCGTCGACAACTTCAGCTGGCGCTGGATTTTCTACGTCAACCTGCCGGTCGGCGGGCTGGCGCTCGCGGTGATCCTCGTGACGATGCCGCGTCGCACCTACAAGCAGGAACACTCGATCGACTGGTTCGGGGCGGGAGTGCTGGCGGCTGGGACGACAGCGCTGCTGCTCGGGCTCGTCTGGGGCGGGCGCGACTACCCCTGGGCCTCGCCGCAGGTGCTGGGCGCGCTGGGCGTTGCACTCGTGCTCCTGGTCGCGTTCGCGCTGGTCGAGCGCGAGGTCCGCGAGCCGATCCTGCCGTTCGAGCTGCTGCGCAACCAGACGGTCGCCTCGAGCGTCGCCTGCATGGGGCTC
>VAXD01000077.1:1416-10327 GCA_005884155.1 Actinomycetota bacterium | reverse complement strand
GCGCCCCGATCATCAGCGGCACGAGGTAGTTGCCGAGCCCCGCCCAGAACGGCACGACGACGAGGAAGATCATCGTCGTCCCGTGCATCGTGAAGAGCTCGTTGTAGGAGCCCTTCGTGATGAAGTGCTCGTTCGGCGTCGCCAGCTGCGCGCGGATCAGCAGCGCGAGGACCCCGCCTGCCAGGAAGAAGACGAGGCTCGTCGCCATGTAGAGGATTCCGATCCGCTTGTGGTCGAGCGTCGTCAGCCAGCTTGAGATGCGGCCACGCGAGATCAGCAGCGATGCGGGCGGGCGCTCGACCCTAACCGCCACTCGAGCCTCCCTGGTGGAAATGCTGCTGCAGGTAGGCGATCGTGTCGTCGAGCTGCGCCTTGTTCCAGTCCTGGCCGACGGCCGGCATCGTGCCGGTGCCCTCGCGGATGATGGTCGAGATTCCCGCGCGCTCGCCGAGTAGCGGGTTCGACGCGATGTTCGGGCCGATGTCGCCCTGGCCGGCGAGGCCGTGGCACTTCGCGCACACGCCGACGAACGTCTCCTTGCCGAGCTCGATGTTTCCGGCCAGGCTCCCGCGATGCTGAACCCAAGCCTGGTAGTCGGAGACCGGCATCACCTCGACCTGCGAGAGCATCGCCGCGTGCTGGAGGCCGCAGAACTCGGCACACTGGCCGCGGAAGGTGCCGAGCTTCGTCGGCCGGAGAGTCAGGTGGTTGGTCCTTCCCGGAATCGCGTCGACCTTGCCGCCGAGCGCGGGGACCCACCAGCTGTGGTCGACGTCGTGCGAGACGATCGTCAAGCGCACCGGCTTGTCGAGCGGCAGGCGCAGGTGGTCGACCGAGACCGCGCCGTTCGGGTAGACGAACTCCCAGTAGTACTGGTGCGCGTCGATCGTGATCTCCACCTTGGCGCCGCTCGAAGCCGTCGCGCTGAGGTCGGAGACCTTCCAGAAGACGAACCCGGCGATCACGGCGAGCAGGACGACCGGGCCGGCGGTCCAGGCGAGCTCGAGGTTCGTGTGGCCGCGCACCTGCGCGCCTTCGACCTCGCGCGGGCGGCCTCGGCTGCGGTACCGCACGAGGAAGACGACCAGGGTCACGACTACGAGCAAGAAGATCGCGCCGGTCATGGCGAGGATGAGCCAGTAGATGTCGCGGATGTGGCTCGCGCTCGGCGACGCGGGGTCGGGCGGCGCGAGCCCGCCGTTGCCCGCTAGTGCGGCCGGAGCGAGCGCGAGCGCGAGCAGCGCAAAGCAGAGGAAGAAGCGACGAGGCCGGCGCACAGGCGCTGGCATTCTACGAAGGTGCCCGAGACGCGCGTGCAGCTACCCGCGGCGGCCGGGGAGCGATTCGAGGTCTTCCTGAACGGGGTGCCGCAGCAGGCGGGCCGGGACTTCCGTCGCGAGGGGAACGAGCTCGTGTTCGAGCGTCCGCTCGCACGTGAGGGGCAGCTCGGCTTCTTGCGCTGGCTCTCGCTCTTCCTCGGCGTCGCGGGCACGTACCGCCAGAACGACAGCGTGGATGTGGTCTACCAGGTGGGCGGCCGCCGCCATGTGGCGAGCGGCCTGCCGCTGCGTTAGTCGGTCTCGGGCAGTTCGACCCGCTTGCCGTCGACGAGCACTTGGGCCTCGTCTAGCTCTGAGTCCGACGCCCAGCGGGCCACAGCGTGAAGGACGACGTCGAGCTCGTCTTCGGAGCTCTCCTCGACGCGCACCTCCCAGCGCTCGCCCCCGACCGGGACGACATCGGTGCGCGCGAACGCGACGAGATTGCGGGCGAGCTGCGACGCCGCGGATGACGTCGGCGCCTGAATACGAATGGTGCGGATGAGGCTCCCCTCGGCGGCGGAGCGAACAGGGTAGCGCAGGCTTTCGCGAGGCGGTCAGGCGGCGTTCAGGCTCGTTCACCCAGCATTCAGGCGATGAAAGGCCGTTTCGTTCTCCTCCCAGCCCTTGCCGCGACCTTCGTGGTCGCCGGTTGCGGTGGCGCCAAGCATGCGTCGAAGAGCCCGGCGGCCACGACTGCCTCCCCCACTACCCAGCCCGCGCAGACGTCGACGTCGCCCGGTGCGCTCCAGGCCGAGGCCGCTTCGGCTGCGACGGGAGACATCCCCGACAATCAGATCTACCTCCTCTTTCATTCGAAGGCGGGCTGGTCGATCAAGTACCCCGAGGGGTGGGCGCAGAGCGGCAGTTCCAGCGCGGCGGTCTTCCGCGACAAGAACAACATCGTCCGGATCGTGATCCACGGAGGCTCCCCTCCGACTGCCGCGGACGTCCGGAATGATCCTTCTCTGCAGCAAGCCCGCATCACCTCGGCACCGAAGCGCATGACGATCGGTGACAGCCCCGTGATCAAGGTCGTGTACTCGACCCAAAGCGCTCCGAATCCGGTCACCGGCAAGCGCGTGACGCTGACCGTCGACCGCTACTACTTCTCCCGGGCGGGGAACGTGGCGACCATCGACCTCGGCACGCCGGTCGGTGTCGACAACGTCGACGCGTACCGGCTGATGAGCGAGAGCTTCCGGTGGAGGTAAGGAGCCTCTACCGTGAGCCAGAGCGTCAAGAGCAGGTCGAGTGGGGGGCGCTCGAGCTGCACGACGTATTCAAGATCTTCCGCGCAGGCGATAACGACGTAGTTGCGCTGAGGGGTCTCGACCTGCGGGTCGACCAGGGCGAGCTCGTCGCGGTTCTCGGCCCGTCGGGCTCGGGGAAGACGACCTTTCTCCACCTCGCCGCCGGGCTCGACCAACCGTCGGCCGGCGAGGTGCGCGTTTCCGGGCGATCGCTTGCGCGCCTGGACGATTCCGAGCTCGCCGAGTATCGCGCGAACGAGCTCGCGCTCGTGTTCCAGAACGGGAACCTGTGGCCGAACCTGACGGCGCGCGAGAACGTAAGCGTCTCGCTGCGGCTGGCGAACCGCGACCGCGGTGCCGCTGACGAGGCACTCGCCCATTTCGGGCTGGCGGATCGAGCCGGACACCGCGCAGGCACGCTCTCAGGTGGCGAGCAACAGCGCGTCACGATCGCGGCTGCGGCGGCGCGACATGCCCCACTCGTGCTCGCGGACGAGCCCACGGCGGAGCTCGACGAGCGCAACGAGGAGGTCGTGCTCGAAGAGTTCCGCCGCCTTCGGCGGGACTTCGGCGCGACGGTCGTCGTCGTGACCCATTCTCCGGCGGTTGCGGCCACCGCCGACCGTGTGGTGGAGATTCGCGACGGCAGGGCCTTTGTGTGACCGTGCTGGCCTGGTGTCGAGACGTGTCGGTCGTGTACGGCCGCGGCGACGCGGAGGTGCGGGCCCTCGCCGGAGTGGACTTCGAGGCGCGCGAGGGCGAGACGGTCGCCCTCCTCGGCCGCTCCGGCTCGGGCAAGACGACCTTGCTCCACGTTCTCGGCGGGCTCGTCGAGCCTAGCTCGGGCGTCGTCGAGCGCACCTCGCGCGCCAGCTACGTCTTCCAGAGCGCGAACCTCCTTCCGCACTTCACCGCATTCGAGAACGTCGCCTTCGCCCAGAACGTGTCACACCGTGGGGGGCGCGTGCACCTGGGGCCGGAGGAGCTGCTCGAGCTCGTCGGGCTCTCCCACAGGCTCGACCAGCTTCCCGGTGAGCTCTCCGGAGGCGAGGCGCAACGGGTCGCAATCGCCCGGGCTCTCGCCCAGGAAACGAGGCTGCTGCTCTGCGACGAGCCCACAGGCCACCTGGACTCGGATACGAGCGCGCGCGTTCTGAGCTTGCTCGAAGAGCTGCAGCGGGAGCTCGGGTTCGGGCTCGTGGTGGCGACGCACGATCCAAGCGTCGCCTCAAGGCTCGAGCGCGAGGTCGAGCTGCACGACGGACGGATCGCCCGCGAGGCGGTGGAAGCGTGACGCTTCTGGCGTTGCGCGGCCTGGCGCGGGCGCCGTGGCGGACGGCCGCCAGGGTGCTCGTCCTGGCGGCGGCGGTCGCTCTGCTCGGCTCGATGGTGATCTTCATCGGCCACTCGTTGCGCACGATGACCGCGAGCGCCGTCCGCAGCGTGCCGCTCGATTGGCAGGGGCCGGTCGGTTCCTACCAGGTGGCGCAGCGGCTCTCCCGCGGAATCGCCGCGCAGCCGGACGTCCTGGCTGCGACTCCAGTAGCAGCGGCGCCGTTCGCGGGGACCGCGCACCGGGCGGCGGTCGGAGAGATCAACTCCGCATCGGGAGCTCTACTCGCAGTCCCACGGGACTATCCGGCCCACGTCAAGGCCTTCAGATTCCTGCGCGGGAGGTTCGAGCCCGGCTCGATCGTTCTCGACCAGCAGCTTGCGGCGACTCTTCAGGCCCAGCCCGGAGACACGATCTCGCTGACGCCGAGGACCGGGGTGAAGCCCGTGTCGTTCCGCGTCTCGGGGATCGCGCTCGTCACGGCGGCTGACGTCCTCTTCCAGCCGCTGAACCCACTCTCGGGCCCCGCGCCCGCGCAGCCCCCGGCCGACGTCGCGATCCTGCCCATCGGCACGTTCGCCCGGCGGGTCGCTCCTGCCCTGCCGGCGGTCTCGGCGGTCGGCGCCTCCGGCGTTCCGGGAGCGCAGACCGGGGTCCAATGGCAGGTCCAGGCGAACGTCGATCCACGAGCGCTCGGCGGCAGCCCGTCTGCCGCCCTGAGGCGCGCGACGCAGATCCGAAACCGGGTCGAGCGCTCATTCCCCGGGCGGATCCAGTTCGTGGACAACCTCGGCGACAGCCTCAGCACCGCGGCGGGAGACGCGCTCTACGCCGAGACGCTCTACATCATGCTCGCCGTGCCGGGTGCTCTCGTGGCGCTCGGGCTGGCGTATCTCGCCGCGCTCGGGACGGTCGAGCGCGACCGTCGTGACCTCGCCCTGCTTCGGGCCAGAGGCGCCTCGCGGAAAGATGTTCTCACGCTCGCCGCGGCAGAGAGCTCGGCCATCGGCCTCCTCGCAGGCGCGCTCGGGACTGGCGTTGCTCTCATGAGCGTGCGGTTCCTGGTCAGCAGCGCGGGGACGATCGGCCTCGCGCGCGCGCTGGCGACGTTCGGGATCTGCATCGCGCTCGCCTTCGCCGGCGCCCTCGCGGCCCGCGTCGGCACAGGGCTCAGCGCGTTTCGGGGCTCTGTCGTCGAGGCAGGCAGGCCCGTGAGACGGGCAGGGCAACCACTCTGGGCGCGCCTCTACCTCGACATCCTCGCCCTGGTGGTCAGCGGCCTCGTCTACTGGCTGACCGCGAGGACAGGCTTCTCCGCGGTCGTCAACCCGGACTCGAACCCGACGCTCTCGCTCTCCGTCTACATGTTCCTCGCTCCGGCGCTGCTCTGGATCGGCGCCACGCTGCTGCTAGTCCGAGCCCGCGGTCGGATTCTTGCCTGGGTCGCCCGGCGGGTCGCGGGGCAGCGCGCTCAGACCACGGCCGGCTTCCTGCTCGCGAGCGCCGGGCGGAGGGGCGCCGCGATCAACCGCGGGCTTGTCGTTACAGCGCTCCTGCTCGCCTTCGGCGTCAACCTCGGCATCTTCACGGCGACGTACGACCAGCAGACGCTGGTTGACGCGCAGCTCTCGCTCGGCGGCGACGTCGTCGTGGACGCGCCTCCCGGTGCAGTTGCAAAGAACGGGCTCGTCGGCCGAATCGCCAAGATTCCAGGCGTCGCCGGAACAACGGCGGTCGACCACTCGTACGCCTACGTCGGGCCTGACTTGCAGGACACCTTTGGAATCGACCCGCTGACGATCGGGCGCGGCACCACGCTGCGGGACTCGTACTTCCTTGGCGGGAGCGCGGCGCAGATGCTCGCGCGCCTGCGGGCTCGCCCGGACGGAATCCTCGTCTCGCGTGAGACGGTCACGGACTACTCGCTGGCGATCGGCGACCTTCTGAAGCTTCGAGTGCTCGACCGGCGGACCGGAGCGTTCAAGGTCGCCCCTTTCCACGTCGCGGGCATCGTCCAGGAGTTCCCGTCGGCGCCGCGTGACTCGTTCATGGTCGCCAACCTCACGTACCTCGAGCGCCTCACGCACGACCCGGGCCCCAACGTGGTCTTCGTCAAGGCCAGATCCGGGCCGGTCGCCGTCTCACGCCGCGTCGCGGCGGCGGCGAGGAGCTCCGGCGCGGTCGTCAAGAACATCCGCCGGCAGACGGCTCAGACGGTGAGCTCGATCACCACCGTCGACCTCGCCGGGATCAGCCGCATCGAAGAGGTGTTCGCGGTTCTCCTCGCCGCCGCCGCGATCGGGCTGTTCGTGCTCGTCGCCGTGGCCGAACGCCGCCACGAGCTCGCGACCATGGAGGCGCTCGGCGCCTCGCTGCGGTCGGTCGCGGCGTTCGTTTGGAGCGAGGCCTCCCTCGTGCTGGGGGCTGCACTCATGCTCGCCGTCCTGCTCGGATGGCTGCTTGCCGAGATGCTCGTGGCGATGCTGCAGCACGTCTTCGACCCACCGCCGGACCGACTCGCCCTTCCCTGGACCTTCCTTGGAGCGCTCGCGGGGGCTGCTGTCCTGGGCGGAATAGTCGCCGTCGCGCTCGCCTCTCGCGGGCTGTCGCGGCTACGGTTGGGCACGATCCTGCGCGAGGAATGATGGAACCTCGAGTCCTGATCGTCGAAGACGACGCCGAGTTGCGAGGAATTCTCGTTCGCGGCCTTGCCGAAGAGGGCTTCCGGGCGGAAGCAACGAGCAACGGGGCAGATCTGCTGAAGCGTGCCGTCGCCGCTCCTGCCGACGCGCTCGTGGTGGACATCGGCTTGCCCGACACCGACGGCCGCGACCTCTGCCAGGCGCTCCGTGCGCAAGGCGTGGAGGCGCCCGTGCTGTTTCTGACGGCCCGGGACGGGCTTGTCGAGCGCCTCGCCGGTTTCCGGGTCGGCGGTGACGACTACCTCACCAAGCCGTTCGCTTTCGCTGAACTCGTCGCGCGGCTGCAGGCGCTGCTGCGCAGGAGTCGGCCGGAGGAGCCGCCGACGAGCGACCGCGGACTGAGGCTCGACCCCACACGCCATGCGGTGGCTGCGGGCGATCGGGAGCGCTCACTCACCCCGACGGAGTACCGCCTGATCGGGCGGCTTCTGGGTGAGAGCGGCGGCGTCGTCAGGCGGCGCGACCTTGTTAGGGCCGGTTGGCCTGAAGGCGCAATCGTCCATGAGAACACGCTTGACGCTTACATCTCCCGCCTGCGACGGAAGCTTCTCGAGCTCGCGGCCCCGTGCGAGATCGTGACAGTGCACGGCGTGGGGTACCGGCTCGAATGAGCGGGCTTCGGGTGCGCAGCGTCCGGACCCGCCTGCTCCTGGCTGTGCTGGGGGCCGTCGTCCTGGCCGTCGCGGCGATGACGGCCGGCTTCAACCTTCTCCTGGCGCGTAGCCTCTCACACAACGCGAGCGACCTCGCCCGGACCCGCGCCACGGCGCAACTGACGGCGTTGCAGCCGACCGCGAACACCATCGATCCGGGCGACATTCCCGATCAGGCCGGAGGAGAAAGCCAGTTCTGGGTGTTCTCGCGCGGGAAGACGCTCAGGGCGCCCCGCGGCTCAAAGGCGGTTGCCGATGCGGCACGTTCCCTGGCCGGGGGCGGCAGTCGCTTCCTCGACGTCAGCGATGCGGACGTCCGGCTCTATGCAATGCCCGCCGTGTTCGAGGGCAAAAGGCTGGGGACGGTTGTCGCAGGCGTGTCGCTCGCCCCGTACGAACAGACCAGGCGGACCGCGCTGATCGGTTCGCTCGCGCTCGCGTTGCTGCTCGCCCTTGTCGTCGCGCTGGCGGCTCGCTGGGTGCTCGCCGCGGCCTTCCGCCCCGTCGAGCGCATGACGCACGAGGCCGCCGACTGGAGCGAGCACCAGCTCGACCGCCGTTTCGAGCTGGGCGAGCCGCATGACGAGCTGACGCGTCTCGCAGCAACCTTGGACAGCCTCTTGAACCGAATCGCGGCGAGCCTGAGACGCGAGCAGCGTTTCTCGGCAGAGCTCTCGCACGAGCTGCGCACGCCTGTCGCGAGGATCGCCGCGGAGGCCGATCTAGCGTTGCGGCGGGAGCGCAGCGCCTCCGACTACCGGGCTGCGCTCGAGGTCGTTCTCCGCAACGCGAAGGAGGTGGCCTCGACGATCGAGGCGCTCGTTTCGGCAGCGCAGCAGGAGGCGGGGCTGGCACATGGGACCGCCGATGCATATGAGGCCGCCGCCAAGGCGGCCGAGCTTTGCGATCACGCGGCTGCCGAGCGCGGAGTCTCGCTGGCGGTCGAACGGCCCCGCTCTCCACTTCGCGTCGGCGTCGACCGGGAGCTCGCCGTCCGTACGCTTCAGCCCGTCGTTGAGAACGCGATCCGGTATGGGCATCGGCGCGTGCGCGTGTCCCTCGACGGTGGCTCCAAGCGGGTCACGTTCCTCATCGAGGACGATGGTCCCGGAGTCGCGGGCTCCGAGCACGAGCGCATCTTCGAGGCAGGGGTTCGCGGAGCCGCCGCTCGCAACGGCGCAGGGGACGGCGCCGGGCTCGGGCTTCCGCTTGCCAGGCGGCTTGCCCGGGCGGCTGCCGGCGACGTCGAGTCGCTGCCGAGCGCAAGCGGTGCCCGCTTCGCTGTGAGCCTTCCTACTGCTTAGATCAAGACCTCGTCGAGGATCCCCAGGCCCTCGTCGAGCTCCTCGCGCGTGATGGTCAGCGGCGGGCAGACCATGATCACGTTCCAGTGGGTCATCAGGTAGAGGCCGCGCTCCATGGCGGCCTTCGCCAGGCGCGTGATCGGCGCGAGGTCTTCGCCCGAGGCGTTGAATGGCACCAGCGGTTCGCGTGTCTCGCGGTCGCGCACGAGCTCGATGCCCCAGAAGAGACCCTTGCCGCGCACCTCGCCGATCAACTCATGCCGCTCCTGGAGGCCGCGCAGGCCATCGCCGAGCGCCTCGCCCATCGTCGCGGAGTTCTCGACGATCCCCTCCTCGCGGAAGGCCTC
>VAXD01000077.1:807-1399 GCA_005884155.1 Actinomycetota bacterium | reverse complement strand
GGCGAAGTCCTTGTCCTGGACCCAGTCCGCGAGCTTGCGGTTGATCACCATCGCGCCGAGCGGGACATAGCCGGAGTTGATCCCCTTCGCCACGGTCATGATGTCCGGCACGACGTCCCAGTGCTCGCAGGCGAACCACTTGCCCGAGCGGGCGAAGCCGGCCATCACCTCGTCGAGGATCAGCAGGATCCCGTGCCGGTTGCAGGTCTCGCGGATCCCCTGCAGGTAGCCGTCAGGCGGGACGATCACGCCGTTCGTGCCGACGATCGTCTCCATGATCACCGCGGCCACGTTCTGCGGGCCCTCGCACTGGAGGATCTCCTCGAGGTGCGGCGCGCCGGTGCAGACCGGGCACGGGTCGGGGTGGCCGGCGGGGCAGCGGTACGTGTAGGGGTCGAGCATGCGCACCACGCCTGGGATGCCGGGCTCGGCGGGCCAGCGGCGCGGGTCGCCGGTGGCGCTGATCGCGCCGGCGGTCGCGCCGTGGTACGAGCGGTAGCGCGCGACGATCTTGTGGCGGCCGGTGTACCAGCGCGCGAGCTTGATCGCGTTCTCGTTCGCCTCGGCGCCGCCGTTCGTGAAGAACGCCATC
>VAXD01000077.1:0-726 GCA_005884155.1 Actinomycetota bacterium | reverse complement strand
TACTTGATCGCCGCGACGACCTTCGGGTGCTGGTGCCCGAGGTTGACGTTGACGAGCTGCGACGCGAAGTCGAGGTAGCGGTTGCCGTCGTGGTCCCAGAAGTAGCGCCCCTCGGCGCCCGCGACCGCGAGCGGGGAGAGCTGGCTCTGAACCGACCAGGAATGGAGGACGTGCGCCCGGTCGAGCTCCTGGATTTGCTTCGCATCGAGACCTTGCTCGACGGCCATGTAGACGATCCTAGCGCTACGCTCTCCTCGTGACAGAAGTCGCGGATCAGTTCACCGAGGAGCGGGCGGGCGAGGTCACGCGGATCTCGCACTGGATCGACGGACAGCGGGTCGAAGGTGCGTCGGGCCGGAGCGGCCCCGTCTACAACCCGGCGCTCGGTGTTCAGACCGGCGAGGTCGACTTCGCGTCGGTGGAGGAGGTCGACGCGGCTGTCCAGTCGGCGAAGCGCGCGTTCGAGTCGTGGCGCACGGTCTCGCTCTCGCGCCGCACGGAGCTTTTCTTCCGGATCCGCCAGCCGCTCGGCGTCGTCGCGGGGATCACGCCGTTCAACTTCCCGGCGATGGTGCCCATGTGGATGTGGGCGCCGGCCATCGCGTGCGGCAACGCGTTCGTGCTGAAGCCGTCGGAGAAGGATCCGTCGGCGTCGGTCTTCACGGCCGAGCTGCTCAAGGAGGCGGGCCTGCCGGACGGCGTCTTCAACGTCGTGCACGGCGACAA
>VAXD01000066.1:12475-22317 GCA_005884155.1 Actinomycetota bacterium | reverse complement strand
GACGAGCACGGCCGGATCGGCGAGGATCGCGCGGGCGATCGCGATCCGCTGCCGCTGGCCGCCCGACAGCGAGAAGCCGCGCTCGCCGAGGATGGTCTCGTAGCCGTCGGGCAGGTCGCCCACGAACGCCGCCGCCCCCGCGAGCTCTGCGGCGCGGCGCACGTCGTCGTCGCTCGCGTCGGGCCGGCCCAGGCGAATGTTCTCGCGCACGCTCTCGCTGAACAGGAACGTCTCCTCGAAGACGAGCGCGACCGCCCGGCGCACGTCGGCGATCCGCAACTCGCGGAGGTCGTGGCCGTCGAGCAACACGCTGCCCTCCTCGGGGTCGTAGAGCCTCGCCAGCAGCCCGGCGACGGTGCTCTTGCCCGAGCCGGTTGCCCCCACAAGCGCAAGCGACTCGCCCGGCGCGACGTGCAGGTCGAGCCCGTCGAGCACGAAGCGGTCGCCTTCGTGCCCGAAGCGAACGCCCTCGAGCCGGATGTCGCCCTGCGCGCCCAGCTCCACCGGGTGACGCGGTTCCCGCAGCTGGGGCTCGGCTTCGAGCACCTCGGTGATCCGGCTGCTCGCGGCCAGCGCCTTCTGCAGCGTGGTCACGCGCTGGCCGAGCACGCGCAGCGGCCACACCAGCATCACCACGTAGGCGTTGAAGGCCACGAACGAGCCGACGGTCAGCGAGCCGTTGATCACGCTGCGGCCGCCAATCCAGAGCACGGCCGCGATCCCGAGCAGCGGCAGCATCTCGAGCACCGGGATGAAGACCGCGTCGAGGCGGGCGAGCGCCAGCGCCCGGTCCATGATCTCGACGCTGCGTGTGCGGAACCGCCCCGCGAGCGCGTCGCCGGCGCCGAGGCCCTTGACGACGCGGATCCCACTGACGGACTCCTCGACGAGCGTCGAGGCCTCCGCCCAGCTTGCCTGCAGCTCACGCGTGCCGCGGTCGTACCTGCGCGAGTAGAGCCAGGCGCCGACGGTCACGAACGGCACCGGGATCAGCACCACGAGCGCGAGCTGCCAGTCGAGCACGAGCATCACGATCGCGACGGCGGCGACGGTCAGCACGTAGCCGATCGTGTGGCCGATCGCGTCCATCATCCGCGCGATGTGCTGCGAGTCGGACGAGGCGCGGCTCAGCAGCTCGCCCGGGCCGACGCGATCGTGGTAGCTGGCGTCGAGCCGCAGCGCGTGGGCGAAGAGCGCGTCGCGGACGCCCGCGTCCGAGTGGGAGCGGTTGCGGATCGCGTAGAGGTGGCGGAAGGCGCCGGCGCAGACCTCGAGCAACCCGACGGCGAGCAGCACGATCAGCCAGGTGAGCAGGGCGCTGTGGTCGCGAGGGACGATCCCGTGGTCGATCGCGTACTTGACGACGAGCGGCGCGGCGACTGCGCCCGTCTGCCAGAGCAGGCCGGAGAACACAGCGCCCGCGACTCCATGCCGCTGCGCGCGCACGACCGCGCGCACGAATCGCCACGCCGCGGGCCGGCGTCCCTGTTCATCCGCCATGTCCCTAACCTACCCGTGCGTGAAAGCTCCTATCGAACAGCGTTTCCCGCGACCGTCGGTAATGGGTGTCGTCAACGTGACGCCGGACTCGTTCTCGGACGGCGGTGTCAACCTCGATCCAAACGACGCTGCGGCGACGGCCCGGCGGATGCACGAGGAAGGCGCGGTGATCGTCGACGTCGGCGGCGAGTCGACGCGGCCGGGCTCGCAAGGCGTGACGGCGGACGAGGAGTTGCGTCGCGTCGTGCCCGTGCTCGAGCGGCTGCAAGGCGAGGTGCCGGTGTCGATCGACACCTCCAAGGCCGAGGTCGCCAGGCGCGCTCTCGAGCTCGGCGCAGAGCTGGTCAACGACGTGACCGCGCTCCGCGGCGACCCCGAGCTGGCCGGCGTGGTCGCGGGCTCCGGCGCGTACCTCTGCCTGATGCACATGCTCGGCGAGCCGCGCACGATGCAGCTCGACCCGGTCTACGACGACGTCGTCTCCGACGTCGCCGCGTTCCTCGAGGAGCGGCTCGCGTTCGCGGTCGGGGCCGGGATCGCCGAGGAACGGATCTGCCTCGACCCCGGGATCGGCTTTGGGAAGACCGTCGAGCACAACTTCGAGCTGATCCGCCGCCTCGACGAGCTGACGCGGATCGGCAGGCCCCTGGTCATCGGGTTCTCGCGCAAGAGCTCGCTCGGGAAGCTGCTCGGGGACCCCGGGGCGACCACCGGCTCGACCGCGGCGAGCGTCGGAGCCGCGGTGGCGGCGTACGAGCGCGGCGCAACGATTCTGCGCGTCCACGACGTCCGCGAGCACGTCGAGGCGCTTACAGCCGCGGCGGCGGCGCTGCCGTGACGGCCGTCATCGAGCTGGCGGGCCTCGAGGTCCCCGGCCGCCACGGAGTCGAGGAGGAAGAGCGGCAGAGCGAGCAGCCGTTCCTCTACGACATCCGCCTCGAGCTCCCCGAGCCGAAATCCGACCGGATCGAGGACACGGTGGACTACCGCGACGTGGTCGAGCTGCTTAGGGAGATCTCCGGGGCGCGCGAGTTCAGCCTGCTCGAAGCGCTCGCCGGCGCCGTCGCGGAGGCGCTGCTGCAGCGCTTCCCCGAGGTCGAGCGCGTGCGCGCCCGTGTGCGCAAGCCGCGCGTGCAGCTCGGCATGGCCGTCGACTACGCAGCGGCTACCGTCGAGCGGTCGAGAGGCTGAGCTTGTAGCCGGCCTCGCGCGGCTTCTTGCCAAGGAAAACGTCCACGTAGACGTACTGCGCGATCCCCCGGGCGTGGACGACGACGCGCTCGGGCCGGGAGCCTGCGTGGGCGGAGAGGCCCAGCAGGTCGCGTTTCGCCGCCCTGCCGCGCTCGAAGACCGTGCGCGTCCTGCGGCCCCAGACCTCGAGGTCGACGTTCGCGCTCGTTCTGACGTTGACGACGAGCTTGCCCTTCGCCGGGAGGTACGCGCGGTAGACGTCCTCGGAGTCGTCGCCGCGCACGACGTGCGCCGCGATCGTCGCGTGCCTGAGGGCACGGGTCGTCAGGGCCGGATGTCCGGCGTGGGACAGGCCGCCCGGCTTGATGAGGTAAACGTCCTCGTTCGGCTCCTGCGGGTCGGGCGCGGGCGCCGCGCGCGTAATCGCAGCGGGCGCGTCGAGGATCCCGTAGCCGGTGTTCCTGTTCCACGCGCCGCCGCGGGTCGAGCGGCGCATCACCTCGAACAGCTGGGTGTTCGTCAGCGTCGGCCGCAGCGTCCAGACGGCCGCGGCGGCACCCGAGACGAGCGGTGCGGAGAAGCTCGTCCCGTCGAAGACCCCATAGGGCGGACCGGAAGGGTTGAACGACTGCGGGATCGCGACCGGGATATCCTGGCCTGGCGCGGCCAGGTCCATCTTGGCGGAGGCGGTCGAGAAGTACGTCGCGCGGCCGCGTTCGTTCGTCGCGCCGACCGTCAGCACGTGCGAGAACGAGGCCGGGTAGGAGGGCGGGCTGCCCTGCTGCCTGCTGTTCCCGGCGGCGGCGACCACGAGCGAGCCGTTCGCGAACGCGGACAGGATCGCGTGCTCCTCCACCGGCAGCCGGTCGGTGCCACCAAGGCTGAGGTTGATCACGCCGGGACCGTGGGTGACAGCCGCCGAGAGCCCAGCGATCTCGTCGCCCACGGTGAGCACGCCACCCGGGCTCGCGTCCCAGACCTGCAGCTTCGCCTGCGGGTAGATGCCGACAATGCCGACGCCGTTCGCCGGCGCCCCGACAACCGAGGTGGTCGCGGTCCCGTGCAGCTCCTCGGAATAGGCCGGCGAGATTGTCTGCGTGTTGAGCGCGGTCGTCTCAGGCCGCGCGGCGAACTCCTCGTGTGAGAGATCGGTGCCCGAGTCGATCATGGTCACCGGCACTCCGGGGCCCGGCGACGTCCAGCGGTCCGCGCCCACCGCCGCTCGCCACCATTCCTGCGGACAGATCGGGTCGAGGCACGTGTCCGCGGTTGCCCTGAGCGGCCGAATGGGGACGTCGGGCGTGACCGCGCGAACGAGTCCTTGCGCGCGCAGCGCCGGGAGCAGGTGGCGGGCGCCGACGCTGGGCAAGCGCCAGAGCGAGAGCTGCGGCGAGATCAACCTTGCACCGACGGCCCCGAGCGCGAAGCGGGCTCCGCCGCCCGGCCTGCTGCTCAGCTCGACGAGCGCGTCACGGTGACCGTCGAGGCTCGTGCTGCGCAACGGCAGGACAGCGCGTCCCGCGTGCGAGGGCAGGCGCGCGGCGAGCGCAGGGGAGCAGACGGCGAGCGCGACGATCAGGACCGGGGCGATGCGGCGCACGAGGCGGACACGGTAGCTGCAGAATCGGAATCGTGACCAGGGCATTCATCGGCCTCGGCTCTAACCTCGGCGACCGGGAGGCGCAGATCGCGGCTGCGCAAGAGCTGCTGCGCCAGGAGGAAGGGATCGAGGTGCTCGCCGTCTCGACGCTGCGCTTGACCGATCCCGTCGGGTACGCGGACCAGCCGCGCTTTCTCAACGGCGCGGCGGCCGTCGAGACGTCGTTGAGCGCGCGCGGCCTGCTCGAGCGGCTGCTCGCGATCGAGCGCAGCCTGGGCCGCGAGCGGGGCCTGGGGCCTCGGTTCGGCCCGCGCACGATCGATCTCGACCTGCTCGTCTTCGGCGCGGAGACGATCGACGAGCCGGGCCTGCAGGTCCCGCATCCACGCCTGATCGAGCGGAAGTTCGCGCTCGAGCCGCTCGCGGAGCTGGAGCCGTCCCTGGAGGTTCCGGGCGCCGGCCCCGTCCAGGCCTTGTTGGCAGGGCTACAATGACGGCTCCTATGTCTCACCTCGATGAGTTGGACGAGTTCGAGGCCGAGCTGGAGCTTGCGCTCAAGAAGGAGTACTCCGCCGTCTTCGGCCTCTTCCGCTACTGCGTGCTGACGCAGGATGCGACGTACCTCTGCAACAAGCTCGACCTACAGTACGTCCCGCAGCAGAGCTACCCGTTCTTCCAGCTGAAGATGGAGGACGTCTGGGTCTGGGACAAGAACCGCCCGACAAGGATCATCCCTCGTGCCGAGGTGTACACCTCGAGCGACGTGACCGTCGAGGAGCTGCGCGGCGACGGCGACGAGCCGACGCTCACACCGGAAGCACTTGCCGAGCGGATCGGCGAGTCTCTGGCCTCGGACGACGACCTCTAACCGCGCACCCGCCAGGGCGTCTACTTGTGTGCGATGTCACGACGGCTGGCGCTGGCGCTGATCACCCTGGCGGCAGGGGCAGGGCTTCTCGCCGCCGCCGCCCTCGGCTCCGGCGCGCGGGTGAGCTCAGGCGGGATCTTCGAGGTCGGCGACACCGGGAACCTCGATTCCGTCGACCCCGCGATCGCCAACGAAACGACTTCGTGGATGTTCGAAGCCGCGACGGGAGCGAATCTCTTCCGCGATTCGGGCGGCCTTGTCATCCCGGAAGTCGCGAAGCGGTTCACCGTCTCGAAGAACGGGCGGGTATACCGGTTCTTGTTGCGCAGCGGCTACCGCTTCAGTGACGGCCAGGCCGTCAGAGCGGCGAGCTTTGCGTACGCGATCAAGCGTTCGCTGAATCCCGACCTCGACTCACCGGGCGGGTCTTACGTCGTCGACCAGCGGGGCCTCAACATCGTCGGCGCGCTGAGGTACGCCGCTGGGCGCGCGGACTCGGTCAGCGGTGTCCATGCCAGCGGCCTGAACCTCACGATCAAGCTCGTCCGCGCCGATCCGAGCCTGCTGACGGTCCTGGCGATGCCGTTCTTCCAGGCCGCCTCGTCGAAGCTCCCGCTCACCCGGGAGGCGATCGGGGTCCAGCAGGTCGGCGACCTCCCGACTGCCGGCCCGTACACGTGGTCGTACAACGCGCCCAACCAGCAGGCGAACATCGTCAGGAACCCGTACTACACCGGCACGCGCGGGCGCCACGTCGACGGGGTCGAGTTGGATATGCAGCTCGATCCGGAGACGTGCTTCCAGGAGACCCAGGCGAGCCAGCTCGACCTCGGGTGCCTGCCGCCAGGGCACCGTGCGGCGGTGGCGCAGCAGAACGGGGTCAGCCGCAGCAAGCCGGTCGGCACCGGCCGCTTCTGGATCAAGTCGTCGCCGGTCGAATGGACACTCCTGTTCAACTTCCGAAGGCTCTTCGCGGGCAACCCGCAGCTCCGGCAGGCGGTCAGCTGGGCGCTGGACAGGACAGCGATGGCCGATCAGATCGACCCGTACGCCATGACGCCCTGGACGCACTCGATTCCCCCAGGTTTTCCAGGCGTCGTGACGGCTCAACGTCTTCAGCCGTACTCGCTCAAGCCAGACCTCGCAAAGGCCCGGCAGCTTGCAGTGGGCCACATGGGTGACGGCAGCATTCACGTCGCGTACCAGTCGGAGGGCAAAGCGGGCCCACTTACGGCCGAGGCGGTCCGACAGGCGCTGGTCGGTCTCGGCTTCGACGCCTCGCGGATCGAGATGCGTGGGTTCTCCGGGTACGACCTCTACAC
Source organism: Actinomycetota bacterium (assembly GCA_005884155.1). Lineage (GTDB taxonomy): Bacteria > Actinomycetota > Thermoleophilia > Gaiellales > Gaiellaceae > AC-32. The sequence continues at coordinate 15,836 of VAXD01000066.1, read as the reverse complement.
AGCCGCCGACACGCACGGGACGCCGTTCGACCTGGTTGTGGGCATGGGGTTCGGCGTGCCAATGCCCTCTGCCGATCCGGCGTCGTTTGTCGGCGAGGGACTGGTCGGCCTCGGCCTGGGTGATTTCGACCCGGCGAACGCCTCGTACAACAAGGCCTTCCACATCCTGTCGCGGACGCTCAACGGAAAGGCCCGGCTGCGCGCCCTGGGCCGGTTCGACGTTCAGGTGATGAAGAACTTCGCACCGGTCGCCGTCCTCTCGGTCTCGAACGACCTCACGTTCTTCTCCGACCGCGTCGATCCTGAGAGCCTCAGGTACTCGCCGGACTACGGCTGGAGCTTCACGGCGCTCAGGCTCAAGTAGGCTCGTGCCTATGGCGGGGCTCCTGGCGATCGACGTCGGGAACACGCAGACGGTGCTCGGGCTCTTCGAGGGTGAGGAGCTGCGCGAGCACTGGCGCGTGGCCACCGAGTCGGAGCGGACCGGCGACGAGCTGGGTCTCTTGCTGCGCGGCCTCGTCGACCTCAACGCGCTGGAGGGTGTGGCGATGTCGTGCACGGTGCCGCCTTTGGCGCGGGCGTACGAGGAGCTGGCGGCTCGTGCCGGGGTCGAGCTGCTTCAGCTCGGGCCGGGCGTGCGGAGCGGGATTGCCGTTCGCTACGAGGACCCGCGCGAGGTCGGGCCGGACCGGATCGCGAACGCGGTCGCGGCATTGGAGCGCTACGGCGCGCCGTGCATCGTGGTCGACTTCGGCACCTCGACGAACTTCGACGTCGTCTCGCCGGAGGGCGAGTACGTGGGCGGCGTCCTGGCGCCGGGCGTGGAGGTCTCGATGGAGGCGCTGTCTGCCCGCGCCGCGCGGCTCTTCTCGATCGACTTTACACAGCCGCCGACACGCACGGGACGCCGTTCGACCTGGTTCTGGGCATGGGGTTCGGCGTGCCAATGCCCTCTGCCGACCCGGCGTCGTTTGTCGGCGAGGGACTGGTCGGCCTCGGCCTGGGTGATTTCGACCCGGCGAACGCCTCGTACAACAAGGCCTTCCACATCCTGTCGCGGACGCTCAACGGAAAGGCCCGGCTGCGCGCCCTGGGCCGGTTCGACGTTCAGGTGATGAAGAACTTCGCACCGGTCGCCGTCCTCTCGGTCTCGAACGACCTCACGTTCTTCTCCGACCGCGTCGATCCTGAGAGCCTCAGGTACTCGCCGGACTACGGCTGGAGCTTCACGGCGCTCAGGCTCAAGTAGGCTCGTGCCTATGGCGGGGCTCCTGGCGATCGACGTCGGGAACACGCAGACGGTGCTCGGGCTCTTCGAGGGTGAGGAGCTGCGCGAGCACTGGCGCGTGGCCACCGAGTCGGAGCGGACCGGCGACGAGCTGGGTCTCTTGCTGCGCGGCCTCGTCGACCTCAACGCGCTGGAGGGTGTGGCGATGTCGTGCACGGTGCCGCCTTTGGCGCGGGCGTACGAGGAGCTGGCGGCTCGTGCCGGGGTCGAGCTGCTTCAGCTCGGGCCGGGCGTGCGGAGCGGGATTGCCGTTCGCTACGAGGACCCGCGCGAGGTCGGGCCGGACCGGATCGCGAACGCGGTCGCGGCATTGGAGCGCTACGGCGCGCCGTGCATCGTGGTCGACTTCGGCACCTCGACGAACTTCGACGTCGTCTCGCCGGAGGGCGAGTACGTGGGCGGCGTCCTGGCGCCGGGCGTGGAGGTCTCGATGGAGGCGCTGTCTGCCCGCGCCGCGCGGCTCTTCTCGATCGACTTCACCGAGCCGCCGACCGTGATCGCGAAGAACACCACGGCGGCGCTCCAGTCCGGGCTCGTGTACGGCTTCGCCGGCCAGGTGGACGGAATAGTCGAGGCGATCCGCGGCGAGCTTGGCGTCGATGCGCAGACTGTCGCGACGGGCGGCCTGGCCGACCTGATCGTCCCGCACGCGCGTACGCTCGAGCGCGTCGACCCCTTCCTGACGCTCGAAGGCGTCCGCCTGGTCTGGCTGCGCAGTCGTTCCTGAGAGATATTCCGACCTACACTGGGCCGTGTGCGGACGCTCAGCGTGATCATCCCTGCGACGGACCAGCCGACATCGCTCGAGCGTGCGGTGCGTGCGGTCGAGCGCGCGAATTTCCCTCCTGAGCAGGTGATCGTTGTGGATCGGCCGGCCGGGATCGTCTCCTCGGCCGCACGCAACATCGGAGCCCGCAAAGCAGAGGGAGAAATTCTTGTCTTTGTCGACGCAGACGTGGAGGTTCATCCGAACGCCTTCGAACGGATCCGCGCCGCATTCGACGAGCATCCTGAGCTCTCAGCGGTCTTCGGGGCCTACGATGACGAGCCGGACGGCGGCAGCCTGGTGTCCGACTTCCGCAACCTTCTCCACCACCACGTCCACCATGAAGGCGTGGGGCCGGCATCGACGTTCTGGACCGGGCTCGGAGCGATCCGCCGCAACGCGTTCCTCGAGCTGGGCGGCTTCGACGAGACGGTCTCGTGGATCAGGGATATCGAGCTCGGCATGCGCCTCCGAGGCAACGGCGGCTCGATCTTGCTCGATCCGTCGATTCAGGGAAAGCATCTGAAGCGCTGGACGGTCGCGAGCATGGTCGAGACGGACATCTTTCGCCGCGGTGTGCCCTGGCTACGACTGGTGCTCGAGGGCCGTGCGGATCCGACGTCGCTCAACCTGAGTTGGCGCCACCGCATCGGTACTGGAGCCTCCGTCCTGTTGGTGGCGGCCATCGCCCGGAGGAACCTGAGGCTTGCTACGACCGCCCTCGCAGGCCTAGCCGTGGTCGACGCACGCTTCTACGCGTTGCTCCTGCGACGAGGGGGCCCGAGGATGCTCGCGGCGGGAGTGCCGCTGCACGTTCTCCACCGTCTCACAGCCGTGGCCGCGGTGCCGATCGCGCTCGCGGAGCACGTCCTGGAAGACCGAGCCGGCGGCGGGGCTAGACGAGCTGCTCGGCCGGAGCAGCGTCCGCGGCGCTGAACTCGAGCAGCGCCTCGATGAGCTCGCCTTCCTCGAGGTAGTCCGCCTCGGTGTTGACGCTCCATACGTCGTGCCCGGCCCCCTCGGTGACGTTCAACGCGGCAAGCAACGCCGTCCACATCGAGTGATCCTGGTTGTTGTACCGGTGCAGTCCGTTGCGTCCGCAGGTCTGCAGGTTCTGAAAGTCCGCGAGGTAGGCTCGGAGCGTTGCGACGGCCTCCTCGAAGTGGGAGTCGTACATCGGGTAGGCCCGCGGCACGAGCACCTTCACTCCGTCCACGACCTTGGTCGGGTCGATCAGCCCGATCCGGGCCAGCTCGTTCGTCGCGAGCTCCACCGCCTGCCTGTCGTTCATCTCCCAGATGTCGTCG
>VAXD01000066.1:4106-12470 GCA_005884155.1 Actinomycetota bacterium | reverse complement strand
GACGCCCAGGCAGGTCATACCCGGCTGAACCATGTCCTTGCTCCAGGCACCGAAGTTCTGCACCCTCCCCGCGCGCGTCTCGGGATCGTGCAGGTAGATCCAGTTGTCCGGAAACGGCGCGCTCTCCGTAGACATCAGCGCGACCAAGACGAGGTCGCGGTACCGCAGGCGCTGCGCCGCCGCCTGGATCTCGGGTGGTGCAGGCGGATCGAGGCTGAGGACGAGGTCGCTCAGTGGGATGCTGGAAATGACCGAGTCGACTGCGTGCTCGTAGGTGTCGCCGTTCTGACGCAGCTCGACGCTGGTAACGCGGCCCTCCGAATGCCTCAACGCCACGCAGCGTTGGTTGAGGCGCACCTCGATGCCGGCCCTCTCCGAATGCGCCGCGAAGGCCTCCCACATCTGGCCCGGCCCTAGCCGCGGATAGCGGAACTCTTCGATCAGCGTCGTCACGTCCTCGCGTTTCAGGCCCAACATGCTCATCACGGCCTTTCCGAGCGAGAAGTTCTTGATCCGCTGGGCCGCCCAGAGGGAGCGGATCTCGGTCCCCGGAATGCCCCAGACCTTCTCGGTGTACGAGCGGAAGAACGAGTCGTAGAGCCTCTTCCCGAAGCGGCTCGAAACCCACTCTTCAAAGGTCTCCGCATTGCTTCTGCGCCGCCTCGCTGCCAGGAGGTATGAGAGGGCGCAGCGCGCCGACTCGATCAGGCCGAGGCGGCTGACCACATCCCTCGCGGTGATCGGGTAGGAGAAGAACTTTCCGTTGTAGTAGATACGGGACAGCCTCGGGCGAGTGAGGAACTCGTCGCCTAGCATCTGCTCCCAGAGCCGCTGCACCGGCCCGAGCTTCGTGAAGAACCGGTGGCCGCCGAGATCGAAGCGGAAGCCGTTGAACTCGATCGTCTTCGCGATCCCACCGACCGATCCGTCGGCCTCGAAGACGGTGCCGCGGTGCCCTCTATGGCCGAGGACGTAGGCGGCGGTTAGCCCGGCAGGCCCACCGCCGAGAATCGCCGTACCGATGTTCCCGGCCTCGGGGACTGGTGGCCCCGGCTTGATCTCGGCGACTCTGCCCCGGAGGGTCTCACTGATGGTCTCATCGTCGACCTCTCCGACCGGAGCGGGTCGGCCGCCGTCGAGCAGCGAGCGGTCGACTGCCTCCACCGTTCGAAGGACGTCGAGGCCGATCTCGGGGGAGGACAGGAGCTCGTGTTCGCCTCGGATGGCCGCGCTGAAGTCCGCGAGCTCCAGCGAAAGGGGCTCCGTGGCCTCGATCCGCGGCGCGACGATGTCGCCGGTGCGATAGCTGAGCTGGTATTCGCCGAAGGTCTCCGGATCGGGGAGACTCGCTCCCGAGTCGAAGATACGTACCGACTCGTTCGAGGTGTCGTCGTAGACGACCATCTTCTTCGACCCGACGATCGCCGTGCGCCGGAGCTTGCTCGGCGCGAGCCACGACAGCTCTACATGCGCAACCGTGCCCGAGGCATAGCGCAGGTTGATGAAGCAGACGTCCGGGATGCCGGGCAGGACGCAGCTCCTGCTGAGGGCCGAGACCTCCTCTGGTAGCGCCTCCAGCCAGTAACGCAGGATCGAAAAGTCGTGGGGCCCGAGATCCCACACCACACTCGCGTCGCGCTGATGCAACCCGAGATTGACGCGGCTGGACGAGATGAAATAGATCTCGCCGAGCTCGCCGGAGTCGATCAGGCCCTTGATCGTGGTCACGGACGGGCTGTACAGGAACGTGTGTCCCGGCATCAGCACGAGGCCGTTCTCCTCAGCGACTGCGGTGAGGTCGAGAGCCTCCTGGCTGGATCCGGCGAGGGGCTTCTCGACGAAGACGTGCTTTCCGGCCTGCAGAGCGGACATTGCGAGCGAGTAATGCGTCGAGACCGGGGTCGAGATCATGACTGCGTCCACCTCGTCGTCCGCGAGCACGTCCTCGAAGCGCGTCGTGCAGGCAGCGCCCGGGAAGCGCTGTCGGATCGTCTCGAGCGCGTCTGGACGAATATCGCAAAGGTGGCTGATCGCGAAGTCGGGCAGCTCGGCCAGGTTCCGAGCGACGTTGGGCCCCCAGTACCCGAGGCCCACAACCGCGACCCGAATCGGCTCGGAAGGCCGGGGTAGTTGACGTCGCTCGGCCATCAGCCGGTCGCCTTCTTTCGAAACATGAGCCCAGGTGTGCGGAGGAGAAGGCGGAGGTCGAGGCCAAGAGACGCGCTGCGTGCGTACGCAACGTCGAGGTCGAGCGCCTCGCGGAACGTCGAATGCGCTCGAGCCTCGACCTGCCACAGACCGGTCAAGCCGGCGGGAACGAGGAATCGTTCGAAGTGATGCGGCTCGTACAGCTCCAGCTCGTACGCGATGGCAGGCCGCGGACCCACGAGCGACATGTCGCCTCTGAGAACGTTGATGAGTTGCGGCAACTCGTCGAGGCTCGTCCTGCGCAACCAGCGTCCGACACGCGTGACGGCGTCCGAGCGCTCGAGCTTGTAGAGGTTGTTCTTTCCCGGGAGCGCCGCCGCGCTCATGATCTGCTTCAGGTACTCCCGGTGCGGCGCCGCGTCCGTGCCGTCACGCATCGTCCGGAACTTGAAGAGAGTGAACTCGCGCATATCCATGCCGAGCCGGGGCTGCCGGAAGAAGACGCCTCCGGGAGAGTCACGCCGGACGAGGATCGCGATCAGAAGCATCAGAGGGGCGCAAAGCGCGAGCAAGATGAGGGCGCCGACGAGGTCGAGCGAACGCTTCAGGAGGCGGGTCGAGCGCGACATCCGCGCAGGAGCCAAGCCGAGTAGGGGCAGCCCCTCGATCGCGTGGAGCGGAGCGCCAGGGCCGACGGCTTCGAAGAGGCGGGGAACTACGTCGATCTGGACGTCTTCCTTCCGGAGTGCGCGCACGAGAGCGAGCATCTCCTCGTGGTCGTCCCGCGAGAACGCGACGATCACCCGGTCGACGTCCGCGCGCCTGACGATCTCGCCGATCTCGTCCGGCTCCCCGAGCAGTTCGGTCGACTCCAGATCGCCGCGCATCTCCTTCGGCGTCGCGTCGACGAACCCCAACAAGTTGATCCGGTACTCGGGGTGGTGGAGCAGCTTGCGCCCGATCAGCTGCCCGACGTCACCCGCGCCGACGATCACCGCGTTCTGGACGTAGGCCGGATTGCGGCGCGCCAGCCCGCGCGCGACCGAACGCAGTCCGGCGACGCAGACGAGCGCCAGGAGCCAGAACGTCGCCAGCTTCGCCTGGTTCGGATGGGTGAGCCCGACGAGCCACGAGGTCGCGAAGAAGAGCCAGAGGCCGACGGTGATCAGATGGAAGACGCTGACTACCTCGTCTGCCGTGGTGTGCGTGGCACGCGCTTCGTCGCGGTCATAGAGGCCGTAGAGCTTCGCGATCACGGCCCAGAGCGGGAGCAGAAGCAAAAACACCACCCAGCGGAAGGCGAGATCGGTGCCCCCCGGGGGCTCGTCACCGAGGAAGATCAGCTCCGTCGTCGAGAAAGCGACGAGCAGGCCAACCATGTCCGCGGCGAAGAGCATCCGCCGCACGAGCCAGCCACGGCGCACGCGGCGCGGAGCGGGGTGAGTCAAGGCTTCCGCCCCCGTCGTGAGCTCCGCCGGGTGACCGGGAGTGGTCGGGCTGAGGGCAGAGGTGATGTCCTGCAGGGACCCCTGGAGCGCGCTCGGCGCCGTCGTGGTTTTAGAGCGCATGGCAGTCACGCGCTCGGCATGTCCGAACGCAAAGACGGACCGCAGTGTCTTCCGCCGTCAGAAAAGCCCCCCGTGGACGCAGGGTGCCCCGATGCATCGCCGCTGCTCTCCCACTCCAATCCCTCTCCCTAGCCGCGAAATCGCGGGATGTAGAAGCCCACATCACTTTAGGCCACGTTCTCGTGCGCCGCAAGCCTATTTCCGTGCTGCTTCGCCTAATCCGCAGAGCGTGGCGGCGTGATCTGCTTCGCCGCGGACGGAGCCGCGACGAGCTCGTCGCCGAGGTTGTCTCTCAGGCGGGCGAGCGCACGATGCAGCGCCACCTCAACGGCATTCGTCTTCGAACCGACGATCTCGGCAATCTGGCGAGCTGTCAGGTCTGCGCCGTAGCGCAAGGCGATGAGATCCCGGGAATGCTCGTCAAGCCGTGCAAGTCCGGTAGCGAGCGTCAGCCTGCGAACTGATTCGACCGCCAGGTCTTCGTCCGATGCCTGTTCGGGTGTGTCGACGTTCGAGGCCGGCCGCCGGTTGGCCAGCTCCTCGCTGACGCAACGGCGGGCGATTCCCAGCAGCCAAGGAACGGGCTTGCCACGAGTCTCGTCGTACGTGTGGCGATAGCGGATCGCTCGCTCGAAGACGTCGCTCGTGACGTCTTCGGCCTCCGGGCCGTCGCCGAGGCGATAGGCGACGTACGAATAGACGCGCCTGATGAGGGGCGCTGGATCTGCAAATGGATCTCGTCGCCTCATCTCGACAGGAGCCCGGATCGTGGGAAGAGAGCGACCGCGTGTCGAAGCGCCCGGCGGTGGGCTGCGCCCGTCATTGTCTGCGCGAGGTCGTACCAGAGTCGCCAGTCGCCGTTGTCGATCGCGATCGCTTTCCGGAAGCTCCGGCGGGCTTCCGGCAGCAGACCTGCGGCAAGCTGGGCCTGCCCCTCGGCCTGCCAGGGCCGCGGCGACCACGGCATCAGCGCCCGCGCCCGCCGCGCATCGGAGGCAGCTCGCGCGAGCCTGCCCTCTTGGCGGGCCGTTGAGCTGCGGCTCAGCGCCGCGTTCCCGAGCAGGGCGATTGCCGCGAAGCCGGCGACGACGACTGCGGCGAGCGCGAGCGAGAAGCGCGCGGGTGCCGACAGCGGTCGGGGTGGGCGCCAGCGTCTCGCCATCAACAAGAGCGACGTGCCGCACAGGAGGCCGGTCAGGGTGACGGCAGGGAGCTCCCAGTCCCAGTCGACGCCCGTGTGGACGATGTAGGCGACATACGCGCCGGCGGCGACCGGCGCCAGGGGATGCAATCGGGAGCGGCGGAGGCTCTCCAGCGGGATCAGGAGCAGCCCGACAAGCAGCAGGAGACCCACCGGCCCGAGCTCCGCAAGCGTCTCGATGTAGAGCCCGTGCGCATCCCGCACCAGGCTGACGTCCGCCGGCTGGTTGCGGAGGAAGTACCGCTCGTACGTCCCGGCCCCCGAGCCGAGGGCCGGATGGGCTCTGGCATCGGCCCAGGCGAGCCGCCACAGGTCCGCCCGCCCGTTGCCCGAGAAGCTCAGCAGGCGTTGGTTCAGGTTGCTCGATTGCTTGGGCGGCGGTCCCGTGAAGGACGTGTAGCCCCGCTTTGCCAGCGTCACCGGATCGCCGTAGTGGCTGAAGACGAGCGCCAAGGCGAGGGCGGCTGCGACCGCCACGACGAAGCCGAACGCAGTTCGCACGACCCGGCTGACCTCCACACGTCTCTCGACGAAGGTGAAGGCAACGGCGAGAGCCGCGTTCGCGACGAGACAGAGCAGCAGCGTCAGCGCAAGCCGGTGCCCTTCATGGGCCGCTTGGTGGAGCGGCGTCCCGCTGTGCGTGAGCCCAGTCTTTCGCGACGCCAGAACGACGGCGAGGCTCGGCAATGGTGCGAGCACGAGCAAGACAGCTAGGAGCTGCAAGCGCCGTGGATCCACGGCAACGGCGACGAGAAGTCCGGTCGCCAGCGCGATCCACGCCGCCCGGCCGAACGTGAAGTAGAGCGTCGGCAGCAGGACGACGAGCACTCCGGCACAGGCCGCGCGCGCCGCGACCGAGCGCGCCCGTGCTGCAAAGCCGAGCGCCAGCAGCGCTCCCATGCCGGCGAAGACCCCGAGCCCGTTCCAGTAGCCGATCGGCTGCGCCAGTCGATAGACCGCCTCGCGGTCGAAGACGCCGATCCGGTCGGGCACGATCCGCGTGAGGAGGCTGAAGGTCGCGATCAGTGAGATCGCAGCGACGAGCGCACCCAGCACGTACCGCGCGAAGCGTCCGCGCGACAGCATCAACACCGCCGTGAGGACGGCGACGTAGACGAGCGCGCGCTCGAGCTCCACCACCGTTACGGCTGGGGCGGCCGACCACGCCGACGAGAGCGCGATCCAACCCGTAAGAGCCGCGAGCGAACCGAGGAAGAGGCGCTCGCTCGTGTTCAGTCGAATGGCACTCCGCATGATGAGCGCCAGGGCGACGGCCCAGAGAAGCGGGACGCTGACCCATCCCCAGGACGTCGGGAAGTAGCCACCCTGCGCTGCCGCCAGCCCGAATACGGGGACAAATGCCGCGGCTACCGGGAGCCAGGGGAGCCAGCGGCTTGGCCGCGCCTCGGAGGCGACCGCGACGGGGCGTACGGCCTCAGCGTTCATCGCCAACCCGCCAGGGTGAGCCCGGCGCTATTCGCTTCGCTCGACGGCCCGCTCGGGCTCGGGAGTTGTCTGGTATCCGCGCATGTCGTAGCCGTAGCCGTAGCTGTAGCTGTCTCCGTGTGGTGCACCGGTGAGGATGAACCCGAGCACGGGGGCGCGGCAAGTGTGCAGTTGTCGCGCGAGCTCTTCGAGCTGTCGCTGGTGGATGCCAAGCCTCGTGACGACGACGATCCCGTCGACCTTCAGGCTCAAGGCCATGACGTCACCAACGACGAGGAGTGGCGGCGCGTCGACCAGGATCACGTCGAAGCGGCTGCGCAGGTCGTCGAAGACGCCGCCGATGCCCGCGTTTTCCAGAAACTCGTCGGGGGCCGGCGGAATACTGCCGGCAGGCAGCAGGTTGAGCACGGACTGGACATCGCTGTGACCGTTGTTCTTGTTTGAGCCCGACAACGGCGCGCCGTTGTCGGGAGAGGGCGCAAGGCGACCCGCGGCCGGGAGGCCAATGGAGCGGAGCGCGTAAGAGAGAGTCGTCCGGTGCACGACGACATCCGTGAGACCGTCGTTGTTCCCTGTCCTGAAGAAGGTGTGCAGGATCGGGCGCCGCAAGTCGAGGTCCACGAGTGCGACGCTACGCCCCGCGCGAGCCAGCGCGATCGCGAGGTTGGCGACGGTAGTCGACTTGCCCTCCTGTGGCAGCGCCGAGGTCAGCATGATCACCCGCGCCCGGCGCTCGAAGTTCACGAACTCGAGGCTCGTGCGGAGGCGTCGATATGTCTGCGCATGAACGCTCTGCGGATCAGCGAGCATCACGAGCCGGTTGGTCTTGCGCAGCCGCCGCGTCGGCCGTGGAATACGTCCGAGCAGGGCAACCCCCAGCACCGCCTCGATGTCCTCTTCCGACCGGACGCGCCGATCGAGCGCCTCGTAGAGGAAGGCCAGGCCGATCCCGAGGAAGGCTCCGAGGAGCGCGCCGATCAGGGCGTTGCGTTTCGGTCGCGGACGTATCTGCGCGGCCCCGCTCGCCAGCGATTGCACCGTGGCGCTGTTCGCGACGATGGATCCGAACGCCTGCAGCCGATTGCGCGTTGACAGTGCGTCGTCGTAGGTGCTCGTCCCGGTCTCGTTATGTGCCCGGAGACGGTCGATGGTGGCCTGGACCTTTCGCAAGGCGGCCTGCACACTGGCCGTGTCGAGCTCGTTCTTGTAGCGCGAGAACTCCTCGGCATAGGTATTCACGAGCTTCGTAGCGTCTCCACGATTGCGGTATGAAATCGAGAGGTTCAGCAAGTCGGCGTCAGTCGCGGCGCTGGCATGGGCAGCGCCGAGGAAGGCGCCGGGGCTGATGCCCGGCACACCCGCCGCTTTCACGACCCGAGACGCAACCTCCGGGGACGTTGCCAGCTTGCTTTGATCATTGAGCAATCGAGTTGGGTCGCCCAGGTAGGGATTGACGTCGCCGAACGCGCTGACGACGTTCGTCGTCCTGATGTACACGGTTGAGTTCGCCTGGTACAGCGGGGATTGTCGGACCGACACGAAGTACGCGATCACCGTGGCGATGAGGGGAACGCCGATGATGATCCACTTGCGACGTCGCAGGATCGCCTGGTATTGCGCAAGCGTCGCAGGTCGATCGATGAAGTTGTCTCGTGCGCTCACGCGTCTACCTTCGGCAGGTTCTCCCCGGACCACAAAACTGTTGTCACCGCTAACGGCTTGAACACACTCAGCGTAGCAGCGGTTTCGCCAGGTTCAATCCGTAGTAAGGGTCCGACTTCGGTCGCCGGTAGTAGGGGTACAAGCATTACAACCGAGGAGACGACATGAGGAAGCGATGGTTGAAGCCCGACAGCACTCTCGAAGCGCGGCTAAGGGCTTTTCGCGCACAGCCGCGGGACGAGCTCGTCGACGGTCTCTCACAGCGCCTGACAGCAACCCCCGGAGCCACTCCACGAGCGTGGTCGCGGCTCGCATTCGCCGGTGCGGTCTCTGTCTTCA
>VAXD01000066.1:0-4082 GCA_005884155.1 Actinomycetota bacterium | reverse complement strand
GATTAGCTATGCGGCGTCTGGAGCTGCAAGCACGTACAAGGCCGTGAAGCAGGTCCCCGTCAAGCAGGCGTTCTTCGTCTCGGTGCACAAGTCGTCGGCCGCAGATCAGTACCGCCATACGCCGCCGAAGCCGAAGGCGAAGCCGAAGGCGAAGCAAGGCGTCGCCGGTGCCCGGGCCGCGGTTGCCAGGCCACGTGGAACGCTTCCCTTCACGGGTCTGTCGTTGCTCACGACGCTGATTCTCAGCCTCGCACTGGTCGCGGGCGGGCTCGCGCTCCGGCGCGTCGAGCGCAAGCAGTAGCAGTTGAGGCAGGCGGCGCCGACGGGACGAACCCCGTCGGCGCCGATGCCGCCGGCCTCAGGCCGGCGCCGACGGGGGTTGCGTCTCTCGTTCGAGGGCGTCGAGTCGCCCGGATGCGCCGCCCAAGAACGCGAAGAAGAACGTGTTCGAGGCTTCGTACGGAAGCATCGTCAGCGTAAGCGACATCACGAAGTACGCGAGCGCCGCGCCGGTTACCGCTCCCAGCAAGAGGGTCGCCTCCCTGCTGCGGAAGCTGAGCGCGCGGAACGCGGCGATGACTCGCCACACGGCGTACGACAGCAGCAGGACAGGGATGAAGCCGATGATTCCCTGCTCTGCGAGGGCGCCGAAGTAGGTGCTGTGCGGCCACGGTTGCGACTCCACCCCCGAGACCGTTGCGGGCGGACGATTCTGCGCCACTGCGTTGTATTGGTCGACGCCCACGCCGAAGACCGGAGCCGTGCGGAAGATTTCGATGCCTTGCTTGTAGGTGGCGAGGCGCTGCTTGATGTTTTCCGTGTTGTCGAGTCGCTTCGAGGCGGTGCTGTTGCTCTGGAGCTGCAGGGAGGCCGCGAGAGCGACGACGCCCACGAGGCCGACGACGGCGAACGTCCGGCCGAAGCGTCCGGGCCGGTAGCCGAAGGCAGCGATCACAACGAGAATCGCAGCAAGCCATCCTGCGCGGAAGAGGGCAAGGGCGATCGCGGTGCCCTGGACTCCGACCAGCACGAGGCCCCATCCAGCCCGGCTCCCTCGACTGCGTGTGTTGAGCCAGTAGAGCGTCGCCGCGAGGCAGATCGCGAGCGTAAGCGCGTACGGCTCCGGCGCCGGATAAGGGCCCGAGACGCGCGTTGTGTCGATGGCCGCGTCGAAGCGAGCGGTGCCGCCTGACAAGGTGGCGAGCTCGAACCCCCAGAGGCGTTCCGCAATCCCGATCAATCCAAGAATCCCGCCGGCGATCATCAACGAGCCCGCGAGACGCCTCGCGCGATCGGCGCCCGGCAGGCAGTAGCGCTCGCATGCGACGAACAGGATCGCGGGGAGGATGATCGAGTCCACCCAAACCTTGACGGGCTCGAAGTCGTGGGTCGTGGTCAGCGCGCGGAGCCCGAACGAGGCGACGAGAATGAAGAGCGCGGAGACGAGCAAGCGCGTTGCGGGCGTGCGAGGAATTTGGCGTCCGCTTACCGCGATGTAGGCGAGAAGACCGAAGATCCACACCCGGTCGAAGGTGAGCACGACGTGGCCTCGTGGGACCTGCAAGAGGTAGCCACCGGTCGCGGCAACCGGCCAGACGAGGACCGCGGACGAGCCGAGGAAGAGGAACATGACGAGGAAGGAGCCGGCGACGAGCGCACCGAGCAGGAGCAGCGCCGGCTTCTGACCCAGGACGGAGTTCGCGTTGCCGGCGGCAAGGGTGCCCGAGAAGATCGCCGCGACGATCACCGCCAGCCACGGCAATGCGATCCGCGCAACTGGATTCACGGCGCTGCGAAGAGAGTTGTCCATCATCGCCATCGGTCGCAGTTCAAAGGCTAGCCCCTCGTTTCCTCGAAGACGTCCTCTCGAGCCAGGAAGCCCAGCAGGACCTCCGCCGCCCGCTCACCGGCCTTGCCGTCCCAGAGCGGGATCTCGCGATTCGAGGTCCGCTGGTCGGCCAAGAGGTCCGGGATGGCCCGGATCGCATCCGGATCGACTCCGAGAACCGTGTTCGTGCCGAGGTCGACCGTGACCGGGCGCTCCGTAGTGTCCCTGAGCGTGAAGCAGCGGATGCCGAGCGCCGACGTCTCCTCCTGGACGCCGCCAGAATCGGTCAGCACGAAAGCGGCCTTTGCCTGTAGCGCCAGGAAATCGAGGTAGCCGAGCGGTGGGCACAGCATCAGGCGGGCGGCTTCGAGCCGTGCAGGATCGAGCCCTGCCTCGGTCAGTCGGGCTTCGGTCCGTGGATGGACGGGGAAGACGAGCGGAAGCCGGACGGCGAGCGTCTCGAGGGCACGAACCGTCCTGCCGAGCAGATCGGGGTCATCGACAAGCGCTGGCCGGTGCAGCGTCACGAGCCCGTAGGACCCGGGCTCCACACTGAACCTTTCCCAGGGCGCATGGGCCAGCGCCGGCGGGAGATAGCGCATGAGCGAGTCGATCATCGTGTTCCCGACCAGGTGGACCCGTTGCGACTCGATCCCCTCGGCAACGAGATTGGCGACCGCACTCTCGGAATGAGCGAACAGGATCCGGCTGAGATGATCGGTGAGGCGCCGGTTCGCCTCCTCCGGCATGGTCTCGTCGAAGCTGCGGAGGCCCGCCTCGATGTGGGCAACCGGGATGTTGAGCTTCGACGCCGCCAGGGCCGCGGCGAGCGTCGAGTTCACGTCCCCCGCGACCACGCAGACCCTCGGCTCGTGGTCGAGCAGGACCTGCTCCACTCCGAGGAGCGCCTTGGCCGTCTGTTCGCCGTGTGTTCCCGAGCCGACGCCCAGGAAGACATCCGGCTCGGGCAGCTCGAGCTCCTCGACGAAGACATCCGACATCCTCTGGTCGTAATGCTGTCCCGTGTGGACGAGCAAGAGCTCGCAGCTCCCATCCAGCTCGCGAAGGGCGCGATAGACCGGAGCAGCCTTCATGAAGTTCGGGCGCGCGCCGACGACGAAGCAGGCCGAGGCCGCCATGAGCGCTTACCCCGCCTTGAAGTAGTCGGTCACGGCTTCGCAGACGCGCTCTAGCTGGCCCTCGGTGATACCGGGGAAGAGCGGGAGCGACAAGACCTCGCGCGCGAGCGCTTCTGCGACCGGGAAGTCGCCAGCGGCGTAACCGAGGGCGCGGTAGGCGGGAGCCAGGTGCACCGCCTCTGGATAGTGACGCCCGGTGTGGATGCCCCGCGCGTAGAGGAATTCGGCCAACCGCTCAGGGCTCGCGACGCGGACCACGTAGAGATGCCAGACGGACTCGCTTCCCGCGGCCTCCGTGGGTAGGCCCAGGCCGTCGATGCCTGACAGCCCTGCCGAATAGAAGGCAGCCGCCGCGCGACGCTGCCGGTTCCACTCCTCGAGGAAGGGCAACTTCTCGAGCAGCACAAGCGCCTGGATCGTGTCGAGGCGCGCCGTGTACCCGACGTATTCGTGGTGGTACTTGGATGTCTCGCCGTGCTGGCGCAGAGCCCGCCCTCGGGCTGCAAGCTCGTCGTTGTCCGTGACGAGCGCGCCGGCGTCTCCGATCGCCCCGAGGTTCTTCGATGGGTAAAAGCTGAGGGCGGCAGCCGCGCCTGAGCCTCCGGAGACGATTCCGTCGCGAGTTGCGCCGTGCGCCTGGCAGGCGTCTTCGATGATCCGGAGGCCGTGACCCTCGGCCATGCTCACGAGCGCACGCATGTCCGCCATCTGTCCGTACAGGTGGACGGGCATGACGTACGTGGCGCCCGCGGCTGCCGCGGCCGTCGCTTGCGCAACATCCAGGCCGTAGTCCTCCTCGCCGACGTCGACGAGCACTGGGGTTCCGCCCGCTTGGAGCACGGCCTCCAACGTCGCTGCGAACGTCGCGGCGGGAACGATCACTTGTGCTCCCGGCGTCAGGCCCGAGGCAAGCAATCCGAGCCGGAGCGCATCGAGGCCGCTCGAGACGCCGACGCAGTGCTTCCGTCCGACGAGCTCGGCGAAGCGCACCTCGAACTCACGAACGGCTTCGCCGTTGATGAAGTCACCCTTGTCCAGGGTCTCGCCGATCCGTGCGAGAACCCGCTGCTTCACAGCCGAGTTGGCCGGCCGAAGATCGACGAACGGAACGTCGA
>VAXD01000065.1:12621-17885 GCA_005884155.1 Actinomycetota bacterium | reverse complement strand
GCCGTCGGTCAAGCGGGCGAGCCGCTCGAGCTCTCCGAACGGCAGGCCGAGCGCCTTGCCGACGTCGCGGATCGCGCCACGTGCGTGGTACGTGGAAAAGCTCGCGACGAGCGCGGAGTGCTCCCGACCGTAGCGCTCGCAGACCTCGACGATCAACTTCTCGCGGATGTCTCGCGGAAAATCGAGGTCGATGTCCGGCACCGAGGCGAGCTCACGGTTGAGGAAGCGGCCGAGTGGCAGGCCCGCCTGCACCGGGTCGACATGCGAGAGGCCGGTCAGGTAGCAGACGATCGAGCCGACCGAGCTGCCGCGGCCGCGGCCCGGCGGCAGGACGTTGCGCGCGACCGAGCCACCGCGCACCTCGAGCGCGCACTCGCGGGCGAGCTCGAGCACCTCCCAGTGGAGGAGGAAGAAGCCCTCGTCGAGCCGCGCGCGCGCCTTGCGTTTGTGGCCGTTGGCGGAGCCGTAGCGCTCGACGAACGCGCGGTCGCAGACGCGACGGAGCTGCTCGATCGCGGGCTCGCCTGTGTCGGAGAAGTCGGGATAGCGGTAGCCGAGGTCCTCGGTCAGGTCGAACTCGAGGCGCTCGGCGAGCGCGCCGGCCTGAGCGACTGCGTCACGGTCGAGCGGGAAGCGTTCCACGGCCTCGTCCGGCGCGAGCAGGACGCTCTCGTGGTTGCCGCGCCGCTCCGCTTCGCAGCCGTCGAGCGAAGTGCGGCAGCGAACAGCGACGAGGACGTCCTGCAGCTCCGCCCGTCGCAGGTGGTGCGCGTGCGCGTCGCCCGTCGCGACCGTGCGGACGCGCAGCGTCTCGGCGAGGTTCCGCAGGGCCGCGTTCCGCTGTTCGTCGCCGCGCTCGTACGGACGCTGGAGCTCGACGAAGAAGCGCTCGGAACCGAACGCACGAGCCAACTCGGCGGCGCCGTTCGGGTGCCTGACCGCAAGACCGTGCCGTGCGCAGCCCGAGAGGCAGACCAGCCCGTCGTTGAGGTCGGCGAACAGCGCCGCATCGAGCGCCGGCGGTAGCGGCTCCGCGCCTTCCCTCGGCCTCGTGCCTGCGTGCGCCGCCGTCAGGAGCCGGCAGAGGTTGGCGTACCCCGCTGTCGTCTCGACGAGCAGCGTCACGTGCGAACCGTCGGTGAGCGTTACCTCGGCGCCGGTGATCGGTCGCACACCGAACGCCTTCGCCGCATGCGCGAACTCGAGCGAGCCGTAGAGCCCGTCGTGGTCGGTGAGGGCGAGCGCCTCATAGCCGAGCTCTGCCGCCCGCGCGGCCAGCTCCTCGGGGAGCGAGGCGCCGTCCAGGAACGAATACGCTGAGTGTGCGTGCAGCTCGACGAACACCGGCCGCTGTTCCTAGCGCCCGGCGAGGGCGAGACGACCACGGACCGGCCCGAGCGGACGCTCAGGATCCTCGCCGACCTCGAGCCGTTGATCGTCACCTGGTTCCGCTACGAGCCCGGCGAGAAGGGCCCCGACCCGCACGTCCACCACCACCACACGGACGCGTTCTACGTGCTCGAGGGCGAGATCGAGCTCGCGCTGGGCCCCGAGCGGCAGACCACGCGCGCGCTGCCCGGAACCTTCGCCGCCGCACCGCCGGATGTCGTCCACACGTTCCGCAACGTGAGCGACGCGACCGCGATCTTCCTCAACATCCACGCGCCTTCCTCCGGCTTCGGCGACGTCTTGCGCGGCCGCGGGGAGAGCGGCTTCGACCAGCACGACCCGCCGCAGGATGGAGGGCGTCCGCTCGCGGATGCTGTCTTCACCACTCCCGGCGACGCGGAGACGCTCGAGCACGAAGCGAGCATGCACAGGATCCTCTGCGACCTCCCGCAGCTGACCGCGATCGACATGACCTTCCGCCCGGCCTTCGAGGGAGTCGACCCGCACACCCACGCCGACCACGCGGACTGCTTCTACGTCCTCGAGGGGCAGGTCGAGTTCCTCGTCGCGAACGAGCCGCGCGTCGCCGGTCCAGGAACCTTCGTCGCGGCCCCGCCCAACGTCGTGCACGGGTTCCGCGTGGCCGGCGACGAGCCGATCCGCTTCCTCAACCTGCATGCCCCGCCCGGCGGATTCGTCGACCGCCTGCGCGCCGACGACTGATCTTCTCAACTCCCGCGCTGACTGAACCAGCGGCCCACCTCCTCGTCGTGGAAGACAACCGCGTGCTCCCCGCCCGCAAGCACGACGTCGAAGTAGCGGCGGCTCACCGGCTCCTCCGTCCACCAACGGTCGACCACGCGCCACTCCTCGCGCACGAGCGCAACCTGTGACCGATTGACCGTCCGCGGCGACCCGTCCACGTGCGCCTCGACGAGGACCGCTCGCGGCTGGTTCAGTCGTCGCGCGGAACCAGGAGTGCTCGCTGTTCGGGCAAACGCGACCACGGCGCGACCTCGACGACGGTACAAACGGAGCCCGAGCCGGTCCCGGCGCTCACTTGACGAAGCCCCTCGCGCAGATGCGTGCGCAGCTCAGCACCTTCCGGCTGGACGAGCTCGAGCTGGCTGCCGACCGACTCGGCCAGCACCAGCACTTCGAGCGTCAGCGCGACCACCGGTGCGGGCAGGTCCAGCAGCTTCGGCCCGAGCGCGGCGCGCAGGCGGACGAGCTCAGCGGTGGCGTCGCGGAGTGTCACGGTCCGCCGCCACGAGCCTCCGCCGACGAGCCGCGCGGAGAGCGCGAGCTTGCGCAGCGCCCGCCCACCCCGCTCCGGTCGGGCGAGCAGCCGGTCGAGTAGGACGCCGAGCGAGCGGCGCAGCGTCAGCTCGTTCCCGACCGCCTCGGGGAATTCGAGCGTCTCGAGCAGCTCCGCGGCGGGCTTCCTTCCGCGGACCCGCCGGTTCGAGCCCCCTCTCGCCAGGCTCCAGGCGCGCCGGCCGTCCGGCCCCAGACGTTCGGCCACGGCGCCGCCCGGCAGCCCGGCAAGCTCTCCGACCTTCGTGATGCCCAGCTCTCGCAGCTCGTCCCGCCGCCCCGCCTCCAGCGGCAGCAGCGTCAAAGGCAGCGGCGCAAGGAATTCGCGCGCTTGCTCGTCGGAGACGACCAGCACCTGGCCGGAACGGGCTACGTTCGCCGCCGCCAGCGCCGCGAAACGGCGCTTCGCCGAGCCCACACGCACGTCCCACCCCGGGCCGACCGCCTTGAGCGCCCGCCTGAGCGCCGGCTCCAAGCCGCCGTAGAGCCGTTCGACTCCGCGCGTCTCGAAGTACGCGCAGCCGAGCGCGGCCGACTCGACCGAGAAGCCCGCGTCCTCGAGCCGCCGGACGATCTGTTCCCACGCTTCCTCCGCCGCGGCGGGATCGGGATCGACGAGCTGGAGCGACGGGCACATGGCCAGCGCCTCCCCCAGTCGCATCCCCGGCCGCACGCCCGCAGTCTCGGCGGCGGCCGTCACCGGGCCGAGCAACGCCTCCGATCCGGGCTCCGGTGCAAGCGCGGCCGGCTCGACCTGCAGGCGCGGCCGCTCCCGCAGCGCGGCCCGCAGCTCGAATCCCGGGATGACGATGCATGCGATCATTGCGAACACATGTTCTACACGAACACGTGTTCGCCTGTCAAGTCCGAAGTGTGACGACTTCGTAACGGCCGCTAGCTAGAGCATGACCTCCGCGGCAGGGCCGACCATCCGAGCAAAGCGCGGCACCACGTCCAGGACGCTCTCGCGCGCCACCCAGGCGATGTCCTCTTCGAGGCCGGGCGGCCCGTACGTGCGCGCGTT
This sequence comes from Actinomycetota bacterium, assembly GCA_005884155.1. Lineage (GTDB taxonomy): Bacteria > Actinomycetota > Thermoleophilia > Gaiellales > Gaiellaceae > AC-32. The sequence goes on along the minus strand of VAXD01000065.1, from coordinate 14,155 downwards.
GATCCCGTCGACCGCGTTCGGGTAGCGAGCCGCGATCGCCTCCGCCGCGACCGCGGCATCGGTTCGCTCGGCACCGAGCAGCGCGACGATCCGGCCCGCGCAGTACGCGTCGTCGATCGCGAATGCATCCTTGTAACCGGCACAGAGGATGACGGTGTCCTCCCCACGCTCGCGAGCGAGCGCCGCCACCGCGTCGAGGTTCAGGAGCGAGCCGAGCACGACCTCGCCGCATCCTTCCGTCGCGGAGACGATCGCGCGCGTGCCGTTCGTCGTCGAGAGGATCAGCGTCTCGGCCCGTGGCTCCAGGAACTCCCGCGGCGACGCGCCCGCCTCGAAGCCGACGATCCGCTGCGCCTCGCGCTCGCCGCCGGTGATCGCAGCGTCGCCGAGCTCCTCCTTGAGCGCCCGCGCGTCGTCGATCTCGGCGCAACTGAGGACGCGCCGATACCCGGACGCGAGCGCCTGCACGATCGTCGAGGTGGCGCGCATCACGTCGATCACGATGCCGAAGGGCGCGGAAACGGCCTCTGCAGGCGTGAAAGAGACGTGACAGCGCACCTCGGCACTACGCTACGGGACATGTCCGCGCCCATGCGCTGCTACCGCCATCCTGACCGCGAGACGTACATCTCGTGCTCGGACTGCGGCCGCCCGATCTGCACGGAATGCATGACGCCGGCCCCCGTCGGACAGCGCTGTCCCGAGCACTCCGGCCAGCCGCAGGGCGTCCGTCGCGTGGCCAAGGGCGCGCGCAGGAACCCGTTCGAGGGCACCACCGCGCTCGTGACGAAAGGCTTGATCGCGCTGAACGTGCTCATCTACGTGATCACGGCCGTGCAGGGGAACGGGATCAACTCGCCCGGCGGCTCGCTTTTCGCCAAGTGGGTGCTCTACGGCCCGGCCGTCGCGAACGGCGACTGGTGGCGCCTGATCACGAGCGCGTTCCTGCACGCGAACCTGATCCACATCGCGTTCAACATGTACTTCCTCTGGTTCGTAGGCTCGGCGGTGGAGTCGGCGCTCGGGCGCGGCCGCTTCATCGCCGTCTACCTGATCTCCGGGCTCGCGGGCTCGGCCGGCGCCCTCGTCTTCACTCCGACCTCGCCGACCGTCGGAGCGTCCGGGGCGCTCTTCGGTTTGCTCGGCGCCGCGCTCGTGCTCGAGCGGCAGCGCAGCTACGTGCTCGGCGGCTCCGCGGCCGCTCTCATCCTGATCAACCTGATCCTCAGCTTCTCGCTCTCGAACATCTCGGTCGGCGGCCACATCGGCGGACTGATCGGCGGGATCCTCTGCGCGCTCGTGCTCTCCCGCTTCGGGCGCGGACACGCTGCCTACACCAGCGTCGGGCTCTGGGGCGTCGCGGGCCTCTGCGGCGTCGGCCTGCTCAGCCTCGCGGTCGCGTACCTGAAGGTGCGTGGCTACGCCCAGTGACGTCCGCTAGCGGAAGCGCTCGACGCCGCTGACCCGGTCGAGCCGGACGTTCCAGGCATGGTCCGTGCCCGTCCCGCCGTACACCCAGTCGCGAGCCCCGTCC
>VAXD01000065.1:10436-12490 GCA_005884155.1 Actinomycetota bacterium | reverse complement strand
GCCGCTCATCTGATCGTTCCCCGCACCGCCCTTGAGCACGTCGTTGCCGCCTTCGCCGCTGAGCATGTCGTTGCCGCCGAAGCCGCAGATCACGTCGCGCCCGGGCGTGCCGACGAGCACGTCGGCTCCCGCTGTTCCCGTGATCGTGCACCCAGTGCTCGCCGGGGCGGCGTGACCGGCGTGAACCGCGACGAGGGCGACCATCGCGCAGAGCGCCGCCATGCTGCGGGTTCGGCTCTCTCGGTCAGGGGTCACGCGTGCAGCACCTCCGGGGTCTCCGGCGCGGCCGCAAGCGCCGTGTCGTACTCCTAGAGGATCGGTTCGAAGGCCGCCCGGCGCATCCCCCGCAGCGGTGATTTTGCGCTTACGCGGGCCGGTTCGTGATGTGGACGTACGTCTTGTCGTTCTGGCCGCACTCTTCGCGCAGCGCGACCTGACCCGTCCGCCCTTCGCCCTTCCACGAGACCTCGGAGTCGTGGTCCTCGAGCTCGTCGAAGAGGATCTTGTAGCCGGCCGCCTGGAGCTCCTTCTTGAACTCGTCGTGCGCGTCCGCGACCGAACCGTTGAAGTAGCCCTCCACGATGTCGGTCGGGCCCTCGCTGCGCTGCTGCGTATACGTGACCTTTTCGGCCTCGATTTGAGGGAAGCTCGGCGGGAGCTTCAGCGCGCCGGTCAGCTGCGAGCCGGTGCAGGCCGCCTGGACGGCGGTGTCCGCCGGCTCAGATGCGGATTCCTTCTTGCTGCCGCAGCCGGCCACGAGGAACGCGGCTCCGAGCAGCACAAGACAGAGAAAAGGTGCCCGCCTCATCGGCGGCGCAGTATACGGACCTCAACCGCCCGCGGCCACAGCCTCGACTCCGGACTCCTTCAGCGCCGCCTGCGCCGCGGCGAGGCGGGCCAGCGGCACCCGGAACGGCGAGCAGCTGACGTAGTCGAGCCCAAGCCCGTGACAGAACGCGACCGACTCCGGCTCGCCGCCGTGCTCGCCGCAGATGCCCATCTTCAGGCCTTCTTTCGCGCCACGGCCGCGCTCGACCGCGATTCGCATCAGGTCGCCGACGCCGCTCTGGTCGAGCGTCTCGAATGGATTGCGCTCGAGCACGCCGTCCTCGAGGTAGCGCGTCAGGAACTTGCCCTCGGCGTCGTCGCGCGAGAAGCCGAGTGCCGTCTGCGTCAGGTCGTTCGTGCCGAACGAGAAGAAGTCTGCGTACTCGGCGATCTCGTCGGCTCGGATACACGCGCGCGGGAGCTCGATCATCGTGCCGACGAGGTACTCGACCGTCTCGCTCTCCTCGTTCGCGGTCGCGACGGTGATCGCGCGGAGCCGATGCAGCTCCTCGGCGAAGCCGACGAGCGGGTGCATGATCTCGACGAGCGGCGCGTCGCCGGTGCGCTCCTCGACCGCGGCGGCGGCGCGGATGATCGCGCGCACCTGCATCTCGTAGATCTCCGGCCACAGCAGTCCGAGCCGGCAGCCGCGCGTGCCGAGCATCGGGTTCGATTCCTGCAGCGCGCGAATCCGCTCGCGCATGCGCTCGTCCTCGGCCTGCTCGAGCGGCGGGAGGAACTCGTGCAGCGGCGGATCGAGCAGCCGGATCGTCACCGGCAAGCCCGCCATCGCCTCGAAGATCCCCTCGAAGTCCGACTGCTGGTGCGGCAGCAGCTTGTCGAGGGCCGTCCGCCGCTCGTCCTCGCCCGAGGCCATGATCATCTCCCGGACGACGGGCAGGCGGTCCTCGGCCATGAACATGTGCTCCGTGCGGCAGAGGCCGATGCCCTCGGCGCCGAACTCGCGCGCCCGTGCCGCGTCCTCGGGCGTGTCCGCGTTGGCGCGTACCTTCAGCCGCCGCAGCTCGTCGGCCCAGCCGAGCACAGTCTCGAAGTCTTCGTTGATCTGCGGCGGGACGAGCTCGACCTCGCCGACGATCACCTCGCCGGTGCCGCCGTCGATCGTGATCAGGTCGCCCTCCGAGAGCTCGCGGCCGGCGAGCGAGATCGTCCGCTTGTCGAGGTCGATCGTCAGCCCCTCGCAGCCCGCGACGCAGGGCTTGCCC
>VAXD01000065.1:8797-10423 GCA_005884155.1 Actinomycetota bacterium | reverse complement strand
TGCCGCCGTGGGCGGTCACGATCCCCTGCGCCTGGATCAACCCATGAATGTCGTCCGGTGTCGTCTCCCAGCGGACGAGGATCACGCTCTCGCCCGCGAGCCCGCGTTCCTCTGCGCTGTCGGCGTCGAGCACGACCGCGCCCGAGGCTGCGCCCGGCGACGCGTTCAGGCCGCGCGCAGCGACGTCACGCTCCGCCTTCGGGTCGATCATCGGGTGCAGCAGCTGGTCGAGCTGGCCCGGGTCGATCCGCGCGACCGCCTCCTCGCGGCTGATCAGACCCTCGTCCACCATCTCGACGGCGGCCTTGAGTGCGGCCGCTGCCGTGCGCTTGGCCGAGCGCGTCTGCAGGAGGTAGAGCCGGCCGTCCTCGACCGTGAACTCGATGTCCTGCATGTCGCGGTAGTGCTCCTCGAGGCGGCGCATCGTCTCGAGCAGTTGCTCGAACGCCTGCGGGAGCTGCCCGCGCATCTCCTCGAGCGGCTGGGGCGTGCGGATCCCGGCGACCACGTCCTCGCCCTGCGCGTCCGCCAGGAACTCGCCGTAGAGGCCCGACTCGCCGGTCGACGGGTCGCGGGTGAAGGCGACCCCGGTTCCCGACTCTCCGCCCTTGTTGCCGAAGACCATCTGGACAACGTTGACGGCGGTGCCGAGGTCGTCTGGGATGCGGTGCGCGCGGCGGTAGACCTGCGCGCGCGGCGTGTCCCACGAGTCAAAGACGGCGCGAACAGCCCGCCGGAGTTGCTCCTGCGCGTCCTGCGGGAAGGCGTTGCCGGTGTCGTCCTCGTAGATCTGCTTGAAGGTGCCGACGAGCTCGCGCAGGTCGTCGGCGCTGAGGTCCACGTCCTGCTGCGCGCCCCGCTCCTGCTTGAGGTCGCTGAGAGCATGCTCGAAGCGCTCCGCGTCGACGCCGTCCACGACCTCGCCGTACATCTGGATCAGGCGCCGGTACGAGTCGTAGGCGAAGCGCTGGTTGCCGGTCGCTTGCCCGAGCCCCTCGACCGCCTCGTCGTTCAGCCCGAGGTTGAGGATCGTGTCCATCATCCCGGGCATCGAGACCGCGGCGCCCGAGCGGACGGAGACGAGCAGCGGGTCCCGCGGGTCGCCGAAGCGCTTGCCGGTTTTCTCCTCAGGTGCTCGGCGATCTCGGGCTCGAGGCCGCCGGGTAACGTCTTGCCGTTCTGCATATACGCGCGGCACGCATCCGTTGTCACGGTGAAGCCGGCCGGGACAGGAACGCCGAGCTGCGTCATCTCGGCCAGGCCGACACCCTTGCCGCCGAGCAGCTCTCGCCCGCCCTCGGACGGCTCGTCGAAGTCGTAGACGAAGCGCCCGTTTCCTCGCATTGCAGGGAATCTTCCCATGCCGACGCTCCTTAGACTCAAGGCAATGGGGCTAAGCGAGTTCTGGGAGGGCCAGGCGGAGCGCTGGGTGCGCTGGGCGCGCGAGCCCGGGCACGATTCGTACTGGCGCTTCCATCGCGACCGCTTCCTCGAGCTCGTCCCCCGGCCGGGCCGGCTGACCATAGACGTCGGCTGCGGCGAGGGCAGGCTCGCGCGGGACTTGAAGGCTTTGGGGCACACGGTCATCGCGGTCGACCGATCGGCGGCGATGCTCGAGTACGCTCG
>VAXD01000065.1:0-8741 GCA_005884155.1 Actinomycetota bacterium | reverse complement strand
GACCTCGTCGTCTCGTTCATGTCGCTGATGAACACGGACGACCTCGACGGAGCCGTGCGGGAGGCTGCGCGCGTGCTCGGCGGCGGCGGGCGCTACTGCATTGCGATCACGCACCCGCTCAACACGGCCGGCGCCTTCACGTCACGAGAGCCGGACGCGCCGTTTGTGATCGAGGGCTCATACTTCGAGCGGACCCAGAAGGAGGTCCCGGTCGAGCGCGACGGTCTCGAGATGACCTTCCTCGACGCACATCGTCCGCTCGAGGACTACTTCGCCGCGCTCGGAGGGGCCGAGTTGATGGTCGATCGCCTGCGCGAGGTCCGCGACGACGGTGATCCCGACGACAGCCGCTGGCAGCGTCTTCCGCTCTTCCTGCACGTCCGGGCGGTCCGCCGGTGAGACTTGCCCTCCTGACCGCCGCGGCGCTGCTCGTCGGAATCGGGAACGGCGCCGGGGCGACGGTTCACGGGAGCAGGATCGCGTTCGGGCTCGAACACGGCGACCTCAGCAGCATCTACACCGTGCGCCCGAACGGCACCGGGCTGCGCCGCATCACCTCCCCGCCGACCAGGCAGGAGCTTGGCGGCGACTCGGGGCCAGCGTGGTCGCCGGACGGGCACCGAATCGTCTTCGAGCGCGACCTGACGTACTGGGGGACGGACCGCTTCCGGCTCACGGCCGTTCCTTCGCGTGGCGGGCTCGCCCACGACCTGACGCCCGGGCCGTTCGACTCGATGCCCACGTTCTCGCCGAACGGCCGACGGATCGCCTTCGTCCGTTCGGCCGGCGAGGCAGTTGCGCTGTACACGATCGACCGGCGCGGGCGCAACGCCGCGCAGCTTCTCTCCAACGGGCTCGACGTCACCCCTGCCTGGTCTCCGGACGGCCAGACGATCGCCTTCTCGAGGCTCGCCGATCAATCGCTCCCCATCGACCAGGCGACGCTCTACCTCGCCGACGCGAACGGTTCGAACGTGCGGCAACTCGGCGCCGTGCCGGTCCGCGGAGTCTCGCCCTCGTGGTCGCCCGACGGGCGCCGCATCGCATTCGTCTCCTTCGCCGACCACAACGGCGCCATCTGCCCGGGCGAGGGCTGCGCGCCGAACGGCGAGCTCTACGTCGTCGGCGCCGATGGGACCGGCCTCACGCGGCTCACCGCGAGCAAGGCCGACGACGAGCATCCGACCTGGTCGCCGGACGGCTCACGGATCACGTTCGCGAGCGGGTTCCCGCTCCGCAGCCAGGGGCATCTGCCCTGGCTCGTTTCCGTCCCGGCCGGAGGCGGCCGGCCGAAGCGGATCGGCCGGTTCTCCGGGGTGCTCGACCCCGCATGGAGCCCTGCCGGCGTCCGGTAGCCTCACGGCGTGAAGCTCGAGGGGATCCACCACGTCACGGCGATCACGGGGGATGCGCCAGGCAACGTCGACTTCTACGCGCGGGTGCTCGGGTTGCGGCTCGTCAAGAAGAGCGTCAACCAGGACGACCCCACCGTCTACCACCTGTTCTACGGGGACGAGCGCGGGGATCCCGGCGCGGACATCACCTTCTTCGAGTACCCGAACGCCCGGCCCGGCCGCGCAGGCGCCGGGATGGTGCACACGATCGGCTGGCGCGTCGCGTCGTCGGAGGCGATCGGCTTCTGGGAGAGCAGGCTCGGAGACGAAGGCTTCGAGACCGAGCGTTACCCGGACGGAAGGCTCGCCTTTCGCGACCCGGAGGGCCTCCGGCACGCGTTGATCCCCAGCGCGACCGATGACGAGCCGTTGATCGCCGACCACCCGCAGGTTCCGAAGGAGGTGGCGCTGCAGGGCTTCAACGGAGTCCGCGCCTACGCGCACGACCCGGAGCAGAGCCGTACGTTCCTCGAAGGAGCCCTTTCCTTCGAGCACCACGGCGAGGCATCGTGGGAAGTGCGCGGCGAGGAGCGTGGCGGCCTCTACTTCTACGACCAGACCGACGAGCGCGGCGTTGGCGGCGCCGGCACCGTCCATCACGTCGCCTGGGCGTCGCCGATGGACGACCACGAGGCCTGGCGCGAGCGCGTCGAGGCGGCCGGCGCCTCCCCCACGCCCGTGATCGACCGCTTCTACTTCCGCTCGATCTACTTCCGGGAGCCGTCAGGCGTGCTCTTCGAGATCGCCACGATGGGCCCGGGCTTCGCCGTGGACGAGCCGGCTGAGCACCTCGGCGAGCGGCTCTCGCTGCCGCCGAACTACGAGCAGCTGCGCGACCGGCTCGAGCAGGTGCTCACGCCGCTGCCGGACACCCGGCGTCAGCTCGCGACCGGCGGCCGGTAGCCGGGCCGCCGCCGCGCGCGGAAGTCCGCCAGCCACGCGAGGGCACGCAGGCCCATCCAGACGGGCGTCAGGATCACGTAGAAGAGGACGAGCGCGAAAGCGAGGATCAGCCACCAGACGGTCCAGCGCCAGAGCGGCACCCGGCCCTTCGGCGCCCGGACCGTCACGAGACCTTGGCTTCCTTGCGTCCGCGCCCTTCGGTCTTCCTGCGCTCCACCAGGCGGATCACGCGCGCGGCGGTCTCCTCGATCGAGAGCTCGGAGATCTCGATCACCGGGCAGCCGAGCCGCCGGTGGATCTCCTTGGCCTCCTCGAGCTCGGCGTAGATCTCGAGCAGCTCGGCGTAGGCGCGCTGGTTGCCGCCGAGGCGGGCCGCGCGCTGGCGCCGGATCTCCTGCAGCCGCGCCGCGTCGATCGTCAGCCCGACGATCTTGCTCGGCTCGACGTTGAAGAGCGCCGCCGGCGGCTCGATCCCCTTGACGACCGGCACGTTGGAGGTCTTGTAGCCGAGGTAGCCGAGGTACATCGAAAGCGGCGTTTTCGAGGTGCGCGAGACGCCGACGAGGATGATGTCCGCCTCGTGCAGCCCCGCAGCGACTCCGTCGTCGTACTTGACCGCAAACTCGATCGCGGCCATCCGCTTGAAGTAGCTCGAGTCGAGTGGCGCGCGGGCGCCGGGCGTCATCTGCGCCGCGACGCCGGCGACGCGCGCGACCGCCTCGATCGGATGCCCGAGTAGGTCGCAGTAGTGCAGGCGGTAGCGTCGGCAGAGCGCCCGCGCGGCCTCCCTCAGCTCCGGGTGGACGAGCGTGTAGATGATCACCGCCGGCCGGTTCTTCGCCCGGTTCAGCGCCAGGTTCAGGTCGTCGACCGTCTCGACGCGCGGGTGGCGGATCTCCTCGAACTCCTGCGCGGGGAACTGCGCCTCGAGCGCGTGGACGAGACGGACCGCGGTCTCACCCGTGGAGTCGGAGATGACGTGCAGTTCGACCGGCGTGTTCGGCACGCGCGGAGCGTATCCGCGCGCGGGCGATAACCTCAGCGTCGTGGCCGAGACGACCGAAGTCACGATGGACAAGATCGTCTCGCTCTGCCGGCGGCGGGGCTTCGTCTTCCCGTCCTCGGAGATCTATGGCGGCCTCGGCTCGACCTACGACTTCGGCCACTACGGCGTCCTGTTGCGCGACAACATCCGCCAGCTCTGGCTGCGCGCGATGGTGCGCGAGCGGGACGACATCGTGGCCCTTGACTCCGCGATCATCCTCAACCCCAAGGTGTGGGAGGCGTCGGGTCACGTCGGGGGCTTCACGGACCCGCTCGTCGACTGCCGCACCTGCAAGCTGCGCTTTCGCGAGGATCAGCTTGCCGACGCCCAGTGCGGCCGCAAGCCCTCCAAGCATCCAGGCGAGACCCCGGACTGCGATCTCACCGAGGCGCGGCAGTTCAACCTGATGTTCGAGACGCACGTCGGTGCCCTCGAGGACGCAAGCTCGGCGGCATACCTCCGGCCGGAGACCGCGCAGGGCATCTTCATCAACTTCAAGAACGTGCTCCAGCTCGCGCGCCGGAAGCCGCCGTTCGGGATCGCCCAGATCGGAAAGGCCTTCCGCAACGAGATCACGCCCGGCAACTTCGTCTTCCGCGTCCGCGAGTTCGAGCTGATGGAGATGGAGTACTTCGTCCCGCCAAACGAGGCGGCCAAGTGGCACAGCTACTGGATCGAAGCGCGGATGGCTTGGTACCTGAAGTACGGCCTGCGCGAGAGCATGCTCCGCGTGCGGGAGCACGGTGAGGACGAGCGCTCGCACTACTCGACCGCCACGAGCGACATCGAGTACCTCTACCCGATCGGCTGGTCGGAGCTCGAGGGCATCGCGAATCGCGGCGCGTACGACCTGACGCAGCACACGGAGCACTCCGGGACGAAGCTCGAGTACGTGGGCGAGGGCGGCGAGCGCTACACGCCGTGGGTGATCGAGCCGGCGGTCTCGATCGAGCGGATCTTCGTCGCGTTGCTCGTCGACGCCTATGACGAAGAGGTCGTGGCGGAGCGGCAGCGGACCGTGCTGCGGTTGCATCCGGCGATGGCACCGGTCAAGGCCGCCGTGCTGCCGCTGATCGCGCGAGACGAGAACATGGTCGGGCACGCAAGGAAGCTGTACGAGGAGCTGCGCGGCGAGTGGCTCGTCGAGTACGACGACGGTGGCCAGATCGGGCGCCGCTACCGCCGTCAGGACGAGATCGGGACGCCGTTCGCGTTCACGATCGACGAGCAGACGCTCGCGGACTCGACCGTGACGGTCCGCGACCGCGACTCGCTCGCGCAGGAGCGGCTGCCGATCTCCGGCGTCCCCGCGTGGCTCGGCGACGCGCTGCGGCGCGACTGGCGCTCGCCGAAGGGCGGCTAGGATTTGGCGGAACCTTGCTCGTCGTCGGGGTACGATGGCCGTTCCGAGGCAAGGACGCAGGGAGGCCCAATAGTGGATTGCTATTGGGCCGACTGAGGACGCCGCCTCGGGGCGGACAGCGCGGCCCGGCGGCTCAGACCAGGTTTCGTCGAGCCCTCCTCAGCTCGCCCTGAGCGTGCGGAGCCGAAATCCGCCGTGGTACTCGTAGGACGACGTGATCACGGCCAGCGCCTCACGAGCGCCGCGGCTGGTCAGGCCGGTCTCCTGGGCGCGGTCGAGCGGCCGGCGGAGCAGCCCGTCGATCGCGGCGAGGCCGTCGGCCGAGAGCGGGAGCCCGCCGCCGTTGGCGCAGGCCCGGCAGACCGCGCCCCCGGCCTGGGGGGAGTAGACCGAGAGGCCTTCCTCGGCCCCGCACTCGGCGCAGCTCGTCACGTGCGGGAGGTAGCCGGAGAGCCAGAGGAGCTTGAGCTGGAACGAGAGCACGAGCGGATCCATCGTTGGGCTCGCCACCGCGGGTTCCAGCGCGTCCGCCAGGTCGAGGAAGCGCGTCAGGGCACGGAAGGCCCGCTCGTTCGCCTCCTGCTCGGGGAAGAGCCGGAGCATCGCCTCGGCGGCGACGAGGCCGACCCCCAGCCGGTACGGGTTCTCGCGCGTCTCCCGGTGCGAGTGGATCAGCTCGGCGCCCGTGACCGTCTGGAGCTCGCCGCTTCCCTGGTGCAGGATGAGCTCGCCGTGGCTCAGCGGTTCCAGGCGGGCGCCGAAGCGCGACTTCGTCTTGCGCACGCCTTTCGCGACCGCTCCCACCCGGCCGCGGTCGAGCGTGTAGAGGTGCAGCACGCGATCGGCCTCGCCCAGCCGGAACGAGCGCAGGACGACGGCCTCGGTCTTGTACGTGCGCCCGGCCACTGGCATCAAGTGTAGAGCTGGGCGGGGTCGGGAATCCGTCGCGCAGCTCCCTCGTTTCAAGTCATATGGCCAGGATTCAGATGTATACGACGGCGTGGTGTGGCTACTGCGTGCGGGCGAAGACGCTGCTCGACTCGCGCGGGCTCGGGTACGAGGAGATCTCGCTCGACGACGATCCGGCCTTCCTGCGGCGGCTACTCGACCTGACCGGCGGGTGGACCGTGCCCCAGATCCTGGTCGACGGCCGGCCGATCGGCGGCTACACCGAGCTCTGGCAGCTCGATCGCAACGGCGGGCTCGAGCGGCTCGCGGCTTAGCTAGACAGCTTCTGACAGGCCGGGCAGTACCACGTGCCCCGGCCCGCGGCGCGGATTTTCTCGATCGGCGAGCCGCAGCGCTCGCACGGCTCGCCCGTGCGGCCGTAGACCTTGAACTCGTGCTGCATCTGCCCGCTCGCGCCGCCTGGAGTGCGGTAGTCGCGGAGCGTTGCCCCTTGGCGCGCGATCCCGGCCCGCAGCGCGGCCCGGATGCCGCGATGGAGGGCCGCGATCTCAGCCTCGGTCAGCTCTCCGGCCGGCCGTTGAGGATGGATCTGCGCCCGCCAGAGCGCCTCATCAGCGTAGATGTTCCCCACCCCAGCAAGTCGGCGCTGGTCGAGGATGGCGGCCTTGACCGGAGCCTTGCGCCCTGCGAGCGCTTCGCCGAGACGGCGCGCGGTGAAAGCTGGCGCGAGCGGCTCGCGGCCGAGCCGCTGCGCGAGGTACGGGTCGACTTCACCCGGCTCGATGAGCAACCAGGTTCCGAACCGGCGGACGTCCCGGTAGACGACGTCCGATCCGTCGTCTAGTCTGACAACAGCGCGACGGTGCGGATCGTCGACCGGCAGCGATCCACTCCCATCGTGCAGTCCAGCCAGATCGTGCAGTCCAGCCGAATCATGCAGTCCAGCCGGAACGTGCAGAAGCTGACCCGTCATCCGGAGGTGAATCAGGAGAACGCGACCGCTTTTGAACCGGACAACTACATACTTGCCGCGGCGATCCAGAGCCGTCACCCGCTCTCCCGTGAGCTCGGCCGCGACGACGGTCGGATCGTGGGGCCTCGTCAGGCGGTGATCGGCGATCTGCACGTCGGCTAGCCGGCGTCCAACGAGCTTCGGCTCCAGCTGCGCGCGGACGGTCTCGACCTCCGGTAGCTCGGGCATGCGTCAAGGCTAGCGAGGCCCGGATTCGCGGCCGACCCGCGTATCGAGCCGGCGTTAGTCGAGGGCCTCAAGCGAGCACGTCGAGAACGATCGGGCGCTCCGCTGGAGGCTCGCCTGCGAAGACGTAGGCTGCTTGCAGCTCCTCCGCTGCCTCTTGCGCGGCCTCGTCGGTGCGTGCATGGATCTCGGCCAAAGGCTGGTCCTGCTCTACGCGGTCCCCGCGCTTCGCGAGGCAGACGATGCCGACTGCGTGGTCCACGGAATCGTCCTTCGTGCGTCGGCCTGCGCCCAGGTGCAGGGCGGCGAGGCCAACCGGGAGTGAGTGCAACTCGGCGATGTACCCGGGCTCGGGGGACCGGAGCTCATGCACGACCGGTGCCTCCGGTAGCGCGCCTTCGTCGGGATCGCCTCCCTGCGCGTGGATCCAGCGCTCGAAGGCGCTTACAGCAGACCCCTCCGCGAGGACGTCGCGCACCCGTGCGCGAGCGTCGGTCTCGGCGAGCCCGAGGTCGGACAGGGCCAGCAGACGCGCCGTCGCAGTCTCGACGAGCTCGGCGAAGTCGGGCGGCCCCTCGTCGCGCAGCGTGGCGATCGCCTCGCGGATCTCGAGCGCGTTGCCGACCGCGCGCCCGAGCGGCTGGTCCATGTCCGTCAGCAGGCAGACCGTCTCGCGCCCGAAACGCGCGCCGAGGTCGCGCATCAACCCGGCGAGCGCGCGCGCGTCGTCGAGGGTCTTCATGAACGCGCCCTCGCCGACCTTGACGTCGAGAACGATCGCGTCGGCCCCGGCGGCGACCTTCTTCGACATGATGCTCGACGCGATCAGGGGGAGGCTGTCGACCGTGGCGGTCACGTCGCGCAGCGCGTACAGGCGCTTGTCCGCAGGGACGAGGTTCGCGCCAGCACCGGCAATCGCCATTCCGGCGTCCCGGACCTGCGCCACGAGCTCGTCGGTCGAGAGCTCCACGCGAAAGCCGGGGATCGATTCGAGCTTGTCGAGCGTACCGCCGGTATGGCCGAGCCCGCGGCCGCTCAGCTTCGCGAACGGGACACCGCACGCCGCGACGATCGGGCCCACGGCGATCGACGTCTTGTCCCCCACCCCGCCGGTCGAGTGCTTGTCCACGACCTTGCGTCCGAGCGCCGAGTGCAGGTCGATCGTCTCACCGGTCTCGATCATCGCCTCGGTGAGCGCATAGGTCTCGGCTCCCGAGAGGCCGCGGAAGAAGACGGCCATGCAGAAGGCGGCAAGCTGGTAGTCGGGCACCTCGTCCCGCGCATAGCCGAGCATCAGCGCCCTCAACTCGTCTGCGCTGAGCTCGCCTCCGTCGCGCTTGCGCTCGATCAGCTCGGGGACGCGGATCACGACTTCTCGGCGACGAAAATCGTCGAGCGGCGCGAGCAAACCAGCTCCCCGTCGAAGGGAGGTAGAGGCCCGGCAACGACGACCAAGGAGTCGACGTAGCGCTGCGCCGCGTCCCGGTCGGCGAACGTCACCGTCCCGGCCGCCTCGCGCGCCTCGACCCGCGGGAAGTGCCGGCGCAGGATCTCGGCACCGTTGTCGGAGTGAAAGTTGTACGCCGGGCGCTCCGCGTCGAGCAGCGCCCAGAGCTCGTGCAGGCTGTCTCGCGCATTCGTCACCGCGACGAGCCGGCCGCCCGGGTGGAGAACACGCGCGAGCTCCGAGAGGCCGCTGTCGAGATCGGGGACGTGGTAGAGCATCCATGCGGCAAGCGCGACGTCGAAGGATCCGTCCTCGAAGGGCAGCTCGTTGACGTCGCCTACCCGAGCGTCGACGCCATGCTCGCGCGCCAGCTCGACCATCCGCTCCGACTGGTCGAGCGCCACGACGTCGGCGCCGAGCTCGCCCTGAATCCATGCCGACGCCCAGCCAGGCCCACACCCGACGTCGAGCACTCGCCGGGG
>VAXD01000225.1 GCA_005884155.1 Actinomycetota bacterium | reverse complement strand
GTAGCTCGGCGAGCGGCTCCAGCTCGTCCTCCTCGAAGAAGCGGGCGGGCGGGTCGAGCTCGGCCTCGACGTAGGCTTCGTTGCCGTCAGGTCCGACGAGCGCGGCGTCACCGCGCGCGCCGAGCAGGAGCCCGATCGCCTGCGCCAGGATTGTCTTGCCGGCGCCGGTCTCGCCGGTGATCGCGTTCAGGCCCGGCGCGAGGGCGAGCTCGGCCTCGCGGATGAGGACGAGGTTCTCGATCCGGAGCCGGCGAAGCACGCCTGGATGCTACGTCGAGATCCGGGGCGCGGCGACCCGCTCGAACGGCCAAGTCGCCTCGCCGGCACGTTTCGCTCGCGCGCGCCCGCGCGCGCCCCTGGGTGGGTGGGGGTTAGGGACGGTACCGGCCCGGCGCTGGGCAGGTGTCACGGATGTGTGCTGATTGTCCGCCGATTTCGCGCGCACGACGCGCTACGACGCGAAGGTGCGCCCGTAACGGCTGAAGAACGTGCTTTCGGGCAAGGTCGCAAGCAGGCTGCGCGCCTCGGCGAGCCGAACCGCAGCGTGCTCACCGCTTTCCAGATCGCCTATGCGATGCCCGTCCACCAGCACCGCGGCATCGACGTCGGCCGTGCGGTTCGTCACCGTCAGCTCACGCCCCCGGGGCACGACGAGCGGCCGCGCCTGCAGCGAGTGCGGCGCGACGAACGTGACCGCCATCGCGTCGAGCCCCCAGACGAGCACGGGCCCACCGTTCGAGAGGTTGTACGCGGTCGACCCCGACGGCGTCGAGCAGATCAGCCCGTCGCACGGCAGCGAACCGAGATCCTCGCCGCCGATCGCCCAGCCGAGCTCGATCATGCGGCCGAGCGACGAGCTGGTGATGACGACGTCGTTCACCGCCCTCCACCGGCCGCCGGACGCCTCGACCTCGAGCACCGGCAGCTCGACGACGTCGTAGTCCCCGCTGAACACGCGACCCACTCCCTCCTCGAGCGCCTCCTCCTCGAACGCGGCGAGAAAGCCGACCCGCCCGAAGTTCACGCCGATCACCGGGACACCGGTGCCGAGGAACCGCCGCAGCGCGCGCAGCATCGTCCCGTCGCCGCCGAGGACGACCGCGAGATCGGCGTCCGCCGGCTCCCCGTCGTCGGCGCCGAGCCCGTGCTTCTCGCGCTCCTCGTCGGGATAGAGCAGCTCGACGCCGCGCTCCCCAGCGACGCGCTGCAGCCGTTCGAGCGCACGGCCGATCCGCTCCCACGCGTCTGACCTCAGCGGGTTGCGTCTTCGATCCAGCGTTCGAGCTCATCGGGATTCTCCGGCCGCTCGCGGTTGACGAGGTGAAGGAAGAACTCGCGGTTCCCCTTCGGGCCGGGCAGGCCGGAGTCTACGACGCCCGCGACCTCGGCCCCCCACTCCGGCGCCGCGCGCGCGACCTCAGAGAGCACGCGCCGCCTAACCGCAGGGTCCCGGACGACGCCCTTCGGAGACTCGGCGCGGCCCGCCTCGAACTGCGGCTTGACGAGCACGAGCGCCTGCCAGCCCGGCGCGGCCAGCGCGAGCGCGGGCGGCAAGGCGGTACGGACGCCGATGAACGAGACGTCGCAGGTGACGAGCTCCGGCGCGAACGGCAATTCGCGCAGCTCACGCGCGTTGACCCGCTCGAGCACGGTCACGCGCGGGTCGGCCCGCAACCGCGGATGGAGCTGCCCATGGCCGACGTCGAGCGCGATCACCCGAGCCGCGCCGCGCT
>VAXD01000219.1:452-2830 GCA_005884155.1 Actinomycetota bacterium | reverse complement strand
CTCGAGCGCGACGACGGTGCCACAGCTCCGCTACGCGGGCCGGCTCGCAACGGATCCGCTCAACCAGCTCGCACAGGGCGAGGCCACACTGTTCGCCGGGGCCGGCAGCCAGACGGCCACGAGCAACCGCTGGGGCGACTACAGCGACATGACCGTCGACCCGAGCGACGATTGCACGTTCTGGTACACGAACGAGTACTACCCGGCCGGCTCGTCACAGTTCAACTGGCGCACGCGGATCGGGAGCTTCAGCTTCCCGGGCTGCTCGTCGCCGCCGCCTCCGCCACCACCGCCTCCGCCTCCGCCGCCGCCACCACCACCACCACCACCGCCTCCGCCTCCGCCACCGGTCAGCCAGATCACGTCCACGAGCGCGACCTGCGGCCAGTTCTCGGGCGGCACCGCGCAGACGCTTGCCTCGCTCGTCTACACGGCTCGGGGCCACAGGATCTCGACCGTGTCGCCGGGCAGCTTCGTCTACTGGGTTCAGGTGACTGGTGGGGCGGGCTCGAACAGCGCCTCGGTCGCGCAGTCGATCACGACCGGCAACTTCAGCACCCTGTTCGGCCTCGGCACCGGCAGCGCCGTCTACACCGCCGGGTGCGCCGCCGTCTCGGGCGCGACGTTCACCGCCGCATCGGGTAACGGGAGCTTCACCGCCGGGTGGAACGGCGCCTCCGCCGGGACCTACTACGTCCGGCTCGTCCTGTCGACATCGGCAGTGATCAACTTGAAGGTGCCGAACCCGTCGACTGTGCATTACTCCTACTCGACGAGCGGCGTGACCGGCTCGACGAGCGGGATCGACCTGACTCGCTAGCGCGTCACCAAGCGGAACCGCGAGAGGCGCCGGAGACGGCGCCTCTCGCTTTCGTACCCACTCTCGGTCGTGCGGCTCTAGGTCACGTCGACCGCGATCAGGCGGCCGTCAGGCGTGATCCTGTCGGTGCGCGCCTGGGGGTAATGCGCCATGAAGTCCGGGGCGCTCCGGCTCCAGACGTCGGAGCGCATGAAGACGACAAAGGGCGGCGCCGCGGCGAACCGGCCGACGGTGCTCGGGTCGATCACGCCGGCGATCTGGGAGTCGTCCTTCGAGAAGACGCGTAGTCGATCGATCCAGATCGAAGGCCAGCCCCAGGCGTAATAGGGATACCGGGTCTGGTCGGCCGCGAGGTAGAAGTGCTCGTTCGGGTTGCCGCTGTAGCGCTGGACGTAGCGCCCGGTGCTGCCGATGTCGTCGCCGGTCACCTGGCCTTTGTGGATGTAGTCCCAACCGATGAAGCCGTTCCACACGCCGATCGCGAGGATCGCGACCGCCGCGAGCGGAAGGGCGGGCGCGAGCTCGCGGCCCGTGGTCGTGGAGAGCGCCGCGCGCGCGAGGGTCGCCAGGGCCCGGATCGCCTCGGTCACGAGATAGGCGACGAACGGGAGGATGATCAGCATCCGCGAGTAGTCGGGCGCCTGCCCGATCACGAACGCGTACGCAAGCCAGAGCGCGAGGAAGCAAGTGAGCGGCAGCAGTGCCCACGGCGGCCCGCGCCGCGTCACAGCCCCGACCAGGACGGCCAGCACGCCGAGCCACAGCAGCGCCCCGGTCAGCGGATCGACGATCCCGTGGCCGTAGTCGAGGTAGATCCAGGCATGGTCGACGCGGCCGGAGTTGAACGCGGTCAGGCCGTTGACGACGTTGCGCTTGTAGCCCGCCCACTCGCTCGTGGCGAAGACCCAACCTTGCTGGAACTTCCGGCCCTTCTCCGTGAGCAGATTCGCCTCCTGCGTGTGCTGCTTGAGCGTCGCGGGAGCCTTCTGGTACGCGATCGCGTACGGGGTCACGACGAGCGCGAACGCCGCAGCGGCGATCGCGCCGTGGCGCCAGATCCGGTCCAAACCGAGCGGCCGGCGGTACGCCAGCGCGACCACGACGAGGAAGAGGATCCAGAGCGGAAAGATCATCCGGCCCGAGTAATGGACGTAGAAGCCGAGCGCCGCGATCGCGCCGCCGATGAAGGTCGCGAAGGCGTTCCGCTTGCGCAGCCCGAGCAGGAGGAAGGTCATCGCGACAACCTCGACGAGCGCCGGCAGATTCTCCTTCATTGCCATCCGGCTCATGATCAGCAGCGAGTGATTGAGCCCCAGGATGGCCGACGCCAGCAGTGACCAGCCCAGCGGCAGGATCTGCCGGAAGAGGACGTAGGAGAGCGAGATGACCAGCAGTCCGGAGACCGCGTGGAGGAGGCGCATGTGCTCGAGCGTCACGCCGCCGAAGAGGTTTCCGAGCTTACGCCAGGCGACGAGCTGTCCCGCAGGATCGCCGAAGTAGTCGCTGAGGCCGAAGAGGTCGACGTGCCGCAGCACCGCGTACTTCTTTGCGTAGCTCA
>VAXD01000219.1:0-405 GCA_005884155.1 Actinomycetota bacterium | reverse complement strand
CGGGCCACTCGGCGAGCCGCAGCAGGTAGAGCGGCGCGAAGACCGCGATCAACGCGAACGGCGCGGCGAGATCGGGCCACTGAGGGCGCCCGAGCCGGCCGCTCGTCACGAACAGGTGCGTCGAGATGACGACGAGCGCCGCGAGCCAGAGCCACGCGGTCCAGGAGTTGTAGCCGTGGATGCCGTACGAGACAACCGAGGCGACGCCCACTGCGGCGCCGACGTACAGCGTTTCGCGCGCCTGCAAGATCGTTCGAACCCGTTTCAACAGCGACCCTCCCGCGAAAAACCGTAGCGCGGCCCGGGCGGTCGGTCTAGGACGGCCGCTCGCTGCGGTACCTGCGCGCCTCCTCGACGAACGCCTCGAACAGGCGCTGGTCTTCGCCCGCCTCGGGATGCCAGAGG
>VAXD01000224.1:426-2811 GCA_005884155.1 Actinomycetota bacterium | reverse complement strand
GGCGAGATCTCGCGCCAGACGATCGCCCGCGACTTCCGTCTCATCGATCCGACCAAGGCCCGCATCATCCTGCTCGAAGGCGGGCCGCGCATCCTCCCCACCTTCCCCGAGCCGCTGTCGCGGAGCGCCGCGGACGCGCTCCGGCGCATCGGCGTCGAGGTCGACACCCACGCCGTCGTCACGCGGGTGACGGCGGACGCGGTGTGGCTCGGCGGCGAGCAGATCCGCACCCGCACCGTGCTCTGGGCGGCTGGGGTGGCCGCCGCACCTCTGGCCCGGACGCTCGGGGCGCCCCTCGACCACGCAGGCCGCGTGCTCGTCGAGCGCGACCTGTCGGTCCCGGGTCACCCCGAGGCCTTCGCCATCGGCGACCTGTGCGCGTTCCTGCATCAGACGGGCGCGCCGCTGCCCGGCGTCGCGCCCGTGGCCATCCAGCAGGGGCGTGCGGTCGCTGACAACGTGCTGCGGCGGCTCCGCGGTCAGCCGACCCGCTCGTTTCGCTACCGGGACAAGGGCAGCATGGCGACCATCGGGCGGGCGGCGGCCGTCGCGGTCGTGGGACGGTTCAGGCTCTCCGGGCTGCTCGCGTGGCTCGCCTGGCTGCTCGTGCACATCATGTTCCTGATCGGCTTCCGGAACCGCCTCCTGGTGCTCTTCGAGTGGGCGTGGGCCTACGTCACCTGGCACCGCGGCGCCCGGCTGATCACCGGACCCTGGCGAGGCCGCGGGTGAGCGCTCGTCACCGCTCCATGCCCGGCGAGCCCCGCGGCGGCGGACCCTCGAGCAGCGCCATGAACGCGCGCCCGCTCGCCGTCAGGGTCCGCGCCTCGTTGCGGATCACGTGGAAGTGCCGCCGGATCCGCAGGCCCTTCAGCCGGAGGCCGCAGAGCCTCCGGGTCGCGAGCTCTCCGCGGACCGCGTGCATCGACACGAACGCGACGCCGAGCCCGGCCATCACCGCCTGCTTGATCGCCTCGATGTGGTCGAGCTCCATCCCGGTCGTGAACTTCACGCCGGCCTGCCGGAGCGTGCGCTCGGTGACGAGCCGCGTGGCCGACCCCTGCTCCCGCATCAGCAGGGGCGTCTGGTCGAGCTCCCGCGGGGCGAGCTCGCGCCGCTTCGTCCACGGGTGGCGCGGGGGCACGATCAGGAGCAGCTCGTCCAGGAGCCCCGCGGCGACGCAGCGCTCGCTGGGCCCGAGGATGTGGCCGCCGACCACGCCCAGGTCGACCTCGTCCGCCCGGATGCGCTCCTCGATCACCCGCGAGTTCCCGATGCGGAGCGAGACCGCGATGCCCGGATAGCGGCGGCGGAAGGCGGCGACGAGGCCCGGGAGCACGTAGATCCCCGGTGTCGTGCTGGCGCCGATCACGAGCGACCCGCGCTCCAGCCCCTTCAGCTCGTCGAGCGCCCGGCGCGCGCTCGCGACCGTCGTGGTGATGCGGGCGGCGTGGTCCTCGAGCAGGCGGCCGGCTTCGGTCAGAGCCACGGCGCGGCCGAGCCGGTCGAAGAGGCGGACACCGAGCTCGCGCTCCAGCTCGAGCACGTGCTGCGAGAGCGTCGACTGGCTCACGTGGAGCGTCTCGGCGGCGCGCGTGAAGTTCCGGGCGCGCGCCACGGCGAGGAAGATCTCGACCTGGCGGAAGGTCATCGCCTTTTCCTAATCGCAGCCATCCGAAATATGTATTTCCGCCCATGGTACCGCACGCGGTATCCCAGGGACAGCGACCGTGAGAGCCAGGAGGGCCAACGCATGATCTTCCGTCAGCTCCTCGCCACGAAGACCGGGTGCGCCAGCTACGTCTTCGGCTGAGCCGGCGCCGCGGCGTGCGCTGTGGTGGATCCACAGCTGGAGATCGAGCCGTATCTGGAAGCGGCGGCGCAGAAGTCGATGCGCGTGACCCACATCGTCGAGACGCACGTCCAGGCCGACCACGGCTCGGGGGCCCGGCGGCTGTCCGTGGTCACGGGCGCGCCCGTGCTCGTCCACGAGTCGGCGGCCGTCGGCTTCCCGCACGTGAGCCTCGCCGATGGCGACGAGCACCAGATGGGCAACGTCCACATGACGTTCCTGCACACGCCGGGACACACGCCGGACGGCGTCTCGATCGTCGTGACGGACCGGACGCGAGGGACGGAGCCGTGGTTCGTGCTGACCGGTGACACGCTCTTCGCGGGCGGCGTGGGGCGGCCCGACCTCTTGGGCCAGGGCGCCGAGACCGCGCTGGCCGAGCAGCTCTACGACAGCCTCTACGGCAAGCTCCTGAAGCTCCCCGACCACATCGAGGTCTATCCCGCGCACTTCGGCGGCGCGGCCTGCGGCAAGGGGCTGAGCGGCAAGCCGGGCTCGACGATCGGCTTCGAGCGCCGCTTCAACCCCGCCCT
>VAXD01000224.1:0-333 GCA_005884155.1 Actinomycetota bacterium | reverse complement strand
ACGCGCGTCGGTCTCAGGCCACCCACGGTCGCCTCGGGCTGCGCGAGAACCTCCCGCAGTTCGCGCTCCTCGTCGTCCTGAACGCCTTCGTCGGCGCGATGGTGGGGCTGGAGCGCACGGTGCTGCCGCTCCTCGGCGAGCAGGAATTCGGGCTCGGCTCGAAGACGGCCATCACGTCGTTCATCGTGAGCTTCGGCGTGACGAAGGCTGTCGTCAACCTCGTCGCCGCGCGGGCGTCCGACCGCATCGGGCGCAAGCCGATCCTGGTGGTCGGCTGGCTCTTCGCCCTGCCCGTGCCGTTTCTCATCATCTGGGCGCCCGCGTGGTGGTGGA
>VAXD01000064.1:12456-20498 GCA_005884155.1 Actinomycetota bacterium | reverse complement strand
CAACCTGACGCAGAACAGTGGCACGAGCATCACGGTTCTCTCGATCGGAGGCGTGCTCGCGTTCTGGTCGCTGACCGGCGCGATGCAGAACGTGATGTGGGCGGTCAACATCGCCTACGACCGCGACGACCGGCGCGGCTTCGTCCGCCGGCGGATCACGGCGCTCTGGATGGTTGTCTTCGCGCTGATCGGCTTCGGCCTCGCGTTCGGCGTGCTCGTGCTCGGCCCACACCTGTCGACCTGGCTCGGCAACGCGGTCGGCGCCCAGACCCTGGTCAAGACCGCCTGGTACGTCGCCGAGTGGCCGCTGCTCATCGGCGGGCTGCTGTTCGTGTTCGCAGCTCTCAGGTACTACGGCCCGAACGTCGAGCATCCGCGCTGGCGGTTCCTGTCGTTTGGGGCCGTGGTGTCGCTGATCGTCTGGCTGGCGGCTTCGGGCGCGTTCGCGTTCTATGCGAGCCGGTTCAGCTCGTACAACAAGACCTGGGGCTCGCTCGCGGCGGTCGTCGTGATGCTCACCTGGCTCTGGCTGAGCTCGGTCGCGCTGCTCCTCGGCGCCGAGATCGACGCCGAGGAAGAGCGCAGCCGCGAGCTACGCCGAGGCGAGCCGGCCGAAGTGCGGCTGCAGGCGCCCGCGAAGGCCTGATAGCCGGTAGTCGAAGCTTTGGCCGTCAACCGTCCGGTTGCCGTTGAACCGGCTGCGGCGCAGACTCTTCCTGTGGAGCCTCCCGAAACGCTTTACGCCAAGAGCGGCGACGTCAACATCGCCTACCAGGTCACGGGTGAGGGGCCGTTCGATCTCGTCTTCGTCCCGGCGTACGTCACGCATCTCGAGCAGCACTGGAAGATGCCGAGCTTCACGCCCTTTCTCGGCCAGCTCTCGTCCTTCTGCCGGCTGATCCGGTTCGACAAGCGGGGCACGGGCATGTCGGACCCTATAAGCGGCGCCCCGACGCTGGAGACGCGGATGGATGACGTGCGGGCGGTGATGGACGCGGTCGGGTCCAGGCGGGCGGCCTTTTACGGGCTCTCCGAGGGAGCGGCGATGGCGATTCTGTTCGCGGCGACGTATCCGGAGCGAACGGCCGCGCTCGTCGTCCGCAGCGCTTTCCCGCGGCGGATGTGGGCGCCGGACTATCCGTGGGGACGGACAGAGGAGCAGTACGAACGCGAGGTCGAGCGCGACCTGCGCGTCTTCGGGCCGCGCGAGCAGGGCCGGGAGTCAGTCCGGGCCCTCGGCACGTTCGATGACGAGGAGGTCGAGAGCTACCTCGAGATGCTCCGCTTCGGCTCGAGTCCCGGCGCCCTCGCCGCCCTCCACCGGATGAACAAAGAGATCGACATCCGCCACGTGCTCCCGGCCGTGCAGGTTCCGACACTCGTGCTGCACGGATCCGAGGACACGATCGTCCCGATCGAGGTCGCACGGTACGTCGCGTCACGCATCCCGGCAGCACGTCTCGTGGAACTGCCGGGAATCGGCCACCTCGCGCTCGGTAGCGGGGGCGTGGGGGACGTGATCGGAGAAGAGATCGAGCGTTTCGTCACCGAGGTCTGGGAGTCCGGCGGCTGGGAGGAGAGCGAGCCCGACCGCGCCCTCGCAACTGTTCTCTTCACCGACATCGTCGGCTCGACGGCGAGGGCGGCAGACCTCGGCGATCGCCGCTGGCGCGACCTGCTCGAGGAGCACCACGCCTTGATCCGGCGTCAGCTCGTGCGCTTCCGGGGACGGGAGCTCGACACGGCGGGCGACGGGTTCTTCGCCAGCTTCGACGGACCTGCCCGGGCCGTACGCTGCGCCTGCGCGATCACCGAAGGGATGCGCGACCTCGGCCTCGAGGTGCGCGCAGGGCTGCACACGGGCGAATGGCGACTGTACGCAGTCGCCAGGGGCTGAGCTACGACGGACGGCTCGCCAGTGTCACTGTGACGGTGTGGCTCGAACCGTCACGCGTGTAGGTCACCGAGACCGAGTCGCCCGGGTTGTGGGCGCCGATCGCGCTGGCGAGCTCCTCCGAGGTCGTGATCGCAGTCCCGTCGAACGAGGTGACCACATCGCCGGTCTTCAAGCCTGCCTTCGCCGCCGGAGTCCCGCTGCGGACGCCCGCGACCCGCGCATTCGTCGAGCTCGGATTGAGCGAGATGCCGAGGTAGGCGTGCTCGGCCTTGCCGCTCGAGATCAGCTGCGAGGCGACCGAGTGGATCGTGTCGGACGGGATCGCAAAGCCGACCCCCTCGTTGCCGCCGGACTGGCTCGGCGCGATCTGGGAGTTGACGCCGATGACGTGACCCTCGTCATTTAGCAGCGGACCGCCGGAGTTGCCGTGGTTGATCGCCGCGTCGGTCTGGATCGCGTTCGGAATCGTGAAGTTGTTCGGTGCGTCGATCGAGCGGTGGAGCGCGCTGACGATGCCGCTCGTCGCGGTCTCGGCGAGCCCGAAGGGGCTGCCGATCGCGACGACGCCGTCACCGACTTGGAGCTTGCTCGAGTCGCCGAGCGTCAGCGGGAAGACCTCAGAGGACGGCGCTGAGACCTTGATGACCGCGAGATCCGTCGAAGGGTCGGCGCCGACCAGCGTCGCCTTGTAGGTCTTGCCGTTCCAGAACTGGACCGAGATCGACTTCTCCCCGGAGACCACGTGGTCGTTCGTGACGATGTCGCCGTTTGAGTCGTAGACCCAGCCGGACCCCTGCGCCTCCTGCGTCTGCCCGCCGCCGAACGGGCTCGCGCCCTGGCTCGAGACGGTGATCTGGACGACGCCTTTGTAGGCGCCGCGGTAGATGTCGGGGATCGAGAGAGGGCTCGTCGCCGCGGCTGCCTGGGAATTCTTGACGGTGACGTTGCGGACGACCGTCTTGTCGTTCGACCCGATTCCTGCGTCGAGGAGCGCCCCGCCGCCCGCGCCAATGCAGAGTGCGATCAGTAGGGAGGCGATGAGGGAGAGTTTCGGGCGGCGGGACATCTGGAGTGACATGCTCCTTTGGTCGGGGTGTGGCCTCAATAGGATCAGTGCCGCCTAAGACCGGCCTGAAACGGGTCTAAGAACTGGGTAAGAACACTATGGGCTTCTCAGGCAGTTCTCACACTCGGCGAGCAGAATGATCCCGTGAAGATCCTGATCGCCGACGACGAACGGGCGGTGCGCGAGTCGCTCCGCCGCGCTCTCGAGCTCGAGGGCTACCAGATCGAGCTCGCCGCCGACGGGCGCGAGGCCCTCTACCGGCTCGAGACCGAGTCGCAGCCCGACGCGGTCGTGCTCGACGTCTTGATGCCGGGCGTCGACGGCCTCGAGGTGGCGCGGACGATCCGCCGCTCCGGCAGCCGCGTCCCGATCCTGATGCTGACGGCGCGGACGCAGGTCGAGGATCGCGTCGAAGGGCTCGACGCGGGTGCCGACGACTACGTCACGAAGCCATTCGCGCTCGAGGAGCTGCTGGCGAGACTGCGGGCGCTGCTGCGGCGGACGGCCGAGGGATCCGGCGAGGCGCTGCGCTTCGCCGACCTCGAGCTCGACCCGGGAACGCGCGAGGTGCGGCGAGGCGGCGAGTCGATCGAGCTGACGCGCACCGAATTCTCCCTGCTCGAGCTGTTCATGCTCAACCCGCGGCAGGTGCTGACGAGGTCTGTGATCTTCGAGCGCGTCTGGGGCTACGACTTCGGCTACGGCTCGAACTCGCTCGATGTCTACATCGGCTACCTGCGGCGCAAGACCGAGGCGGGCGGCAAGCCGAGACTGATCCACACGGTTCGCGGCGTCGGCTACGCACTGCGCGAGCCGGCATGAGCTTCCGCACCCGGCTGGCGCTGGTCGCCGCGGTGGCGGTGGCGCTCGCGGTCGTGGTCGCGTCCGTGGTCGTCTTCGTCGTCGTCCGCAACCAGCTGCGGGGCCAGGTCGACGCCACGCTCCGCGCGCGCGCAACTCAGATCCGCAACGGGCCGCCGCTGCGGGTCGAGGACGGGTACCTCGAGATCCCGGGCGGCCCACTCGGCTCGGCGACTTTCGAACAGGCCGTGACCGCAAACGGCCACGTGTACCCGACCCGCGGCGAGCACGGCTCGCTGCCGGTGACCCACGACACGATCGAGGCCACGCACGAGGTGGGGGAGGAGCACCTGAGCGACACGCACATCGCGGCCGGAGACATCCGCGTCCTGACCATCTCCGGCAACGGGATTGCGATTCAGATCGGGCGCAACCTCAGCGAGCTCGACCACACCCTCCATCGGATCACCGTCTACCTGCTTCTGATCGCGCTCGGCGGAATTCTCGTGGCCGCGGCGCTCGGGCTTGCCGTCGCGCGGGCCGCGCTGGCGCCCGTGCGGCGGTTGACCGAGACGGCCGAGAACGTGACCGAGACGGGCGATCTCTCGCAGCGGATCGAGGTCGGCAGCCATGACGAGCTCGGCCGGCTCGCTGCGAGCTTCAACACGATGCTCGCGGCGCTCGAGGAGTCGAGCCGCGCCCAGCGGCAGCTCGTCGCGGACGCGTCGCACGAGCTACGCACGCCGTTGACGAGCCTGCGGACGAACATCGAGGTGCTCGCCGGCGACCGTGCGCTCCGGCCGGGCGACCGCGAGAAGCTGCTCGGCGACGTCGTCGAGCAGCTGGGGGAGATGACGTCGCTGATCGCCGAGCTGATCGAGCTCGCGCGCGCGGAGCAGACCCACGAGGAGCCCGAGGACGTCCGGCTCGACCTGCTCACCGAGAGCGCGGTCGAGCGTGCGCGGCGGAACCGACCCAACGTCGTGTTCAAGACCGAGCTCGGCGAGTCGCTCGTCCACGGCGTCCCGTCGACGATCGAGCGCGCGGTGGCGAACTTGCTCGACAACGCTGCCAAATGGAGCCCGCCGGGCGGGGAGGTCGAGGTCGGCGTGCGCGACGGCGAGGTGACCGTTCGCGATCACGGTGCCGGGATCGCCGAGGAAGACCTGCCGTACGTCTTCGACCGCTTCTACCGCGCGTCGTCGGCCCGCGGCCTGCCGGGCTCCGGCCTGGGCCTCGCGATCGTCAAGCAGGTCGCCGAGGCGCACGGCGGCACGGTCACGGCCGAGCCGGCCGCGGGTGGCGGCACGCTGATGCGGCTGCGCCTGAACGGCAGGGTCTTAGGCAGTTCTTAGGCGGCTTTCAGGAAGCCCTCACGTCGCGGTGGTCTCCTGAGACGGTCAACGAAAGGAGACCGGATGGACTGGCCACACAAGCGCAAGGTCGTCGCGGGAACCGCAGCCGTGCTCGCGGTGGGCGGCGCCGGCGCCGGCATCGCGGCCACGAGGATGGGCAGCTCGCCGAGCGACCAGAGCAAGGCCGTCATCTCCGACGCGGCTCAGCAGCTCGGGATCGAGCCGGCGAAGCTCTCGGGCGCGCTCAAGAAGGCGATCGAGGACCGGATCGATGCCGCCGTCGCCGGCGGCCGCCTCAGCAAGGCGCAGGGCGACGAGCTCAAGCAGCGGATCGAATCGAACGGATTCCCGCTCGTGGTGCCGCCCTTCCTCGGTCACGGGCACTTCGGGGACCACGGTCTGCACGGCCTCGACGCGGCCGCGTCCTATCTCGGCCTCAGTGAGAGCCAGCTCCGCTCGCAGCTCGAGTCCGGCAAGACGCTTGCCCAGGTCGCTAAGGCCCAGGGCAAGTCGGTCGACGGCCTCGTCGCGGCGCTCAAGGCCGATCTGAAGCAGCACCTCGACCGAGCCGTCGCGGACGGCCGGCTGACGCAGGCCCAGGAGAACCAGATCCTGGCGAACGCCGATCAGCGCCTGACCCAACTCGTCAACGGCAAGTTCCCCGGTCCCCCGCCCGGCGGCCCCGGCCTCTTCCGCCACGGCCCCGATCGCGACGGCTTCGGAGGGAACAACGCATGACGCGGATCGAGGAAGCCCGCAGCCGCGCCGCCGGCGCAAAGCGGATCACAGTCGGGGCGGCCGGCGCGGGCTTCCTCGTGGCGTTGCTGCTGGCCCGCGCGGGTCATCCCGGCACGAGCAGCAGCTCGTCGAGCACGACGCGGTCCACCTCGCAGCAGTTGCAGAGCCAGTCCGAGAGCGACAACGGGCTCGAGCTCGGCACGCCTTCCGTGGCCCCGTCCTCCGGCTCTTCGGTCGTCCCGACGCATGTCTCGTAGCTTCCGGTCGATGGGCGTCGATGTACTCGTGCGCGGCACGACGGATGACGAATTCGCGGCGGTGCGAGAGCTGTTCGAGCAGTGGGACGCGACCTTCTCCCGCTTTCGTCCGGACAGCGAGCTCAACCGGATCAACGCCGACCCTTCGCCGGTCGCGCTGCTCTCGCGCACGTTCGCATACGCGCTGCGCGAGGCGCTCGCGGCCGCGGTGACGACGAACGGGCTCGTCGACCCGACCCTCGGCGCGGCCCTCGAGGCCGCCGGCTACGACCGAGACTTCGACCTTCTCCACGACGACGACGACTGTCCGCCGGGCCCTCCCTCCCCAGGGCGCTGGCGGTCGCTGCGGCTCGGCGGGCGGCTCCTCTCGCGCCCGCCGAGCCTCGTCCTCGACCTGAACGGCGTCGTCAAGTCGCTCGCGCTGGACACCGCGCTGGAGCTGATCGACGGAGACGCGCTCGTCGCGGCCGGCGGCGATATCGCGACTCGCGGCGGCGCCGACATCGGCCTTTCGGGCGACGACGCGCTGCGGCTGGTCGCCGGCGGGATCGCCACGAGCGGCAGTACGAAACGCCGCTGGCGGCGAGGCGGCGATTGGCAGCACCACCTGCTCGACCCGCGGACCGGCCGTCCGGCGGAGTCGCGCTGGGACGAGGTGACCGTCGCGGCCTCGACCTGTCTCGCCGCGGACGTCGCGGCGAAGGCCGCGTTTCTGCTCTCCGAGGACGGCCCCGGCTGGCTCGACGACCGACGCCTGCCGGGCCGTTTCCGCGCGGGCGACGAGGTGGTCGTCAACGATGCCTGGGCGGGTGAGGTGCTGGCAGCTTGACCCTCGCGGCCGCCAACTACACCTGGTACATGGCCCGCGCCGGTGGGATCCTCGCCTTCGTGCTCCTGACCGCCTCGGTGGTCGTTGGCCTACTGCTTTCTGGGAGAGCGCGCCTCCGAAGCTGGCCGCGTTTCGCGCTGGAGGACGTGCATCGCTTTCTCGGCGTGCTGGCCGGGAGCTTCATCCTCCTGCACGGCGCCGCTCTGCTGGTCGACGGGTACCTGCCGTTTTCTCTGACGAACCTGCTTGTTCCGGTGACCGCGCCCTACCGACCGCTCGCGGTCGCCGCGGGCGTGATCTCAGCCGAGCTGCTGGTGGCGCTCGCGCTCACGAACCGGTACCGTAAAGCCCTTTCCCACCGCTTCTGGCGGCGGGCGCACTACCTCAACTTCGCGGTCTGGCTGCTGGCTCTGGTCCACGGCATCACCGCGGGCACGGACACGGGCAGCACGTGGGCGATTGCGATGTATCTCAGCGCGGCCGGACTCGTCGGCGGCTTGACCGCCGCCCGGATCGTCCCGGCTCCCAGGCGCACGGCGGTACGCTGACCGGGTGTCCGGGGTACGCGACGAGCTAGCCCGCCTGCTCGCGCAGGGCGAGAGGCCCGCGCTCGCGACCGTAGTTGCGGTCAGGCGTTCTGCGCCGCGCCCGGTCGGCTCGAAGCTCGTCGTCTCCGAAGGCGGCGAGCTCTACGGCTCCGTCTCCGGCGGTTGCGTGGAGAGCGATGTCGCCGTCCAGGCAGCCGAGGTGATCGCGGGCGTCGAGCCGCGCCTGCTGACGTACGGGATTGCGGATGACGAGGCCTGGGAGATCGGCCTGCCGTGCGGCGGCGAGATCGACGTCTTCGTCCAGCGGCTCGAGGGCGAGCTCCCCGAGGGCGAAGGCGTGCTCGTGACCTGCCTCGCCGGCGAGCGCGCGGGCCGGCAGGAGTTGCTGCCACGCGGATCGGCCGAGCCGGGCGTGCAGGAGCTCGACGGCGAGACGGTCTTCGCGGAAGTACTCGCCGAGCCGCCTCGGCTCGTCGTGGTCGGTGCGACCGACACCGCGGAGGAGCTCTGCCGCGCCGCGGGCTCGCTGGGCTGGCGCAGCATCGTGATCG
>VAXD01000064.1:0-12421 GCA_005884155.1 Actinomycetota bacterium | reverse complement strand
TCGAGGCCGACGAGGACACGGCGGTCGTCGTGCTCACCCACGAGGAGCGGCTCGACGTCCCCGCGCTGACCGCCGCGCTGGAGAGCGACGCGTTCTACGTCGGCGCGATCGGCTCCCGCAAGACCCAGACGAAGCGGCGCGAGCGCCTGCTCGACGCCGGGGCGTCAGAGGACGCGCTTGAGCGGCTCTCAGGGCCTGCAGGGCTCGACCTCGGCGCGCAGAGCCCGGCCGAGACAGCGGTCTCGATCTTGGCGGAGATCCTCGCCGTGCGGGCGGGCCGCGACGGCGGCCGACTCCGTGAGCGCAGCGGGCCGATTCACGCCGTCACCTAGCTGGACCAATGCTCGTCCCAGAAGGCGGACTGCTGCTTGCCGTCGACGTCGGTGAAGCCGTAGTCCCGCGCGAGGGCCGGCGTCGTGAAGACGCTGCCTGACTTCTCGAGCACGTTCGGGTCCGCAGCAAGCGCAGCGATACCGCGACCCGGGAACTCCGGCGACTCGGCCCGGGCGGCTTGCTCCGGCGTCAGGTCCATTCGCTCCAGCCGCATCCAGCCCGGCGACACGGCAACACACGCGACACCGTGCGATCGCAGATCGTCGGCCATCTGCTCGGTCAGCTTGTTCGTCGCGTTCTTCACGACCTCGTAGAACGTGACCCCGTGCGGGCGGTCGAGCACCCACGTGATGTTCACGATCAGCCCGCGGCCGGCTTCGATCATCATCGGCGCGGCCAGCATCGAGGCGAACGCGGCGGCCCGCAGGCCGCCCTGGAACATCAGGTCCCAGTGGCGCCACTCCATCTCCCAGAACGGCGTCTCGTAATAGAGGGGAAGCTCATAGCCGCTCCAAGCGTTGTTGACGAGCAGATCGAGGCCGTCCTGCTCGCTGCGGATTCGCTCGAACAGCGCCTCGACCTGGGAGTCGTCCGTGTGATCGCAGCGAACGGCGATGCCGGTGCCCCCGCGGGCGGTCAGCTCCTCGGCGGTGTCGTCGATCGTGCCCGGACGGCCGAGCGTCGTCGGCCCGCCTCGGACGCTGCGGCCGGTGACGTAGACCGTCGCGCCCTCCTCGCCGAGCACGAGCGCGATGCCTTTACCACCGCCGCGGCTTGCGCCGGTGACGAGAGCTACCTTGCCCGCGAGCCTCGGCTTGCTCATCGGTCTGGCCATAATCCTCGCATGGGTTGGCTCAGCGAGCTGGTCGAGGAGCGCGGCGCCGAGGCGCTCGACCTGCACGCGCAGACGGTCAACCCGCAGTTCGTGCGGCTGCTGCGGACGATCGGTTTCGACCGCCGCTGGGCGCGGGCCGAGGGCGCCTACCTCTGGGACTCGGACGGCAACCGCTACCTCGACGCGCTCGGCGGGTTCGGCATGTTCAACGTCGGCCGCAACAACCCGCGCGTCCGCGAGGCGCTGGTAGAGGCGCTCGAGCTGGAGCGGCCCGGCTCGGTGCAGATCGGCGTCGACGCGCTGCCGGCGCTGCTCGCAGAGGAGCTGCTGCGCCGGGCGCCGTCGTCGGTCGGGAAGGCTATCTTCACGAGCTCGGGGGCGGAGTCGGTCGAGGCGGCGCTCAAGCTCGGCCGCGCTGCGACCGGCCGGCCGCGCGTGCTTTCGGCCGAGCACGCCTTCCACGGGCTGACGCTCGGCGCGCTCTCGGCGACCGCGGCGCCCGAGTTCACGAGCCGCTTCGGGCCGCTCCTGCCCGGGTTCTCGCAGGTTCCGTGGGGCGATCTCGACGTGCTCGAGCGCGAGCTCGCGGCCGAGGACGTCGCCCTCTTCATCGTCGAGCCTGTGCAGGGCAAGGGCGTCAATCTGCCGCCGCCCGGCTACCTCGCGGGCTCGCAGGAGCTCTGCGGCCGCTACGGGACGCTCTTCTGCGTCGCCTGCTCGCGCTCGAACACTGGGGGCTCGAGCCCGATCTGATCACCGTCGCCACGGTCGCGAAGTCGCTCTCGGGCGGCTACGTGCCGGTCGGCGCGCTGCTGATGTCGGCCGGGGTCTATGACGGCGTCTTCGACTCGCTCCCGAACGCGGTCAGTCACGGCTCGACCTTCGCCCCGAACGATCTCGCGATGGTCGCGGGCCTGGCGACGCTACGCGAGCTCGACGAGCAGGGCCTCGTTGAGCGCGCGGCGCGGCTCGGCGAGCTCCTGCTCGAGCGCACGCGCGCCTTCGTGGAGCCTTTCGAGGTGGTCGCGGACGTACGCGGGCTCGGCCTGATGTGGGCGATCGAGTTCCAGGAGCCGCCCGGCGGCTCGCGCACGTGGAAGCTGCTCGAGCGCATCCAGCCGGGCTTGTTCTCCCAGCTCGTGATCGTCCCGCTCTTCCGCGATCACCGGATCCTGAGCCAGGTCGCGGGCCACGGCCTCAACGTGCTCAAAGCGCTCCCGCCGCTCGTGGTGACTGAGGAGGACGTCGACTGGTTCGTGACCGCGCTCGAGGAGACGATCGCCCGAGCCGAGAAGATGCCGCGTGCGCTCGTTCGCTTCGCGCTCGGCGCCGCCCGAGCCGGCCGCTCGCCGAGGCGTAAGCTCGTCAGGGCCTGACGTGAAGCACGTCGTCATCCTCGGGGCTGGGTTCGCCGGCCTCGAGCTCGCCACGCGGCTCTCCGAGTCTCTCGCCGGCGAGGTCCGCTCGACCCTGATCGACCAGAACGACTCGTTCTTCTTCGGCTTCTCGAAGCTCGACGTCCTCTTCGGCCGTTCGTCGAAGGCGGACGTGCTGCTGCCCTACGCGGACATCTCCAAGGAGGGAGTCGAGTTCAAGCAGGAGCGCGTGACCTCGATCGACCCGGAGACGAGGCGCGTGACGACCGACGGGGCCTCGTACGACGCCGACATCCTCGTCGTCGCGCTCGGGGCGGCCTACGACTTCGCGGCTACCCCCGGATTCGAGGAGGGCGGAGTCGAGTACTACACGGTCGCGGGAGCGGAGCGCATGCGCGACGTTCTCTCGGAGTTCGACTCAGGGCGGATCCTGATCGGGATCCTCGGCCACCCGTTCAAGTGCCCGCCCGCGCCGTTCGAGGGCGCGCTGCTCCTCCACGACCACTTCGTCGAGCGCGGCCTGAGGGATGCGGTCGAGATTCGCGTCGCCGGGCCGATGGCGGCTCCGGTTCCGATCACGAAGGAGGTCTCGCAAAGCTTCCTCGACGCGCTCGGCGAGCGCGACATCGAGTACATCCCGAATCAGCACATCGTTGGCCTCGACACGCGCGAGAGAGAAGCCATGCTGGACGGCGGCGGGAGCATTCCCTACGACCTGTTCGTCGGGATCCCCGTCCACCGGGCGCCGCAGGTGGTCTTGGGCGCTGGGTGCCGGTCGAGAGGGCCAACCTCGCGGCCCGGTTCCCTGGCGTCTACGCCGTCGGTGACATCACCGCTCTGCCGATGGCGAAGGCCGGCGTGTTCGCGGAGACCGCCGCTCGAGTCGTGGCCGACGATATCGCTGCGCAGCTGCACGGCGAGGAGCTCGAGCGGCCGTACGACGGCGCGGGCATGTGCTACCTCGAGTTCGGCGGAGGCGCGGTCGCGAAGGTCGAGGCGAACTTCTTCGGTGGGCCGCAGCCGACGGCGCGGCTCGTTGGGCCCTCCCGAGAGCTCGCCCAGGACAAGGCCACCTTCGCGTCCACACGGCGAGCCCGCTGGTTCGGAACCTCTTAGGAGGGCTTGACGAAACCTGGTCTGTGCCGCCGGGCCGCGCTGTCCGCCCCGGGGCGGCGTTCTCAGTCGGCCCAATAGCTATCCACTATTGGGCCTCCCTGCGTCCTTGCCTCGGAACGGCCATCGCACCCCGACGACGAGCAAGGTTCCGCCAAACCCTCCTAGGGCTCTGAGACCTCGGCGTGGCGCTCGGCGATGCAGCCCTGCGCCCATGACTCGGCTGCCTCGACCAGTCGCCCGCACAGCATGTCGAGCTCGTGCTCGTCGTCCGGCAGCTGGTCCGGCGAGACCTCGATCCGCACCTGGTTGAGCGACGCCTCCGCGTCGGGCCCGATCTCGTGGCGCCGCTCGGCGACGATCGAGACCTCGCCGACCTTCGGCAGGAGCGCGGCCGCGAGGTCGTCGATCTCGGCGGCGGTAGCCGCGCGACCGGCGAAGATGCCGAAGTTCACGCGCACCTCGACGGCCGGCGGCTCGACGTCGCGGACGCAGAATGCGAGTTCAGGCTGGCCCACCACCTTGCAAAGCGTATAACCGCCTCGCCCGGGACCTAACCCTCGTGCGGCTCCCAGCGGAAGCGGCGTAGCGCGATGATCACGCCCGCAATGCCCCAGGCCGCGATGACTGCGACGTTTGTGCCCTGCGACCAGATCTCGTGCCCGTGGAGCATCACGTTCCGCACGAGGCGCAGGAAGTACGTGAGCGGCAGCACGGCGGCGATGTCGCGGAAGACCGACGGGAAGTGGTGCGGCGAGAAGAACGCGCCGGCGAGGAACGCTGCCGGAAGGTAGATCGCGTTCACGACCGCCGAGGCGCCCTCCGCGCTGCGGATCAGGGCGGCGACGGCGACCCCAAGTGCGCAGAAGCAGATTGCCCCGAGCAGCAGCGCCAGCACGAGCGAGCCGAGCTGGTGCGGCAGGGG
This sequence comes from Actinomycetota bacterium, assembly GCA_005884155.1. Classification (GTDB taxonomy): domain Bacteria; phylum Actinomycetota; class Thermoleophilia; order Gaiellales; family Gaiellaceae; genus AC-32. The sequence goes on along the minus strand of VAXD01000064.1, from coordinate 7,839 downwards.
GATCGAGAACAGGACGCGCCCGAGCAGGATCAATCCGGCCACTTCGACCGCGAAAGCGGCCATGAAGGCGGTCAGCAGCGCCGCGATGTACGCCGGCGCCGGCAGCGGGGTCGCCCGGAGCCGCTTCAGCACTCCGGCCTCGCGCCTGATCACGAGCACGATCGCGAGCCCCGCGAACGCGATCGAGATCGCGCCGTAACCGATCATCCCGGCCTCGAGGAAGTGCGAGCCCTTGACGCCGTCGACCGTGTCCTTGCCGTACGTCGAACCGAGCAGGACGAAGAAGACCATCGGCAGCAGGAACGTGAAGAACGCGAGCTCACGGCTGCGCACGTAGAGCAGGAGCTCGCCGCGGAGCTCATGGCGGAAGAGCCTCACTCGGGCTCCTCCTGCGTCAGGGTGAGGTAGACGTCCTCGAGCGTGGGCCTCGTGACCAGCAGGCCTTCGAGCTCGCGGTTCTCTGCGAGGGCGCGCTCGGTCAGCTCGTGCAGCATTCGCGTCGGCTGGTCGGTCTCGAGCACGACCTCGCGGCCGTTCTCGCGGTAGCGGATCTCGGTCGCGGGGACGGAGCCGATCAGCTGCGACGGCGGGCCTGCCGCGACGATCTCGCCGCGGCGCAGCACGGCGACCCGGTCGGCGAGGCGCTCGGCCTCGTCCAGGTAGTGGGTGGTGAGCAGGATCGTCTTGCCGAGGCTGCGCAAGGAGCGCAGGGTCTCCCACGCCTGGCGGCGCGCGTGCGGGTCGAAGCCGGTGGTCGGCTCGTCCAGGAAGATCAGCTCCGGGTCGCCGACGAGCGCCAGCCCGAGATCGAGCCTGCGCCGCTGGCCGCCGGAGAGTCTGCGCACGCGGTCGTTGCGTTTCTCGTTCAGGCCGACCAGCTCGACCACCTCGTCGACCGGGCGCGGGCTCGCGTAATAGCCGGCGAAGAGGCTCAGGCTCTCCGCGACCGTGAGCGTCTCGTACATGGCGGACGACTGCAGGACGACGCCGATCCGCTCCCGCCAGTCGCCGCCGGCGAGCGCGGGGTCCGTGCCGAGCACCGTGACCTCACCCGCGTCGCGGCGGCGGTAGCCCTCGAGGATCTCGACCGTCGTGGTCTTGCCGGCGCCGTTCGGGCCGAGCAGGCCGAAAACCTCGCCGCGCTGGACGTCGAAGTCGATCCCGCCGACGGCCTCGAGCTCGCCGTACGACTTACGCAGGCCGCGGACGGCGATTGCAGCTTCGCTCATGAGAGCTCGATCGCAAGCATCGCCGCAGGGGCGAAGGGAGGCTCCTCGTCGCCCGTCAATGCCGCCGCGATCTTGCCGCAGTCGGGCTGGTGGCCGACGACGACGACCGTCTCGCCGCGTCCGTCGGCGGCGGCTCTGACGTCTTCTGCGGTCGCGCCGGGAGCCAGCCGCTCGTCTGCCTCGGGCTCGAGCCCCGCGGGCCGCGCGAGCTCGGCGCCGGTCTCGCGGGCGCGCAGGAGCGGGCTCGTCAGGACGGCGTCGAGGCGGATCCCGTCGGCTGCAAGCCGCTCGCCGAGCTCCCGCGCCGCTCGGCGTCCCTCAGGGGTCAGCGGCCTCAGCTCGTCCGGCTCTCCGTCCGCAGCCTCGGCATGGCGAACGAGGTAGAGCTGCACGGATGGGAGAATAGTCGCCGCCATGCGCGTGTTCCGTTACGTGGTCGCCGATGTCTTCACCGACACGCCGCTGGCGGGGAATCCGGTCGCGGTGTTTACCGACGCGCGCGGGCTCTCGGGTGAAGAGATGCAGCGGCTCGCGCGCGAGCTGAACCTGTCGGAGTCGGTGTTCGTCCTGCCGGCCGAGGCGGGCGGGCATGCTCGGATCCGGATCTTTACGCCGGGGATCGAGATGCAGTTCGCGGGGCACCCGACGCTCGGAACGGCGTTCGTGCTCGCGGCGCCGATGCAGCTGATCGAGATCAGGCTCGAAACGGGGGCGGGGATCGTGCCCGTCGTCTTGGAGCGCGAAGGTCCGCGGATCGTCTTCGGGCGAATGGCGCAGCCGATTCCTTCGTGGGAGCCGTATGAGGAGGAGGAGGCGCTGCTGCGGGCGGTCGGCGTCGAGCGGAGTGAGCTGCCTGTCGAGCTCTACGACAACGGCGCACAGCACGTCTACGTCACGCTTGCGTCGGAAGACGTAGTTGCGGGCCTGCGGCCGAATCTCGGACTGCTCGGGCTCCCGGAGGCGCTCGGCGTGAACTGCTTCGCCGGCTCGGGCCTGCGCTGGAAGACGCGGATGTTCGGGCTTGGCGGCATTCCAGAGGATCCGGCCACCGGCTCGGCCGCGGGGCCTTTGGCGGTGCACCTGGGGCGCCACGGGAAGATCGGCTTCGGCGAGGAAATCGAGATCTCACAAGGCGCCGAGATCGGCCGCCCGTCGACGCTCTTCGCACGCGTCGAGGGCACAGGCGACGAAATCGAGCGAGTCGAAGTCGGCGGCAGCGCCGTCACAGTCGCCCACGGCGAGTTCCGCCTTCGGACCTGACTGCGGCGACCCAAAAACGGTGTCGGACACCGGTTTTCGTCAAGGGTAAATCGCGGCGAAAGTGTGACTTTTCTTCCTCAGGACACGGCTAGCGCTTCGATCGCGGGCAGCTCGGGGGCGAGGGAACGCCAGAAGCGGCCGCCGTCCTCGGAGAGGTACAGGCGATTGCGGGCCGCGTAGACGACGTAGTCCGGGTCGTCGTCGGCGATCGCCACTGCGAAGCCGGCTGGGAGACCGCCTCCGGCTTCTCGCCACGTGCGGCCGGCGTCGTTCGAGATTGCGAGCGGCGGGCGACGGTCGAGCACCGCGATCACCGTGGAGCCGCAGCGCGCAGCGCCGACGACGCGCGGCAGGCCGACGTCGACCGGCTCGGGCACGACCTCCGCGTCGACGAGGCCGAGCACCACCTCCTCGTCGAGGTCGACCTCGAAGACGCCGTCGATGGTGCGGACGAGCGCGATCACCGAAGCCGCTTGGCGAGCAGGCCGGTGACGAGCGCCGAGGCACGGCGGGCAGCAGCGACCGGCGCGTGGCCGGACGAGCGGGCGACGAGGTACGCGGTCGCGAAGGCATCGCCGGCGCCGGTCGGGTCGACCGGCTTGCCGACCGGTTGCGCCGAGATCTCCGTCAGGCGGCCGTCGGCGAACACGAGCGACCCGCGTGAGCCACGCGTGACCACGATCTCCGGAACGTCGAGCGAGCGCAGCGACGGCTCGTCGGCCTCGCCCAGCAGCGCCTGCGCCTCGTCCTCGGCGAGCTTCAGGATCGAGACGTGGCGTAGCACGCCGGGGTCCACCGCGCCCCCAAGCTTCAGCGGCCCGGTCCGCGCAGGCCTCGCCAGCCCATGGCCGTCGAACGAGACCCGCCGCCCGCGCGCCAGCTCGGCGAGCGTCTCGGCGGGAAAGTCCGACGATGCCAAGGGCCCGACGTGTACCCAGCGGATATCACCGAGGGCGCGCACGTCCTCGACCGACCAGGGGTCGCCGAGCGCGTCGACGACCATCTCGCGCCGGTCGCCGACGTAACGGAACGAGAACGCCGCCGTCGAGCTCCCGGAGAGCCAGAGCACCGGCAGGCCCAAAGCGACGAGCGGGGGTGCCAATACGCGCCGGTCCTCGTCAGCGCACTTGACTGCGACCAGTGCCCGCGCTTCCAGCACGCGCAGCGCCCGCGCCGCCCAGAACGGAGGCCCACCCGCCCGCGGCGGGCCGCCGTCAACCCTGTCGAGGGAGAGGTTCCCGACTACGGCGAGTCGCGGCACGGGTCGAATCTATCCAGGCCGCGAGCAGCGTCACGCCGAAGGCGGCCATGAAGCTCGGCAGCGACGCCGTCAGCCGTGCGTGGCCCGGCGAGAGGTGGTCGACGACGCCCGTCCACCAGTTCGGCCCGACCGGCGAGAGCCACTGGTAGAGCACGAAGCCGACGATCCACGCCGCAATCGGCGCCCAGCGCACCGCCGGCCCCGCGAAGATGTCGCGCTCCGAATAGTGGGCTCCGCGCGCGAGCCAGTCCGCGAGCAGCACACCGAAGAGCGGGACGAAGACCGAGCCGAGCAGGAACAGGAACGTCAGGTAGTTGCCGAGGCTGATCGCGATCGCGCCGGCCGTGGCCACCGCGGCGACCACCGCGATCAGCAGCCGCTGCGGGGCGCGCGGGAGCAGGTTCTGCAGCGACACGGCCGTCGAGTAGACGTCAGCGAACGCCTCGTCGCTCTCGTCCACGGTCAGCATCAGCAGCGCAACGACGGCGATAACGCTCCCGCTCGCGACGGCGCTGGGGATCTGCGCCGGGTCGCTCAGGTCGCGCGCGAGGACGAGCACCGCGCCGAGCGCGAAGCACCAGAGCGTCGGGAAGAAGTAGCCGACTCCCGCGCCCCAGAACGCGCCGCGGCGATTGCGCGCGAACCGCGTGTAGTCGGCAGCGAGCGGCGTCCACGAGATCACGCTCGCCATCACGAGGTCGATCCCCTGGCCGAGCGACAGGCCGCCCGTTCCGCGCGTGTTCCAGAGCTCGTGCAGGTTCGCCTTGTCGAGCGCCCACCAGGTCAGGTAGGCGATCGATGCCGCGACCGCCCAGACTGCGAACTTGCGCACGTAGCGGCGCACGAAGCCGATCGGCCCGAGCAGTCCGAGAGCTAGCGAGACCGCTCCGAAGAGCAGCGCCCAGAGCCAGCGCGCGCTGAAGCCGAACACGCGCTCCGACAGCGCCGCGGCCGCAGTCGAGATGATGATCAGCTCGAAGGTCGACCAGCCGAGGTTCTGCGCCACGTTCACCACCGTCGGCAGGTACGAGCCGCGCTGTCCGAGCGGCGCTCGCAACACGACCATCCCGGGCACGCGCGCGTCGGCGCCGATCGCAGCGGCGAGACCGAGCAGCAGGTTGCCGGCGAGCGCGCCGATCAGGATCGCGAGCAGGGCGTCCTGGAACGAAAGCATCGGGACGAGCCCCGCCGCCGCGACGATCACGAGCAGGCTGATCGACAGGTTCCCCCAGAGCAGCGTCAGGTCGACGAGGCCGAGGACACGGAGCCGCTCGGGAACGGGCGTGATCCCCCAGCTAGGCGTTCGCTCGTCCATGCACTCCCTTCGCCGGCATTACTGGATCAGCCGTGAGCCCCCTCCTTCACGTCTGTGACAAGGCCGCACGGTGTTGGCTCCGGTCGGGCCAAGCCCGACCTCCGCTGCGACTCTTTCAGCTTCCAACATGGTTTCTCCCTACGCCGGCATTACCCGGATCAGGTTCGCGGGTCTGATCTCAGCCGCTTGCGGCGGCACCCCGGTCTCGCCACTGTAACGGCGGCCAGCTGTACGGTGCCAGGCACCGTGACGGAAGTGTCGCGCCGAGCCGGCGACGACCGTCAGGCCCCGCGCGCCTCCAGCCGCCGCTGCCGCTGCTCGGCCTCCCCGAGCCAGCGCAGGCCGAGCACGACGAACACGACGGCGCCGACGAACATCATCTCGACGAGCATCACGCCTCCGCCGGCGCGCTGGTCGGCCAGGGCCGAGAGCCCCCACGTCCGCGGCGCGTCGACGTACGGCTCGTAGAACGGGTGGTCACTCCAGAGGAAGACGTTGGCGAGCGCGGCGCCCGCGACCCAGACGGACGCGAGCCCGCCGAGCTGCGCGCCGCGGCCGAACCAGCGCGGCCCCGGCAACAGCCCGAGCAGCGTCGTCCAGAGCAAGAAGCCGGCCGCGAGGAAGCAGGCGTGCTGGAACGCGTGCACGAGCGGGTGCCGGAGCGCAGCGTCATAGAGCAGCGCGAGATGCCACAGCCAGAGGTTGGCCGCCCAGAGCGGCAACGCGATCAGCGGATGCGTCAGCACTCGCGCCTTCTGGACGAAGCGCGGCGCGAGCAGCGGCCGCAGCAGCGGGCCGGAGAGCCCGAGCGCGAGCAGGAGCGGCGCGAGGTCCCCGATCAGCACGTGCTGGACCATGTGCACCGAGAAGAGCCGCTCCTCGCCGACCGTGTCGATGGGCGAGACGAGCGCCGCCACGAGCACGGCCAACCCGAGCCCGAACGCGGCGATCTTCGCCGGCGGGACCGGCCGTCCGCGGCGCGCAAGCGTCCGCGCACGGCGCGTGTAGAGAACGCCGGCGAGCACGACCGGCAGCTGCGTGGGCTCGAACGACCAGCCCATCGGCCGAGCGTACCTACGCGCGTTTCACGGCAGGGACATCCCGGAAACACGGGAAGCGTGATGAGGGTGTGAGGACGAGGGCCCGCCGCGGCAGGCTCGTGGGGGTCTTGCTCGCCGCCGCGCCGTTCCTACTCGCGGGCTGCCGCAGGACGCAGAACACGCTCGCGCCGGAGAGTCACCAGTCGAAGGACATCGCCAGCCTCTTCTGGTGGATGATGGGCGGTGCCTGGATCGGGCTCGCGCTCGTCGTCGGCCTGCTTCTGTTCGCCTGGAAGCGCTCGAGCCGGCGCGGCATCGGCCGTGACACCGCGGGGCCGAAGCCCGGCGAGCGCACCGGCTGGATCGTGGTCGTCGGGCTCGGGATCGTCCTGCCGCTGATCCTGCTCTGCACGGTCTTCGTCATCTCGGACCTCTTCGTGATCAAGACGACCGAGGCGCCGGCCGCGAGCTCGACCAAGCGCACGATCCTCGTGATCGGCCACCAGTGGTGGTGGGAGGTGCGCTACCCGGGCACGAACGCGGTCACGGCCAACGAGATCCACATCCCGGTGCGGACACCGATCCGGCTCGAGGTGCGCAGCGCAGACGTGATCCACAGTTTCTGGGTCCCCCAGCTGAACCGCAAGATCGACACGCTGCCGGGCCGGACGAACTCGATCGAGCTCTACGCCGACGCAGTTGGGCGCTACCGCGGCCAGTGCGCCGAGTTCTGCGGGCTCCAGCACGCGCACATGGCGATGTACGTGTTCGCCGACCCGCCCGACCGCTTCCGGCAATGGCTTGCGGACGAGTCGCGGCCAGCAGCCGCGCCGACAAGCGCCCTCGCGCGCGCCGGACTTCACACCTTCCTCGACGGCGCCTGCTCGAGCTGCCACGCGATCCGCGGCACCTCTGCCAACGCCAAGGTCGGTCCCGATCTCACGCACGTTGGCAGCAGGACGACGCTCGGAGCCGTCACGATCCCGAACGAGCGGGAAAGCCTCAGCCGCTGGATCGTCGACAGCCAGCACTTCAAGCCGGGGAACGAGATGCCGAACCTGAACCTCGGCGGCTCCGAGCTCGAGGGTCTCGTCGCCTACCTCCGAGGGCTGAAGTAATGGCGATCGCGACTCCGCCGAGCGCCGCCGCCGCCCAGCGGCTGGACCGGCTCGAGATGATCTGGGAGAGCCGCCCCGGCCTGCTCGGCTGGCTGACGACGACCGACCACAAGCGGATCGGCCTCCTCTACTTCTGGACGACGCTCGTCCTCTTCGCGGCAGGCGGCGCCGAGGCGCTGATCATGCGGACGCAGCTGGCTGCGCCGAACAGCCACCTCGTCTCGCCCGGCACCTACGACGAGCTCTTCACGCTCCACGGGATCACGATGATCTTCTTCTTCATCATCCCGATGACGACCGGCGCATTCGGGAACTACCTGATCCCGCTGATGATCGGCGCCCGGGACATGGCCTTCCCGCGGCTGAACGCCCTCAGCTTCTGGATCTTCCTCGCGTCCGCGATCTTCCTCTACACGAGCCTCGCGCTCGGGATGGCGCCGAACGCCGGCTGGTTTGACTACGTGCCCCTCGCGAACAAGCAGTTCTCACCCGGCACGAACATCGACTTCTACTCGCTCGCGATCATCTTCAACTCGATCTCGTCGACACTGACGGCCGGGCTGTTCATCGTGACGATGCTCAAGTCGCGGGCGCCCGGGATGTCGTTCAACCGGAT
>VAXD01000223.1:3896-6286 GCA_005884155.1 Actinomycetota bacterium | reverse complement strand
TCTCGATCGCCTTTCCGTGTGTCCTGCCGCTGGTCCCGGGCTACCTGTCGGCGGTCTCGGCTGTCGAGGTGGGGCGGCTGGGCGAGCGGGGGGTCGCGCGCCGCGTCGTCATCGCGAGCGTTCCGTTCGCGCTCGGCTTCACCGTCGTTTTCGTCGTGCTCGGCGCGGGCGCGGCGGCCGTCGGCGGCGCGCTGTCGAACGACCGCCAGGCGGAGGTCGCGGGATTCGTGCTGGTCGTGCTCGGCCTCGCGTTCGCGGGACTGCTGCCGTGGCCGGAGCGGATGTTCGCTCCCAGTGCGGCGACCCGGGCGCGGGCGAGCGGCTCGCGCGTCTTACTCGGCGGCGCGTTTGCCGTTTGCGCCGCGCCGTGCGTCGGGATCACGCTGGCCGCGATCCTCGCGCTGGCCGCCGACTCGCGTACCGTCGTCCGCGGGATCGTCCTGCTGGCGGCCTATTCGCTCGGGATCACCGCCGCGTTCGTCCTGATCGGGATCGCTTTCACCCACGCCATGTCGGCCTTCCGGTGGGTGCGCGACCACTACGCCTGGATCCGGATCGCGAGCGGCCTGACCCTCGTCGTCCTCGGCCTACTCCTCTTTTTTCACCGCGATTGGTGGCTGAACGTACTGCTCCACCGAGCGCTGGAAGCGATCGGCTTAGGCCAGCTCTAGCGGCGGCAGCGACAGATCGCCGGACGCGGCGAGGGCCGCCGCGTCCGCGACCTGCCGCAGGATCGACGTGATGTCGACGCCGCGGTGCTCAGGCGCATATGGCCCGAGGCGCCGCGCCGCCTTCTCCAGCTGGCGCTCGCAGCCGACGCGGTTCCCACGACCCGCCTGGTACAAGGCGACCGTGACGTGAACGAGCCCCTGAAAGAAGTCGCGCTCCTCGGCCGGTGCCGCGCGCCACGCGTCCTCGAGCTCTTCGTGCGCGGTGAAGTATTCGCCCCGGCGCATCAGCTCGAGGCCGCGCTCGAGCTCAGATGGCGACTTTGACCTCGCCGTCTTCGATCTGCACGGGGTAGGTCTCGAGCTTGATCGCGCGGTCGAATTCGTTTTCGCCGGTGCGCACGTCGTACTGCCAGCCGTGCCACGGGCAGCTGAGGACGTGCCCGTCGAGACGGCCCTCGCAGAGCGGCCCCTGCAGGTGGATGCAGTGGCCCTGCAGCGCGTAGACCTCGTCCCCGATGCGCGCGAGGGCCACGTCCTCGTCGCCGACCCGCGCGCAGGCGAGCGAGCCGGGCTCGAGCTCGTCCAGGCGCGCGACTGTTTCGAACTCGGTCACGCCCTCGATCCTAGCGGCGAAGGGTGTTACGTTTGACCAGTGGCGACGATCCTGCTGGCAGGGGTCGACGTGTTCTTTCGAGGAAAGCTCGAGGGGCTGCTACCGGACCACCACCTGACGACGACGGACAGTGTCGATCCGCCCGAGCTCGTGATCTGCGACGTCGCGCGCATCGACCCCGAGGAGGTCGCTGACGCCTATCCGGACATCCCGATCCTCGGCTTCACGAACCACACGGACACCGCGGGATTGCGCAGCGCACACGCCGCCGGCTTCGACCAAGTGGTCGCAAAATCGGCCCTGAACGACCGCGTCGCGGAACTCGTCCGGGAGCTGATCGCGTCAGTAGACTGACCCGCCGTGACGTACATCATCGCCGAGCCGTGCATCGACATCAAAGACCTCTCGTGCGTCGACGTTTGCCCCGTCGACTGCATCCACGAGTTCGAGCGAATCCTGATCATCGACCCCGAGGAGTGCATCGATTGCGGGGCATGCGAACCGGAGTGTCCGGTCGAGGCGATCTTCCCTGAGGATGCGCTCCCGGCGAAGTGGGAGGCGTTCGTCAAGGTCAACTACGCCTACGGTGATGGCGCGGACGTGATCAACAAGCTCACGGACGAGTATGCGACCGAGCACAACGTCCAGAACGAGCCACTCGAGTAACGCTTAAAAACCAGGCCGGCGGGCACGCGTTCCCCGAACCTACCGAGGAGGGATTCGAATGCCACAGAAGGCCTGGAGCGCCAAGCGCGAACGCCAGTACGAGCACGTCAAGGAGAGCGAGAAGAAGCAGGGTCGCTCGACGAAGCGGGCCAAGGAGATCGCCGCCCGCACCGTGAACAAGGAGCGCGCTCGCGCTGGCGAATCGAAGGAGCGCTCGCGAACGTCCACCCGCGACATGTCCTCGGGCCGCCGCGGCGGGCTCCGCTCGGGCACGCGCCGTCAGCGCGGCCGGACGAAAGAGCAGCTCTACAACGAGGCCAAGCAGATGGGCATCGAGGGCCGCTCCAAGATGAACAAACAGCAACTGCAGCGGGCAGTCGACCGCAGGAAGTAGCGCGCAGTTATTCTGGGCCGCGTGACGCCGGAGACCCTCGACCACG
>VAXD01000223.1:0-3882 GCA_005884155.1 Actinomycetota bacterium | reverse complement strand
CACCGACGCGTTCACGCTCGTCGGGTCCGACGCGAGGCGCGGCAAGCTGACGCTGTTCGCGGCCGAAGGGCCGCGTGAGCCCGGAGCGCTCAAGCACGTCGCGCTGCGGGTCTCGAGCCTCGATCAGGCCGGGCGCGAGCTCGGCGACGACCTTACGGTCGATCGCTCACGGGACGGCGAGATCTACTTCGACGTGCACGAGGGCTTGCGGCTGGGGCTTGTCGAGGCGCCGACCGAGGTCGAGTACGACCTCGACCACGTCGCGCTCTGGTCGAGCTCCCCCGCGGAGACCGCGGAGGAGTACGAGCGGCTCGGCTTCGAGGCCGCGCCACCGGGGCCGTCCGGCGCGCCGCGTGTCGAGGTCGGCGGCGCGTTCGTCGAGTTCCACGACGGCGAGCCGGGCGACCCGGAGCGGCCGCTGCTGAACCACCTCGCGGTCAAAGTCGACTCCGCCGAGGATCACATCACCGAGGCAAAGGAGCTCGGGATCGAGATCGCGGACATCGTCGACGCACCGAACACCTACGCCGTGTTCGTCTGGGGCCCTGAGCGGGTCAAGGTCGAGTACGTCGAGCACAAGCCCAGCTTTTCCCTGACGTAGTGCTCGTCGCCGGCGCCGGAATGGCCGGCCTGGTCGCCGCCGCCCGCGCGCGCGAGCTCGGCGCCGAACCGATCGTGCTCGAAAAGGGCGACCGGGCGGGCGGCTCGATGCTGCTCTCGAGCTGCGTCGTCTGGCGCTACCAGACGTTCGAGGACTTCCGCGCCGCCTGCCCGGGTGGCGACGAGCGGCTGCAGCGGCTGATCCACGACCGTTTCGACGAAGCGCTCGCGTGGCTCGTCTCGCTCGGGCCCGAGGTCGTCTGGGAGGACACACCGAACCCGCGCACGACGGGCAAGCGCTTCGACCCGCGTAGCCTGACCGATGTGGTCGTGCACGCTGCCGGCCCTGTCCGATTCGGGCAGGGCCTAGGGACTGTCCCCCTGACGTGGCCGGAAGAGCCGCTCGTGCTCGCGACGGGAGGCTTCCCGCTGCGCTACGCGCGCGAGCACGGGCTGCTCGTCCGCTCGAATCCCTGGAGCGAGGGCGACGGCCTCGACTTCGCGCTCGAGCACGGTGCCGAGACGGCGGGTGACATGGACGAGTTCTACGGTCGCGCGATGCCGGCCCCGCCGGCGCGAATCGGCGAAAGCGACTACGTCCGGCTCTCGCAGCTCTGGGGCGGCGAGGCGCGGGTCGTCGACGAGAGCGGCGAAGAGTTCTTCCCGAAGCCTCCCGCTTGGCACGAGAGCGACCTCGCGCAGGCGATCGCGCGCCGGCCGGGCGGCACGGCCTGGTTCTGCGTCGGCGACGAGCACCGAGATGACCCGCGCGTCACCGGGCTCCGCGACGCCGGGGGGACGATCGTCGAGGAGTGCGGCGAGCTCTGCCTCCACGTCGCCGCCGCGGTCACGCACACGCAGGGCGGCCTGCGAGTCGACGAGACTGCCCGAGTGGTCGGCGCCGAAGGCCTCTTCGCGGCGGGAGTCGACGCGGGCGGGATCGCGACCGGCGGCTACGCAAGCGGTCTCGCCCAGGCGCTCGTCCTNNNCGCCGTCAGCTGAGCGGCTGGAGGTAGACGCAGCGTCGCGAGTCGCCCGGGAGCGGGGAGGGCGCCACCTTGACGACACGCAGGCGCGTCTCGCCCTCGTCGACCTCCTCGCCGAGGCCCGGCGGATCGCCGTCGCGCTCGCGGAGCTCGTAGCCGTTCGTGGTCCACACGAAGCGGAGGTGCGTCCGGCTCTGCCCCTGCCCGTCTTCCACGACCGGCGATCCTAGCGCCGGGCGACGTACGGCGGGAGCAGGACGCGGACCTCGGTGCCGCCGTCCTCGCCGGCCTCGACGTTCAACCGGCCGCTGAGCGTGCGCGCGCGCTCCTCGATCTCATCGAAGGTCGCCCTGCGCCTCTCGCCCGTGCCGTCGTCGGCGATCACCGCCTCGACGCTGCCGTCGTCGACGATGGCCACGCGAATCGCGATTCGCGAGGGCGGCCCGCGCCTGATCGCCTGGTTCACTGCCTCGCGGATGATCTGGTAGAGCACGACGCGCGCCTGCTCGGTGAGCGCGTCGGCCGCGTCGACGTCGAGATCGACCTGAATCCGGTTCTCGAGGCCGACCTGCTCGGCGAATGTCTTCACCGCCGGCCCGAAGCCCTGGTCGCGCAGCACCACGGGCTCGATGTGGAACGAGAGGTCGCGCAGCGAGCGGATCGTGTCGCGATGGCGCTTCAGCGCCGAGCTGAGCACTTGCTCGGCCTCCTCCAGCCGCTGCTCTTGCAGCGACCCGACGACCGCGTCGAGCATCAGGCTGATTCCCGACAGCGACTGCACAGGCCCGTCGTGGAGGAAGAGTGCGAGCCGCCGGCGCTCATCCTGCTCGGCCGTGATCAACTGGTCGGAGAGCCGTGCGCGCTCCGCTTCGCGCACCCGCGCCTCGGCCAGGAGGCGCGCATTCTCGACCGTCCGCGAGGCGAAATCCGCGAGCAGCGCCGCGCGCGCCTGCTCCTCGCGGTCGAGCGGTCGAGAGCGGATGAGCTGGAGCGCGCCGATCTCCTCGCCCCGGATCCGCAAGGGGAAGACGGCGCCGTTCGAGGACGGCGCACCGGGAGGCAGAATTTCTGCCTTCGCCCCGAACAGGTCCTTCGCCTCGCGCCGGGTTCTGTCCAGCACCTGGTCGGGATCGAGCGTCGCGGCGATCGAGCCCATCGACTCGACCAGCGCCTCGAGGAAGCTCGACTGTGCGCTCAGCTCCTCTTCGACGACCTCGTGCCGCCGGCGCTCGGTGACGATGAGGTGGAGCGCGAAACCGGCCGCGCCCACGATCGCCACGGCGAGGCCCGCGAACGCGAGCCAGCTCGAGCCGAGCGCGAGCCCGATGACCGAGACGACAGCGGCCGCCGCAACGACGGCGACGAGGGCCGCTGCTCTAGTCGATGATCGCTTCGCGAAGCGCAATCGCGACGGCATGCGTGCGCGTGTCCGCCTCGAGCTTGGTCAGGATGTGGCGCACGTGGCTCTTGACGGTCTCCTGGCTGATGAAGAGCCGCCCGGCGACGTCGGCGTTGGACATCCCGTCGGCCAGGAGCTGCAGGATCTCCCGCTCGCGCCCGGTCAGCATTCCCTCGCGGTCGCCGGAGAGGAATGCCGGCATCAGCGCGGGGTCGACGAAGCCCTCGCCGGTGACCACCTTGTCGATCGCCTTGAGCAGCGTCTGGTGCGGCGCCTCCTTGAGGATGTAGCCCTTGGCGCCGGACTCGAGCCCACGGCCGAGGAGGCTGCGCTCGCTGTAGGCCGTGAAGATCAGGACGGCAGCACCTGGAACCTTCTCCGTCAAGATCTTCGTCGCCTCGAGCCCGTCCATCCCGGGCATGCGGACGTCCATGATCACGACGTCGGGATTGCGCCGCTCGGCCAGCGCGACCGCGGTTGCGCCGTCGGCGGCTTCGCCGACGACCCTGATATGCGGGGCACGCGAAAGCGAGAGTCGAAGCCCCTCGCGGACGACTTCGTGGTCATCCACGATCAGGCAGGTGATCTCTCCGTTGGCGCGCTCTGGCGTGGCCTTCTCGGTCACGTGCGGGGGATTGTACGGCGCGGGTCGGAAAACACCTAGAAGTTCCACGGTAGGGTTCGCTTCGTGGAGACGCGAGAGCTGCACGACGTAGAGACGGTGAGGGAAGGGCGTGAGCGCTTCGTCCCGCGCGGAGTGGCGACTACCGACTTCGTGGTTGCCCGAGCGGAAGGCGCGACGGTCTGGGATGCAGACGGTCGCGAGTACCTCGATTTCGCGGGGGGAATCGCCTGCCAGAACCTCGGGCACAACCCCGAGACGGTTGTCCGCGCGGT
>VAXD01000063.1 GCA_005884155.1 Actinomycetota bacterium | reverse complement strand
GACGAGCAGGAAGAACAGGAGGAGGCCGCGTCTGATCGCGCCGCGCTTACGCCCCGTACTCGACCCTTGACCTCCCCGTTTCGCACCCCAGAGCCCGCTCGCGCGCGACTCTCCGCGCTCCCCGTCGTTGGCTTCCCGCAACCGAACCCCTTTCCGTGCCTCGCGCAGACCGCAGTGCAGAACGGTCTGACCCTAGGCAGGCCCGCCGAAGCGACCCATCACCCGGAAAGGGGATCGGGCGGGAAATCACTCGAACGAGGGATCAGGAATACTCGCGGCCCGTGAGCGAGCTACTCGTCTACCGCGACCGCTTCCCGATCCTCGCGGAGACGACCTACCTGGTCAGCCACTCGCTCGGCGCGATGCCGGCGGCGGCCGAGGAGCGCCTGCTCGACTACGCGCGAGCGTGGCGGACGCGCGGCGTCCGGGCCTGGGAGGAAGGCTGGTGGGAGCTGCCGGTGACCGTCGGCGACCAGATTGCCCGGCTGATCGGCGCGCCGGCCGGAAGCGTCTCGATGCACCAGAACGTCACGCTGGCCGAGGCCGTCGTTCTCTCCTGCTTCGGCTTCGAGGGTGAGCGCCGCCGGGTCGTCTACGAGGAAGGCAACTTCCCGTCCGTGCGCTACCTCTACCAGGCAGCGCGCGGGGCCGAGATCGAGGTCGCGGCGGACCACGAGGGCGTCGTCGAGGCGATCGACGAGCGGACACTGCTCGTGCCGGTCACGCACGTCCTGTTCCGTACGGGCGAGATTCAGGACGTCGATGCGATCGTGGCGCGGGCGCACGAGGTGGGCGCGCTCGTCGTGCTCGACGCGTATCAGTCGGTCGGCACGGTGCCGCTGGACGTGACCGCGCTCGGCGTCGACTTCGCCGTCGGCGGGTCGGTCAAGTGGCTCTGCGGCGGCCCCGGCGCGGCGTGGCTGTACGTGCGGCCCGAGCTGGCGGAGACGCTCGAGCCCGCGCTGACCGGCTGGCAGGCGCACGCGCGCCCGTTCGCATTCGAGCCGGAACAGGACTACGCGGCCGGCGCGTGGCGCTTCCTCACCGGGACGCCGAACGTCCCGGCCCTCTACGCCGCGACCGCGGGCTACGACGTGGTCGAGGAGGTGGGCGTCGAGCGGATCCGCGCACGCTCCGTCGAGCAGACGGCGCTGCTGGTGAAGCTGCTCGACGAGGCCGGCCTCGAGGTGGTCGGCACCCGCGACCCGGACCGTCGAGGCGGCACCGTCGTCGTCCGGGTGCCCGAGCCGGACGCGGTCAATGACGAGCTTGCCGCCCGCCGGATCCTCTGCGACAGCCGTCCCGAGGTCGGCCTGCGCCTCGGCCCGCACTTCTACAACTCGGACGACGAGCTCCGCTTTGCGGTCGAGCAGATCGCCGAGTTAGCACACAGTAGGATCGCCGGGACCCCGACGTAGGAGGACCGGAATGGCGAAGTACGTGGCGCTGACCGTGCGCAAGCTCAAGCCCGGCAGCTACGACGACTGGCGCAAGGCGTGGGAGGGTGACCGCTCGGACTTTCCCGAGGGAGCGCACGCCTATGTGTGCAGGAACATGAAAGACCCCGACGAGATCGTCGCTTTCGGGATGGTCGAGATGGACGACATCAGCCAGATGGGCTCGGATGAGATGCGCCAGGCCCAGGAAGAGCGCACGCAGGCGATGGCCCCGTACGTCGAGTCCGTCGGCACGGACGCCGTCTACGAGGTGATCGACGAGGTCAGGGCCTGAGCTAGTCGCTCCGCGTAGGCCGGGCCGGTCGGCTCGTCCTCGTGCTTGAAGTAGCAGTAGATACGCACGCCCTCGTCGAGCAGTGGCCGTAGCCGCTTGGCCCAGCCGGCGAGGGCGGCGTCGTCGTACGGCGGCTCGCGCAGCCGGAGGTAGCGGAAGGGCGCGCCGCCCTCGAGCGAGTTCACTCGCACGGCATTGTCCGGCAGCTCGGTCTCGACGCCGTCCCAAGAGCCGTGCCGGAAGTCGAACGCGAGCAGGACGTCTGGTTCGAACGACCCGAGGAGGAGTGCCATGAGGCCCTGGTCGAGCGCGGAACCGACGAGCAGGCGAATCGGGCCGAGGCGGTCGCCGAGGAGCGCGACCCGTTCCGAGAAAGTCGCGACGTCGACGCGACGGTGCGCGTTCATCTTCGGTGCGAAATGGAAGCCGGGAGGCACTTGCGTCGCCCAGCGAGAGAACTGCTCTTCGGCGGGGAGGCGGTAGCCGGTCGTGTTCAGCTCCACCGACCGGAAGCGCTCGGCGTAGAAGCCGAGGAAGTCCGCCGGCTTCGTCCCGGCCGGGTAGAACCCGGGCCGCCACGACGGGTAGGACCAGCCGGAAGTGCCGACATACAGCCCCGCTAGACTCGCCGGCGTGGCGGTCACGGCAGAAGTGATACCCGACAACACCGTCCGCGTTCTCGATCACGGCTTCGTTCGGCTCGACGACGCGATGGCCGACGACCTCTCCGTGGTCAACGGCGCGCGGGTCAGCTTCGCCCGGCACAAGGACGAGATGGACGAGTCGGACGAGGGCCTGATCCGCTTCCTGATGCGAGATCGCCACGGGACGCCCTTCGAGCACAACTCGTTCCGCTTCCACATCCGCTGCCCGATCTTCGTCGCGCGCGAATGGATGCGACACAGGGTCGGCTCGTTCAACGAGTTCAGCCTGCGCTACGCGAAGGCGACCGACGACTTCTACCTGCCGGCGGGCGAGGACGTGCGTAGCCAGGTCGGCAAGCCCGGCGCGTACTCTTTTGAACCGGTCTCGGACGAGGTCGCCGAGGCGACGCGGGAGAAGCTGCAGGCCGTCTACGAGACGGCGTACCTCGCCTACGAGCAGCTCGTCGAGCTGGGCGTCGCGCGCGAGCTCGCGCGCTGCGCGCTGCCCGTCGGCGCCTACACCGAGTTCTACTGGACGATCAACGCTCGCTCGCTGATGAACTTCCTCTCACTGCGGAACGCCGAGACGGCGCAACGCGAGATCCGCCGTTACGCGGAGGCGTGCGAGCGCTTCCTCGAGCAGCTGATGCCGGTCACATACGCGGCGTTCGTCGCGAACGGCCGCATCGCACCTTAGGCAGTGGTCAATAGCACTTCGTGGGCAGGGTTGCCCGGCCGTTCCATGGTCACGACCCACCCGTTGAACAGCCTCAGGTCGTAGGGCGCGTTCAGCCGCACCGTCGCGCTCTGGCCGTGGACCGCGAAGGTGCCGCAGGTGGCGGCGATCTTGCCGTGGCTCGTCAGGAACATCTCGTAGTAGCCGTTCTTCGGCGCGGCCGGCAGGTGGTGGACGATGAGCTTGAGCGGCCAGTTGCCCTCGGAGTCGAGCTTGCCGATGTCGATCGTCCCCGATGCCGAGCGCCCCGCGCCGACTCCGTGCAGCGGCTCGCTGTGGAAGAGACTGAACTTCTCGCTGCCGTTCTGGCCGGCCAGGTAGCCGCCGAGGAAGGCGGCCAGTGCGAGCGCGGCGGCGAGCGCGATCACCGCGCCGATGCGGCGGCGGGGCAATTGGACGACCGGAGCGTCGAGCTGCCGGGAGGGATCGATGCTCCGGCGGCGGGCTTGCTTCGACGAGCAGGTCGTGCACGCGCTCGAGCCGCTCGCGCTCCTCGGGTGTCAGGTCGTCGCCGACCAGATCGCGGAAATCAGGCGTATCGGTCATCCAAGCTCCTCTTCCAGCACATCAGCCAGGCGCGCGAGTGCCGCGCGCGTTCGTGTCTTGACGGTCCCGAGCGGGATGCCGAGGTAGTCCGCGACCTCCGACTGGGAAAGGCCGCTCCAGTAGGCGAGCTCAATCACGATACGCTCGTTCGGGGTGAGCTCCTCGAGCGCGCGGTGCAGGCGCCACGTCGTCCAGCCGGCCTCGGCGCGGTCGGCCGGGCCCGGCTCGCCCGAGACCTCTTCAGGCGTCTCGACGGCGGGCTCGCTCCTCGCGCGGCCGCGGTCGACGATCGCGTTGCGGGCGACCGCGTAGAGCCAGGGCGCGCCGGGCCCGCGTTCGGGCTTGTACGTGCCGGCGGCCCGCCAGATCGATGCGAACGTCTCCTGAACAGCATCCTCCGCCCGGCCGCGGTCCCCGAGGCGCCGCAGGGCGAGGCCGAAAACCGGGCGCGAATAGCGGCGGTAGAGCACCTCGAAGGCGCCGTGGTCGCCGTCGCCGGTGCGCCGGATCAGCTCGCCGTCAGTGGCCTCATTCGCAGACACGGGCTTCATCGTTGCGGAGCGAGGCGTGGCGGGCAAGCGCCGAAGGGAGTCGAGCGCAAGCTCCATCAATGTTTTTACGGGTTTAGCGCTGAACCGGTTTGGACAAGGCGGCCACCGTCGACGACCAGGGTCGCACCGGTGACGAAGTCGGCTCCCGCGAGGTAGACGACCGCCGCCGCGACGTCGTCGGGCGAGCCGACCCGCCCCAGGAGCGTCTCTGCGGCGCGGCGTTCCTCCTGGCCCGCCTCGACCGCGACCGCCCCGGGCGCGACCCCGCAGACGCGGACCTCCGGCGCGAGCGCCCGGGCGAGGACCCGGGTCAGCATCGCCTGGGCTGCCTTCGCGGCGCAATGGGCCGTGAACGACGGCCACGCCTGGTAGGCCGCGACGTCCTCGATCATCACGACGCAGCCGCGCGACTCCCGCAGGTGCGGCGCGGCGGCCTGGCTGACGAAGAAGCTCCCCTTCGCGGTGGCGCCGAAAGCCGCGTCCCAGTCGGCCTCGGTCAACTCGTCGACGGGCTTGGGGGCGAACCCTTCTCCCGCCGCGTTGACGAGCAGGTCGAGCCCGCCCAGCTCGGCGACCGCGCGCTCGACGAGCATCCTCGCCGCTTCGACCACGGAGACGTCACCATCTGCGCGCCCCGGCGCGAACACCGTCCAGCCCTCGCGCTCGAGCGCAGAGGCGACCGCAGACCCGATCCTGCCCGTTCCGCCGGTGACGAGCGCGCGCACCCGGCAGTCATAGCACGCCGCAAATTCTTGCGTTTTGCGGCGTCATTTGGGGTAAGAAAAACGCCCAGACACGGAATTTGGAGGTAGGTATGAAACGCACGCTTGTAGCAACGGCCCTCGGCGCGGCCGCAGTCACGGCCGGGGCGACGGCAGCGTCGTCCACGCTGACGCTCGCGGCCAATCCATTGACCGTCGCGTATGGCAAGACGACGGTGCTGACCGGCCAGCTCACGCCGGCCCAGGCCAACCAGAACATCAGCATCAATGCGCAGGCCTGTCCGGCGACGACGTTCAAGAAGACTGCGACCGTCAAGACAGCCTCCACGGGTGCGTTCACCGCGACGGTCACACCAGCCGCGATGACGACCTACAAGGCGTCCCTGCACAACTCGGACAGCCCCACGGTTGTCGTGAAGGTGAAGCCGATGGTCACGATCAAGCGCGTCAAGCGTGGCTCGTTCACCGCGACCGTCACCGCCGGCCTCGACCTGAAGGGCAAGGCGCTTCTGTTCCAGCGCTACGCGAAGCTGCGCAAGCGCTGGGTGCAGGTCAAGAAGGTCACCCTGACGTCGTCGACGCCCGGCCCGGCGAAGCCGACGGTGATCAGCTCCGCGTCCTTCAACGCGAAGGTCGCGAGGCTCACGCGTGTCCGGCTGATGCTGTCCACGGCGCAGGCTGCGCCCTGCTACGTCACCACGACGAGCAACGTCGTCCGGAACTAGGTCCAGCCAGGTAGCTCGGAGCTCCGGAACTAGGTAGCCGGAGCTCCGAGCTCCGCGACCGCGCGGTCGAAGTTCTTCGCGACCGCGTCCCAATTGACGACGCTCCACCAGGCCTCGAGGTAGTCGGGCCGCCGGTTTTGGTACTTGAGGTAGTAGGCGTGCTCCCAGACGTCGATCCCGAGGATCGCGAAGTCGTCGTTCAGAAGCGGCGAGTCCTGGTTCGGCGTCGAGTAGAGCGCCAGCCCGGTGCCGTCGTGCACCAGCCACGTCCAGCCGGAGCCGAAGCGCTTGACGCCGTTGTCGTTCATCGCCTTCTTCAGCTCGTCGAGGCCGCCCCAGAGGTCGTTGATCGCGTCGGCCAGCCTGCCTGACGGCTCACCGCCGCCGTCCGGCCCCATGATCTCCCAGAAGAGCGAGTGGTTGACGTGGCCGCCGGCGTTGTTGCGAACGGCTGCCTGCTTGTCGTCGGGGAGGGTCTCGAGGTTCGTCAGGACGTGCTCGACCGGTTTGTCCGCGAGCGGCGTTCCCTCGAGCGCTGCGTTCGCGTTGTCGACGTACGCCTGGTGGTGCTTGTCGTGGTGGACGCGCATCGTCTGCTCGTCGATGTGCGGCTCGAGCGCGTCGTAGTCGTAGGGGAGAGGAGGAAGCTCGAACGCCATGTGCGCTCCTTTCTGCGCGGGTCTAGATATGCTCCGGCGCGCATTGGCCACGCTCGCGTTCAACCACGAGGAGATCACGGCCCGGCCGCTGAAGCCGGCGCTGCTCGAGCTCGACGGCATCTCGCGGCAGACGGTCGAGGCCCACTACAAGCTCTACGAGGGCTACGTCAACAAGCGGAACGAGATCATGGGGCGGCTCGCCGAGGTCGACGTGAGCGCTGCGAACCAGGTCTTCTCCGACGTGCGGGCCTTGAAAGTCGACCTCAGCTTCGCGATCGGCGGGATCAAGAACCACGAGATCTACTTCGAGCATCTCGGCGGCGACGGTGGAGACCCGAACGGAACCGTGCGTGACCTGATCGCACGCGATTTTGGCTCGGTCGACGCGTGGCGCGCCGACCTGAAGGCCACCGGAATGGCTGGCCGCGGCTGGGCCTGGACGGCCTACGACTGGGACGAGGGGAAGCTCTTCAACTACGTCGGCGACGCGCAGAACACGTTCCCGATCTGGAACGCGACCCCGCTCGTCGCGCTCGATGTCTACGAGCACGCCTACTTCATCGACTACGCGACCGACCGGGCGTCGTACATCGACGCGTTCTTCGACAATCTGGACTGGGACGTCGTGAACGACTGGGTCGAGCAGTACCAGATCAAGCTCTGAGCACGCTGCTGTTCGTTCTGGCGGGGTACCTGGCCGGGAGCATCCCGACCGGCTACTGGCTCGTCCGGCTGACGCGCGGCGTCGACATCCGCACCGTCGGCAGCGGGAACATCGGCGCGACGAACGTCTGGAGGACCTTCGGCGCACGGTTCGGCGTCCCCGTGATGGCGCTCGATGTGTTTAAGGGCTTCGTGCCCGCCCTGCTCGCGACGATCTACGTCGGCCACCTCGCCGGCGTGCTGGCGGGTGGTGCCGCGATGCTCGGGCACTGGCGGCCGCTCTTCCTGCGCTTCGCCCGTGGCGGTAAGGCCGTGGCGACGTGCGGCGGCGCCTTCTTGGGCGTGGCGCCGATCGTCGGCGGGATCGGCGCGGTGGTCTGGGTCATCGTCTTCGCTGTGTGCCGCTACGCGTCGGTCTCGTCGATCGCGGCCGCAATCTCGCTTCCGGTGGCCTCGGTCGTCCTGGGCGAGCCGTGGCCGGTCGACGTCTTCGCGGCAGCGGCCGCGCTCGCGGTGATCGTCCTGCACCGCCCGAACATCGCCCGCCTGCGCGCGGGCACCGAGACTCGCTTCCGCTTCCGCCGCCGCGCCGTTACGTCGTGAGGAGCCGGCGCACTTCATAGGCGACGACGGGTCGGGCGAGGCCCTTGAGCTCGAGCTCGCCGACGGGTGCGACCTCGAGCGCCTCGCCGACTGCCGCGTAGACGGGCTGGCTGATGAGCGTCTGACCGGGCTGGGCGGCAGAGCTCAGCCGTGAGGCGAGGTTCGTCACCGGGCCGAGCGCACCGTAGTCGTAGCGCCCCTCGAAGCCGATGCGGCCGAGTGTCGCGTAGCCCGCCGTGATCCCGATCCCGAGGCCGAGCTCCGTGCCCCGCTTGCGCCAGGTCGCGGCGAGCTCGGCGAAGCCTTCCTGCGCGGCGAGCGCCAGCCGGATCGCCTGCAGCTCGTGGGCGTCCACCGGCACCGGGTCGTTGAAGAAGACCATCAGCCCGTCGCCCGCGAAGTGCTCGAGGGTGCCGTCGTAGCGGGGGATCAGCTCGCCCATCACCGTGTGGTACTCGCGCAGCACTTCGAGCAGCTCCTCCGGCGCGGCGGTCTCGGCGAAGGCGGTGAAGCCCCGCAGGTCGGAGAAGAGGCAGGAGATGTAGGCGCGGTGGCCCGCGAGCAGCCTCTCGCCGTCCTCGGACGAGATCAGCTCCGCCACCTGCGGCGAGAGGAAGCGCGACAGCTCGGCCCGCTGCCGCTCGACCGCGGCGAGCAGCCGGGCGTTGGCGATCGCGATCGCGGCCTGATCGGCGAACGTTCTCGCCAGCTCGATGTGCTCCTCGGCGAAAGAGCCGGCCTCCTCACGCACGAACCCGATCACACCGATGAGCTCGTCCTCCAGCAGGATCGGGACGTGGAACCCGGAGCGGAAATGGATCGGGCCCGAGTAGGAGTACTCGGGGTCCTCGTCGATGTCCGGAACGTGGACTGTCGCCCGGGTCAGCGCCGTGCGGCCCGCCATCGACGTTCGGTCGATCGCAAGCGGGTGTTCCTTCTCGTAGTCGAAACCCTCCTCCGTGCCGTAGTTGGCAAAGGCTTGGAGCATGCCGCCCTCGAGCAACCAGAGGCGTCCGTTCGTCGCCTGAGAGAGTCGGGTCGCTGCTGCCACGACCTCGTCGAGAACGGGCTGTAACCCCTCGGAGCGCGCGACCGCGCGCGAGACCCTGCTCAGTGCGCGCTGTTGCTCCTGCGCCGCCTCGAGCCGGCGCGCGAGCTCGCCTACGTCAGCCACTCGCGGAGCCCGGTGTGGCGGCTCGCCGGCTCGCCGCCCTCCAGCTCCCGGCGCAGCTCTCCGGCTGTTCCGTAGCGCTCCGCGGTCACGTCGTGCGAGTGGATCGTCTCCATGTTGACCTGCCGCGCCAGCAGGAAGTCGCCGTCCTCCAGCTCGGGATATGCAGCGAGCGCGTCGCGCAGGGAGATCCGCACCGAGTCCTCGACGAAGCGCGGCTGCAGGTGCGCGTGCTCGACCACGAACAGCTCGTCGGGCCGCTTCAGCAGCTCGTAGACCGGCGAGCTCATCGAGCCCTCGACGATCCGGACGAGCTGCTCGGCGTTGAGCGTCCGCTCGGTGCCGACGAAGAGCGTGCCGCGCCCCCGCTGGTTGTGCGTCGCGAGCGGGACGAGCTCGAGGATCCGCTCGACGTCGAGCTCGCCGAAGCCGGCCTCGCCGAGCCGCTCGGCCGCGCGCTCGCGGACGAGGCCCTGGGCACACGGGCAGGCGTTGATTCCCGTCGCCTCTACGCCGACGATCCGGCGCGTCCCGGCCTCAGAGGCCGCTGCGATACCGAACAGCGAGACCATCTCCTGCGTCGGCAGCCCGGTCACCGGCGTCTCGCGCTCGAGCGGGTAACGCGCTGAGATCCGCACCTCCGCTCGCAGTGCGCGCTGGCGCTCGACGATGTGGGCCGCGATGTGCTCCGCGAGGCCCTCGATCAGGAGCGCCTCACCGATCACGACCTCCTCGATCGCCTCCTCGAACAGCTCCGGGAAGCGCGACATGTGGACGCCCTTGCGCGCGGGCGCGAGGTCCACGGTGCAGTCGATCTCGGCAGCGATCAGCTTCTCGGTGTCGCCGTAACGGATGCGGATCGCCTTCTGGACGCCACCGACCCCCGCGTGCGAGAGCGCGAGCGGCACCTCGGAGGGCGAGGCCTGCAGATCGTGTGTGAGAAGCTGACGGGAGTCCGCCATGGACGACAACGCTACCGAAGAGACCCGTTTCGCCCGGCTCGTCTCGCTGGCCTGCCACGACTTGCGCACGCCGCTCGCGACCGTGGTCGGGTTCGCGCACACGCTGACGCGGCAGGGCGAGCTCGAGGAGCCGGCCGCGCGCTACGTCGGGATGATCGCGGCCGCCGCGGAGCAGCTCGGGGAGCTCGTCGACGAGCTCTCGCTCGGCGCGCGGATCGAGGCCGGCCGCTACGACCCGGTGCGCAGGGAAGCCGACACGCTCGAGCTGGCGCGCGCCGCTGCTCGGCAGCTGGGCGAGGAGCGCGTGGCGGTCTCCGGTGAAGGTGCCGCGATCGAAACCGATGTGGACGCGACCGAGCGCTCGGTCGCCGCGCTCGCGCAGTGCGCGCTGCGCCACGGCGGGCTCGAGCAGGTCGGCCTCGAGGTTCGGGGTGCCCAGCTGGAGCTCTCTCCCGTCACGAAATCCTCGGCGCCGGTGCTGCTCGGAGACGAGCTGCGCGACCTCGGCGCGGCTGTCGCGGGGATCGCGATCCGCGCCCAGGGCGGGTCGCTCGAGCTCGACGGCGAGACGCTCACGATCCGCCTCGGATGAGCGAGCCGGTCAACGTCGCAGACTTCGAGGAGATCGCCCGGGAGCGGCTCGACCCGGGCCCGTACGCCTACTTCGCGGGCGGCGCGGGCGACGAGCGGACGTTGCGGGCGAACGTCGAGGCCTTCGCGCGCTGGGAGTTGCGCCCGCGAGTCCTCGTCGACGTGGGCGAGGTCTCGGCCGCGACGACCGTCCTCGGGACCGAGGTGGCCTTGCCGGTGCTCGTCGCGCCCACGGCGTTCCAACGGCTGGCCGATCCCGAGGGCGAGCCGGCCATGGCGCGGGCGGTTGCTGCGGCCGGGACGATCATGTGCCTCTCGACGATCGCGAGCGTCACGCCGGCCGAGCTCGCGGCCGCGGTGCCGGGCTCGCCGCTCTGGTTCCAGCTCTACTGGTCTACGGACCGCGGCTTCACGAAGGAGCTGCTCGCGCAGGTCGTCGAGGCGCGCTTCACCGCGCTGGTGCTCACCGTCGACTTCCCTGTCGCCGGCCGGCGGGAGCGCGACATCCGTCTTGCTTTCACGCTCCCGGACGACCTGCCGGCGCCGAACCTGCCGGTTGCGCTTGCCCGCAAGGACTTCCACTCGGCGCTCGGTCACATCGTCGACGCAACGCTCACCTGGCGCGACCTCGAGTGGCTCCGCTCCGCGTGCGAGCTGCCGCTCGTGCTGAAAGGCGTCCTCACGGCCGAGGACGCGCTGCTCGCCGCGGAGCACGGCGCCTCCGCGATCGTCGTCTCGAACCACGGCGGGCGGCAGCTCGACGGTGTGCCGGCGTCACTGGACGCGCTGCCGGAGGTGGTCGAGGCCGCCGGCGAGCGTGTGGAGGTGCTCGTCGACGGCGGCGTGCGCCGCGGCACCGACGTCCTCAAGGCGCTGGCGCTCGGCGCGCGGGCGGTGCTGAGCGGCCGCGCGGTGCTCTGGGGACTCGCGGCGGCCGGCGAGGACGGGGCGGCGCGGGTGCTCGCGCTGCTCCGCGAGGAGATCGAGGGCGGCCTGAGGCTGCTCGGCTGCACGCGCCCGGACGAGGTGACACGGGCGCACGTCCGGCGCGCCGGTTCGCCATCCGTATGATCCGGTCGGTGGAGCGACAAGGGAGCACGAAGGCCCAGGACGGGCGCACGCTCACGTTCATCGAGCGCGGCGATCCCGGCGGCGTGCCGGTAATCGTCTGCCACGGGACTCCAGGCAGCCGCTACACGCGCCACCCCGACCCTGAGCTGTACGAGCGGCACGGCACGCACTTCGTGGCCTACGACCGGCCCGGCTACGGCGGCTCCGACCCGCAGCCCGGACGCTCGGTGGCCGCCGCGGCCGGTGACATCCAGGCGATCGCCGACGAGCTCGGCTTCGAGCGCTTCGCGGTCGTCGGCGGCTCGGGTGGCGCGCCCCACGCTCTCGCCTGCGGGGCGCTGCTCGGCGATCGGGTGACGCGGGTCGGGGCGCTCGTCACGCCGGCGCCGTCAGACGCGGAGGAATTCGACTTCTTCGCCGGCCTCGCCGAGCTGAACATCAAGGAGTTCGGGGCGGCGCTGGAGGGCCGCGAGGCGATCGACGCGTACATCCAGCCGTTCGTCGATGCGATGCAGGCCGATCCCGACTCGGTGATCGACGAGATCGCCTCCGAGCTGCCCGAGGTCGATCGGGCGATCGTCTCCCGGGAGGAGTTCCGCCGGATCATGCGCCAGTCGTTCGCCGAGGCGGTGAGACAGGGCGTGCGCGGCTGGTCCGACGACGACCTAGCCTTCGCCAAGCCCTGGGGCTTCGCGCTGGAGGACGTGGATGCCGAGGTGCGCCTCTGGCAGGGCGAGCTGGATGTGCTCGCGCCGCGCAGCCACGGCGAGTACGTCGCGAGCCGGCTCCCGAACGCCCGCTTCGAGCTCCTCGAGGGCGGTGGCCACTTCCTCGACGAGGAGTGGGCCGTCGTGCTGGAGTGGTTAGCCGCCCGCGCCGCGGTCTAGCAGCAGGCGCTCGAGCCGCTCGTCGCCGTTATGCCGGGCGCTGTCGAGGGCGGTGAAGCCGCCGCCTTGCTCCAGGTTCGGGTCGGCACCGCGATCGAGCAGGAGCTCGCAGAGCTCGTAACGTGTTGCCTCGTCCTTGTTCTCGGAGGCCGACGCGGAGTGGAGGGGAGCGGCCTGGATGTGCTCGTTCCGCGCGAGGGAGTTCGGGTCTGCACCGCGATCGAGCAGAAGGCGCGCCGCCTCGACGTGGCCGAAGAAGCACGCGAGCCCGAGTGGCTGGAAGCCGTCGTCCCCGAAGGCATTCGCCTGGGAGGGGTCTTCGTCGAGCAGCTCCCGGAGGCGCTCGGTGCGCCCGAAGGCCGCTGCCTCGAAGACGTTCAGTTCCGGCTCGCCCGCGAGTAGCTCGGAGACGCGTTCGTCGTCTCCGCGGTAGAGCGCTTCGAGCAAGTCCGTCATAATAGTTAGTTAGACTAACTAAATGGTGAAGCAACTGTCAAGCGTCGAGGCAGCGGACAGGTTCCACTCGGCCGCGATCCACGCGCTCCGACACGTACGGAGGGAGGACCCTGCGACCGGCGTGAGCCCGGCCCAGCTCTCCGCGCTGTCGGTGCTCGTCTTCGGAGGCCCGCGCACGCTCGGCGAGCTGGCCGCGGCTGAACAGGTCCGGCCCGCGACGATGACGAGGATCGCGCAAGCGCTCGTCGAGGACGGCTATGCGACGAGGAAACGCGACCCTGACGACGGCCGGGTCGTTCGCCTGACCGCTACGGCGAAGGGCAGACGGGTCATGCGTCAGGGTCGCGAGCGGCGCGTAGCCAACCTGGCGAGGCTGCTCGGCCGGCTCTCGGCCGATGAGATCGCGCAGGTGCACGACGCCGCCGAGATGGTCGAGCGCGCCCTAGCACAGGAGCTTTGAGAGCCGGCGGTCCTTGAGGGTCCGTCCGCCGGTCTGACACTGCGGGCAGTAGTAGATCGTGTGCTCCTCGAAGTCGACTCGGGCGATCGGTGTGCCGCAGACGTGGCAAGGCTCGCCGAGCTTGCCGTGGACTCGATAGGTGCGCTTGTCGTTCGCGCCGCGCTCGCGCAGCTCGAGCCCGCGCGCGAGCTCGGCCTGCATCGCCTCCCACAGCGCATGGACCTGTCCCGGGGACAGTCCCTGGGCCGGGGCGTAAGGGGACAGGGCCGCGGTGTGCAGGATCTCGTTCGACCAGGCCCGGCCGATGCCGGCGACGATGCGCTGGTCACGCAGCAGAGAGTGCAGGCGGCGCGGCTCCGAGGCGAGGATGGCACCTAGCGACCCCTCGTCCAGCGTGTCCGCCTCCGGCCCGAGGTGCTCGAGCTCGGCTTGCGCTGCCTCGGGCGTCAGCAGCCAGATGCCCGCGCGCTTCTTCGCCCCGGCCTCGGTGAGCACGAGCTGCCCGCCGCCCTGGAAGCGCAGCCTGAACGCCGGCGCCTTCGGCCCGTCCTGCCCCGGCTGCAGGTAGCGGACGCGGCCCTTCGTCATCTGGTGCAGCAGGATCACGAGCTCACCGTCGTCCGTGGGGAAGAGCAGGCGCTTGCCGCGCCGCTCGACCCCGGCCAGCCGCTTGCCCTCGAGCTCGGAGAGCGGCGGGTCGAACGTCTTCAGCGTCGCGACGTGCGCCGGGCCGGCCTTCTCGATCGGAGACGCGCGGACGGGGTCGTCGAGCGAGCGCCGCAGCGCTTCCACCTCGGGAAACTCAGGCATTTACGCTCCCAGCCATGGCCGAACCGCTGAGCGTAGCCGTCACGCGCGGCGAGATCGTCGAGTCGGTTCACCGCGTCCATGCCGTCGCGGTCCGGGACGGCGAGGTCGTCGCGGAGGCGGGCGACGCAAGCCTGGTCGTCTCGCTGCGCTCGGCAGCGAAGCCGGTCCAGGCGCTGCTCGTCGCGCGCGCGTACTCGGAGCTGACCGACGAGCAGCTCGCGATCGCGTCCGCGTCGCACTTCGGCACGGACCTGCACGTCGCGGCTGTGCGCTCGCTCCTGGCCGCCACGGGTGGCTCCGAGGACGAGCTCGACTGCGGGCTGCAGGCCGGCCGCCCGCCGGAGCCGATCTACCACAACTGCTCCGGCAAGCACGCCGGGATGATCGCCGTCTGCCGCGCACGCGGCTGGCCGGTCGAGGGCTACCGTCTCCCCGACCATCCGCTGCAGCTGGAGCTGACCGAGGAAGTCGCCGCTGCGGCCGAGGTCGACGAGCTGGAGACCGCGACCGACGGCTGCGGCGTCGTCTGCTTCGCCTTCCCGCTGGAGCGCGTCGCGCGCGCGTTCTCGCGGCTCGAGCAGCTCGACGGCGGCGCGAGGATCGTCGCCGCGATGCGCGCCCATCCTGAGCTCGTCGGCGGCGAAGGCGCGACCGACACGACGCTGATGCGCGCGCTCCCCGGCTGGATTGCGAAGGGCGGCGCCGAGGGACTCATCGCCGCCGCGTCGTCAGACGGGCTCGCAATCGCGCTCGAGGCGGAGGACGGCAACTCGCGTGCGCTCCGTCCTGCGCTCGCCCAGTTCGCCCGCCAGCTCCGCCTCGACCTCTCCGTCTTCGCGGAAGTCCCGGTCGAGAACGGCCACGGCGAGGTGGTCGGCGCGATCCGCGAAATGTAAAGAAATTGTGCCGAAAATCCGAAATCCGGTGTAACATCCGAGCGGTCGAGGGACGCGCTTGGATCGGGGAGGGCCGGCTCTCGTCATTTTTTGTTGTCGAGGTAGTTCCAAGCCGCTACCAGCCGGAGGTCACGTGCTCACCGTCGACATTTCCCTTCCGGACGTCGAAGAGCTCCACAAGCTCGTTCAGGACGGCACGGAGAAGGGCTTCCTCACGTATGACGAGATCGTCGCCGGCCTCGAAGAGGTCGAGCTCACCAAGGAGCAGATCGAAGACTTCTACACGTACCTGATCGACCACTCCATCGAGCTGATGGAGGGCGAGAATCACAAGCACCCGCCGCACGAGCAGCCCGCGCTCGCCGAGGAGGAGAAGGGCCCGAAGCTCGATCTGACCGTCGAGCCGAGCCTCGATTCGCTCAGGCTCTATCTGCGCGAGATCGGGAAGGTGCCGCTGCTGACCGCCGACCAGGAGGTCTACCTGGCGAAG
>VAXD01000221.1 GCA_005884155.1 Actinomycetota bacterium | reverse complement strand
CTGGTCGGCGTGATCGAGGAGTGGCGCGAGTACTCGAAGCTGCTCAACACGTACCTCGAACCACTGCCGTCGATGCTCGGCGAGGACGGCCGCCTGCACACGACCTTCAACCAGACCGTGGCCGCGACGGGCCGCCTCTCGACGACGAACCCGAACCTGCAGGCGATCCCGATCCGCACCGAGCTCGGCCGCGAGATCCGCTCAGCCTTCGTCGCCGAGCCCGGCTGCAAGCTGATCTCGGCCGACTACTCGCAGGTCGAGCTGCGCATCCTCGCGCACGTCTCGGGCGAGCCGAAGCTGAAGGAGTCGTTCGCCCGCGGCGAGGACATCCACACGACCACCGCGGCCGAGGTGCTCGGCAAGGACCCGGCGACGCTCACGAAGGACGAGCGCAACATCGCCAAGATGGTCAACTTCGGGATCATCTACGGGATCTCGTCGTTCGGCCTCTCTGAGAACCTCGAGATCCCGCGCGATGAGGCGCAGGCGTACATCGACGCTTACCTCGCGCGCTTCCCGCACGTGCAGGACTTCATCCAGCGGACGATCGAGCAAGCCGCGCGCGACGGCTACGTGACGACGCTCTTCGGCCGGCGCCGGCCGGTGCCTGAGATCCGCGCATCGAACCGCCAGACGCGCTCCCTCGGCGAGCGGCTCGCGGTCAACTCGGTCATGCAGGGCACCGCGGCAGACGTGATCAAGAAGGCGATGGTCGTGATCCACGAGCGGCTGCGTGCGGAGGGCCGGTCGGCCAAGCTCGTTCTCCAGGTGCACGACGAGCTCCTGCTCGAAGCGCCCGAGGCCGAGGTGAGCGCAGTCAAGCAGCTCGTCCGCGAGGAGATGTGTGGCGCCTTCGAGCTCGAACCGCCGCTGGAGGTCGACGTCGGCGCCGGCGACGACTGGAACGAGGCCAAGTAGAGGTTGAAAGTCCGGCCGGTTTCGGCCATGACGCTCCCCCGTGGTCTACGACGCGGGCACGGGATAGCGCAGATGCGTGACACCCACACCTGCAACGACTGTCGGATTCCCTAGGACGACCGGTGTGTTCGCAAGGTGGTCGAACAGCCGCACTCCCGCGCCCAGCAACACGGCAGCCAGATCGATGTGGATCTCGTCGAGCAGCCCGGCGTTCAGGATCTGCTGGATCGTCTGGGCGCCG
Source organism: Actinomycetota bacterium (assembly GCA_005884155.1). GTDB lineage: Bacteria > Actinomycetota > Thermoleophilia > Gaiellales > Gaiellaceae > AC-32. Next base: position 2,221 of record VAXD01000221.1, on the reverse strand, counting down.
TGCACCAGCACGGACTTCGGTTCGGCAGCCGATTTCGCTCGAGCGACGGCGCTTTCGATGCCGTCGGTGACGAAATGGACCGTCGAGCCGGGCCGTGGCCAGCCGTCCGGCACGTGGTGGGTGACGACGAAAGCGGGCACATCCCACGGGTGCTGGCCGCCCCAGCCGTCGGCGCGCTCGAACGTGCGCCGACCGGTGAGCATGGCGCCGGCCTCAGCCGTCAAGCCCCTTAGGTGCTCGGCGCTCGGCGCCGAGACGTGGAACGTCATGCCGGATGTCGTGCTTGCCGTGGGGACCTCGACGTCGCCCGAGGAGTACCAGTCGAACACTTCGTCGACCCCGTCGTTCTCGTCGGCGACGTACCCGTCCAGAGACATGGACATGAATGCGATCACCTTGGTCATTGAGTAGCTCCCTGTTCCGTAGGACATGAAGGAGTAAAGCGCTGTTTGGGCCAGCGTCCGGGAATGTCACATGAAACCAGGCGGGCTCGCCGCGCTTTCTTGCGGAACTCCAGCGGACGTTCGAGGCCAGGGCTACACCCAAGTTGAAAGGACGGTCTTGCGGCTTTAGATTCGGGCCGAAGCCGGTGAAGGTCGATTCCCGAAGCCCTGTGGGAACTCTTCCTCGGCGTCTACTGCACCATCTGGGGCTTCGGCTTCAAGCGCGACGCCCCGATCCTGTCAGGGAACGTGGCCTGAAGAAGTGAGGCTGCCATCTGCGGCGGCCGATGAGGTTTTCGGCGGTCTGTCAGTCTCTTCTGCGATGCGGCCGAAGCAGGTCGCCCGGGACAAGGAGCTTCCAGATGACGCGATACCTGATCTCGTTCGATGCCCACGCGATGGAGCACATCCCCGGCGAGGACATGCCTGCCGTGGGCAAGGCTGCGCACGAGGTAGTCCAGGAGGCCATGAACGCCGGTGTGTGGGTCTTCGGCGGCGGACTGGAAAACCAGAAAGCCACTGTCGTGTCCACTGACACCGACGGGACTGTCTCCGGAGGCCCGTACCCGGAGGCCATCGGCGGATTCTGGGTCGTTGACGTGCCCTCACGCGAGGAGGCGCTGGAGAGGGCCGCCAAGACCGCCCTCGCCTGCCGCTGCGCGCAAGAAGTCCGGGAGTTCATGCCCGACTCGGCCGTGGGGAACTGATCGGGCGTCGACCTATTCGTTTGTGCCAGCGTGCGGGAATGTCACTAGAGGCGCACTTAGCGAGTGGCGACGCGCTCGGCCAAACCGGCCTCATCATGTCCGCCGTCCTCTAACTCGTTTCTGGGAAGGGGTCTGACCCGAACGGTCAGACCCCTTCGGGTGGCAGCTAGCAGCTCGTCTTGTCGAACGAGACGGTGATGACGCCGTTCGCGTTCATAGCCGCCTGAGCGTTCTCGTGGAACGAGATCGTCGAGCCATCTGATCCGGTCCCGTGGATGTTCGCCGTTGCGTGCTCGACATCGTTCTGCTTGTTGTTCTCATCGCCGAACCACATCTGGAAGTGGCCCGTGTAGGTCACTGGATTGGCGGTCAGCGTGGTGGCGACGAACGTCCCGGTCATCGTCCCCGTGAACCACGAGCCGTTCTTGTTGATGGTTCCGTGGAAGACGTCGTTGTAGGTGATCGTGATCGCTGCCGGGGTCGACGTGCACGGAACGACGTCGATGAAGCTGTCCGTGGCGCCATGGTCGTTCTGCGTGAACGTCGTCGCCCCGTTGCCGCCTGCGAGCGCACTGGACGCGCCGAAGGTCAACGAACCGACGAGTAGCGCAAGGACTGCGAGCTTCCGACTTTTCATCTCAGCCTCCCTCTCCCTCTGAGAAGTCGTTTCGCCCGCCCGACGACACTCTATGCCTCTCGTCATACGCGTACAACGGGGCCCTAGGCCGCGCGCAGACCAGGCGAGTGTGCTCACCGCGAACGCCGTGGGGCGCTCGTCATCGCTGGGTGGTGATCGCCAAGCAGATGTGAGCCCGGCCGCCTGTGGCGACGCTCCATGTCGCCCGGTGGTCAAGGGCGGGGCAGTCGCGTCAAGACGTGAAATTAAGAGGGCTTGCGGCACCGGGCCGAGCGGTTCAGTCTTCTTATAGACCAGTGGTGCCTCCTCAGCTCAACTTCTTCACGCTCGCGTGCCGCGACGTCGAGAGGATGGCCGAGTTCTTCCGCGGGCTCGGGTGGCCCGAGTCGCCTGCGAGTGAGCCGGTTCACCGCGTCTTTCAGCTGCCGAGCGGC
>VAXD01000076.1 GCA_005884155.1 Actinomycetota bacterium | reverse complement strand
TGCCAGAACGCGACGATCGCGTCGACCAGCGACCACTGCTCCTCGACCTCGTCCGAGCGCGTGAAGAGCGTCGCGTCGCCGAGGAGGCAGTCGAGGATCAACCGCTCGTAGGCCTCGGGGATGCCGGTTCGGAACGCGCCGCCGTAAAGGAAGTCCATGTGCACCGTGCGGAGCGTCAGGCCCTGGCCTGGCACCTTGGCGGCGAACTCGAGCGAGACGCCCTCGTCCGGCTGGATGTGGACGACGAGCACGTTCGGGCGCAACTCCTCCTCGGCGGAGTCCTCGAACGGCGGGTGCGGCGCGCGCTTGAACTCGATCGCGATGGTGGTCTCGCGGCGCGCCAGCCGCTTGCCCGCGCGGACGTAGAACGGCGTGTCCGCCCAGCGCCAGTTGTCGACGAACAGCTTCGCGGCGACGAACGTCTCCGTCAGCGAGTCCCGCGCGACGCCCTCCTCCTCGCGGTAGCCCGGAACCTCCTCGGCCTCGACGTACCCGCGCCCGTACTGGCCGCGGACGACGTGCTTCGGCCCCGGCGTGTGCATTGCGCGCAGCACCTTGACCTTCTCGTTCCGCACCGAGTCGGCCGTAAAGTCGATCGGCGGTTCCATCGCCGTCAGGGCGACGAGCTGCAGCAGGTGGTTCTGGAAGATGTCGCGGATCGCGCCCGCCTGCTCGTAGAACGCCGCGCGGCCCTCGATCCCGATCGACTCGGCGACGGTGATCTGGACGTGGTCGACGAACTGGCGGTTCCAGATCGGCTCGAAGATCCCGTTCGCGAAGCGCAGCGCAAGCAGGTTCTGGACCGTTTCCTTGCCGAGGTAGTGGTCGATCCGGAAGACCTCGCTCTCGTCGAAGTTCTGCTGCAGCTCGGCGTTCAGCTCCCGGGCGGAGGCGAGGTCTCGCCCGAACGGCTTCTCGATGATCAGACGCGTCCAGCCCTCGGTCGAACGGTGCTCGCCGATCTCGCGGATCAGCGCCGCGATGGCGCTCGGCGGGACGGCGAAGTAGTAGACGCGGTTGCCGCCGGTGCCGTAATCCTTGTCGAGCTCATTCAGTGTCTTGACGAGCTGCTGCTGGCCCTCCTCGGCGGAGAAGTCGGTCGCGAGGTAGCGCGTCCGCTCCGCGAGCCAGTCCCAAGTCTCGTCGCGGAAGTCGTCGCGGCCGAACTCCTGCACCGCCGCCTTCATCGCCTCGCGGAACTGGTCGTCCGATTCCTCGGTGCGGGCGACGCCGACGATCCCGAACTTCTCGGGCAGCAACCGCCGTAGCGCGAGCGAGTAGAGCGCCGGGAAGAGCTTGCGCTTCGTCAGATCGCCCGAGGCGCCGAAGATGACGAGCGCGCATGGGTCCGGCGTGCGCCGAAGCCGCAGGCCCTCGAGAAGCGGGTTCTCCTCCGCGGCCGCCGGCTTCTGCGTCGTCGCCACGGCTGAAGCCTAGATGCCCCGCGCGGCACCGCCGCACCGAGAACGACTATGGACTAACGATCAATGGGCGGCGATCATCCTGGCATGCGGCGCCGGCTCCCAAGCGCGACCGTCACCTTCCTGTTCACTGACGTCGAGGGGTCGACGCGGCTGCTGCACGAACTCGGAGCGGAGGCATACGCAGAGGCGCTTGCAGAGCATCGTCGAGTGCTTCGCAAGCTCTTCTCCGCCGAGGGCGGTGTCGAGGTAGACACGCAGGGTGATGCGTTCTTGTTCGTGTTCGCCGATGCCCGGGCGGGGGTCGCTGCTGCGGCGGCAACGAATGTGGCGCTCGAGCCGGGTCCGATCCAGATCCGGATGGGGCTGCACACCGGCGAGCCGCTTCTAACCGGGGAGGGTTACGTCGGCGAGGACGTCCACCTCGGGGCGCGGATCGCGGCCGCGGGTCACGGCGGGCAGGTGCTGTTGTCGGCGGCAACGCGGGCGTTGTTGAACGGCGGCGTTACCGACCTCGGCGAGCATCGGCTGAAGGACTTTTCCGAGCCGGTGGCGATCTTCCAGCTTGGCGAGGAACGCTTCCCGCCCCTCAAGACGATCTCCAATACGAACCTGCCGCGGCCGGCGTCCTCGTTCGTCGGACGTGAGCAGGAGACGGCTGAGGTGGCGGAGCTGGTGCGCGGGCATCGGTTCGTCACGCTGAGCGGGCCGGGCGGATCGGGCAAGACGCGGCTGTCGATCGAGGCGGCTTCGGAGCTGGTCGGAGACTTCAAGGCCGGCGTGTTCTGGATCGGCCTTGCGGTGCTCCGCGACCAGAAACTCGTCCTCGAAACGGTCGGGCAGACCCTCGGGGCGAAGGACGGCCTCGCGGACCACATCGGCGAGCGGGAGCTACTGCTCCTCCTCGACAACCTGGAGCAGGTCATCGAAGCAGCGCCCGAGCTCGCCTCGCTCGTCGAGGCCTGCCCGAACCTCCACCTGCTCGTGACCAGCCGCGAGCTGCTCCGCGTGCGCGGCGAAGTCGAGTACTCCGTACCGCCGCTCGCCGAGCCGGAGGCTGTAACGCTTTTCTCTGAGCGGAGCGGACTTGATCCGGACGAGACGACCGCCGAGCTCTGTCGCCGCCTCGACGACCTCCCGCTCGCCGTCGAGCTCGCCGCGGCCCGCACCGGTGTCCTTACCCCGCCGCAGATCCTCGACCGGCTCGCCCAGCGCCTCGATCTCCTGAAAGGCGGCCGCGATGCGGAAGCGCGCCAGCTCACGCTCCGCGCGACGATCGAGTGGTCGCACGACCTTCTCGCCGACGACGAGAAGCAGCTCTTCGCGCGCATCGCCGTCTTCTCCGGCGGTTGCACACTCGACGCTGCGGAGGCAGTCACCGGCGCCGACCTCGACACGCTTCAGTCGCTCGTCGACAAGAGCCTCGTCCGCCACACCGACGCCCGCTTCTGGATGCTCGAGACGATCCGCGAATACGCGCTCGAGCAGCTCGAAGACTCGGGCCAGGCCGACTCGAGCGGTCGCCGACACGCGGAGTGGTTCCTCGCCCTCGCCGAGGAGGCCGAGCCGTTCCTGACAGGAGCCGAGCAGGCTGTCTGGCTGGAACGCCTGGAGGACGAGCACGACAACCTGCGTACGAGCCTCGACTGGTTCTTCGACCACGGTGACGGCGACGGCGCGGTAAGGCTCGCGGGGTCGCTGTGGCTGTTCTGGTACATGCACGGCCACGTCACAGAGGCCCGCCGTCGGTTGCGGCGAGCACTCGACGCCGTCCCGGACGAGCCGTCGAAGGCCCGCGCCAAGGTGCTCCACGGGGCCGGCTACCTCGCCGCCGAGCAGAACGAGAACGAGGAGGCCCTCGATCTGCTCGAAGCGGGCCTCGCGTACGCGAAGGAGCTGGGAGACAGCGCGGGGGCCGCGATCGTGGCCGCCACCCTGTGCGCCATTCGGGCCGAGTCTCTCAGCAGCACGTCAGATCGTCGGGAGGCACTGGCCGTGGGCGAGGAAGCGATCGCTCTCGCGCGCGCCGCAGGCGACGACTTTGCGCTCTCGATCGCTCTGAACAACGTAGGCGGGGTGGTGCACTTGCTGGGAGAGAACGAGCGGGCGAGGGCCTACTTTGAGGAGAGCCTGGAGCTACGCCGCCAGATCGGCGATCTCTCGCGGATCGCTCTCATGCTGGTCAACGTCGCCGAGATGGCGCTGCTGGATGGGGATACAAACAAGGCTGCCGCCATGTACGCCGAGGCAGCCGAGATCGCCACGGGGATCGGGGACAAAAGGCACATCCTCTTCGCGCTCGGGGGGCTCGGCCGGGTGGCGTATCGCGAGGAGCGGTGGGAGGAGGCAGGCAGCCATACCCGGGAAAGCCTGCGCCTCGCACAAGAGCTCGGCATGAAGGTACGCGCGGCTGAGCTGATCTTCCGGCTTGCCGGGATCGCCATGGCCACGGGAGACGCGGCGCGGGCTGCTCGGCTCGTAGCTGCAGCCGCATTCCACCTCTCGCTTCTTGCACCCAACGAGGCCGGTGATCCCGACCACCGGGAGATCGTCGAGAGCGTGAAAGCGTCCTGCAACCCGGAAATCTGGGACCGAGCCTCGGCGGAGGGCCAGGCGATGAGTCTCGACGAGGCCGCAGACTACGCACTCTCCGCCGCCTGACCGCCTCCGCAGAGGCTGCGCTCGCGTGGCCTCGGACGGCGTCTTGTTTAGCCGCTCCTCTCGAGGTGGCCGCCGAAGGCGTTTCGCATCGCGGACAGGACGCGGTTGCCGAACTCGGCCTCGCCGCGGGAGGAGAAGCGGTCGAAGAGCGACGCCGCGAGCACCGGTACCGGGACGCCCTCCTCGACTGCGGCCTGCACTGTCCAACGGCCTTCGCCCGAGTCGCTCACGCGGCCGGCGTAGTCGTCGAGCATCGGCGACTGGTGCAGCGCCTGCGCAGTCAGGTCGAGCAGCCACGACGCGATCACCGAGCCACGGCGCCAGAGCTCCGTGATCGCCGCCAGATCGAGCTCGTAGCGGTAGTGGTCGGGGTCGCGCAGCGGCGCGGTCTCGGCGTCCGGAGCTTCGTCGCGCGAGCCGACGTTCGCGTGCTTGAGCACGTTCAGGCCCTCGGAATACGCCTGCATGATCCCGTACTCGATCCCGTTGTGGACCATCTTCACGAAGTGGCCCGCGCCGACCTGGCCGCAGTGGAGCCAGCCCTGTTCGTCCGGCGTCGGGTCGCCCTCGCGGCCGGGCGTCCGCTCGGCCGCGTCGACCCCCGGTGCGAGCGCCTCGAACACCGGCCGGAGCCGTTCGACCGCCTCGTCGTCGCCGCCGACCATCAGGCAGTAGCCGCGACGTAGCCCCCAGACGCCGCCGCTGACGCCGACGTCGACGTAGTGGATCCCGCGCTCGCGCAGCTCCGTCTGGCGGCGCAGGTCGTCGACGTAGTACGAGTTGCCGCCGTCGACGATCGTGTCGCCCTGCTCGAGGTGTGGCGCCAGCTCGCCCACAACCGAATCGACGAGCCCGGCCGGGATCATCAGCCAGACCGAGCGCGGCTTGTCGAGCTGCTGTGCCAGCTCCTCGAGCGACGACGCCGTCGAGTCGACCTGCGGGTCGTAGGTCTTGACGTCGTGGCCCGCAGCCTCGAGCCGCTTCGTCATGTTCCCGCCCATCCGGCCGAGGCCAACCATTCCGAGCTGCACTAGATCTCCTCCAATCTGACGCGAACGATGCGACGGTCGCGCTCCTCGAGTGAGGCGAAGTCGCCGGCGGCCTGGGCGCGGATCAGCCGCCGGAAGCCGAACTTCTTGCCCGGGATCGCGACCTCCTCCCCGGGATCGTCGACCACCTGGACGAAGAGCCCGGTGTTCGGCCCGCCCTTGTGCAGCTGGCCCGTCGAGTGCAAGTAGCGCGGGCCGAGGCCGTGGGTGACGACGCAGCCGGTCTTCTCCCGCGCGCGTTCGATCAGCGGCTCGAGCTCGCCCTCGCGCATCGGGTCGATGAACGCCTGGACGCAGACGTAGTCGCCCGGGCGCGCCTGGCCGAGGAGCTCGTCGAGCGATCCGCGCGGCTCGACGTCGGGCTCCTTGCCGGTTGCGAGCACCTCGTTCGTCTTGTCCTTCGCGGCCTGCACGTTCGGCTGGTCGAATGGGTTGATCCCGAGGATCGAGCCGGCGACGGCGGTCGCGAACTCCCAGCGGAAGAACTCCTGGCCGACCTCGTACGGCGACGGCAGCCGCACCTCGGGGGCGAGGCGGTCCGGGCCGTCCGGGCTCTCCCCAGGCGCGGGCACGAGTCCCTTGCCCCCCTTGCCCGTCGACTCCGCGAGCAGCTGCTCGGCCCAGAGACCGAAGTCGCCGGTGTTCGGGTTGATCGTCACCTTGTCGCGGCCGTCCGCCCAGCCGTTGCCGAGCTCGAGCCCGAGCTCGAGGCCCGGGTTGCCGTCCTCGCCGTGACAGGCCTCGACCATCTCCTCGACGCGCTCGAACAGGCGCTCGAGGTCGATGCCCATCAGCGTCGCAGGCACGATCCCGAACGCCGACAGAGCCGAGTAGCGCCCGCCGATCGTCGGCTCGCCGTCGAAGACGCGCAGGAAGCCGCGCTCCTTGGCGACCTTCTCCAGCTCGGAGCCGGGATCGGTGATCGCGACGAAGTGCTCGCCGCGCTTGCCGGCCTTGGCCCAGAAGTAGTCGAGGTGACAGCGGGTCTCGAGCGTCGTGCCGGACTTGGACGACGCGATGACGAGCGTCCGCTCGAGGTCGAGTGTCTCGGTCGCGTGGCGGATCATCGCCGGGTGGGTCGTGTCGAGGACGTGGAAAGCGCGAACGCCGAATGTTTTCTTGAGCACGTGCGGAGCGAGGCTGGAGCCGCCCATCCCGAGCAGGACGAAGGTGTCGATCACCCCGGGCGCACCAACGTCCTCTGCGAACCGCTGCAGCTCGCCGATCCGGCCGCGCATGCGCATGGGCTCGTCGAGCCAGCCGAGCCACTTCGCCTCATCCCCGCCCGTCCAGAGCGTGGCGTCGCGCGCCCAGATCCGCTCGACCAGCTCGGCGGGAGCGACCGTGCTCACGCGACCTCTTCCAGGAAGCCGAGCACGAGCCGGTCGGCTCCATGCTCGGCACGTGCGCGGTGTTCGCGATCTTTTCGAACCGCGCGCCGGGGATCTCCCGCGCGAGCTTGTCGGCGATCGCCTGGATGTCCGGCACATCCTCCTCGCCGACGAGCACGAGCGTCGGGGCGTCGATCTCGCCGAGCCGGCCGGCGACGTCCTCAACCAGCAGCTCTTCCTCGTCCTCCGCGTCCGCAACAGGGAGCCAGAGCTCGTACGCCCGCCGCTGCATCTCCGCAACGCGGGCGCGAACGTCCGCGTCGACGTCCTCGGGTCCGCGCCGGGGACCATCCACCCAAGTCCGGAGACTGAACTCGACGGCTCGGTGGACATCGCCCGCGCGGAGGGCGGCTTCCTCCTCTTGCCAGGCCGCCTTCATCTCTTCGTCCCAGTCGTGCCCGGGCAGGCCGGACCCGACCAGAACGAGCGCCGATACGCGCTCCGGCGCCGCGAGCGCGACCTCCAGCGCGACGCGGCCGCCGAGCGAGACGCCGACGATGGCCGCGCGGTCGAGCCCATGTCGGTCCATCAGGTCGAGCGCGTCGCGGGCGCTCGCGTATGCGCCGGGCTCGATCGGCGAGTTGCCGTAGCCGCGGAAGTCGAAGCGGAGGACACGGTAGGAGCGCGTAAACCTCTCCCATTGCGTATCCCACATCCGGCTGTCGCAGATCCCTTCGTGGAGGAGCACGAGCCCGGCGCCCGCCCCGGCGACCTCCGAGTGCAGCTTCACGGGCCCGAGCCTCAGGCGGAGACGAGCTCGCCGCGCTTGGCGCGGATGCCGTCCAAGAGCTCCGTGAACGAGTCGGAGAACTTCTGCACGCCCTCCTGCTCGAGCACGGCCACGACGTCGTCGTAGTCCACGCCCGCCTCCTTGACGCGCTCGAAGACGCGCTTGGCCCCGTCGACGTCGCGCTCGAGCGTGAGCGCCACCTCGCCGTGGTCCTCGAACGCCTCGATCGTCTCCTCGGGCATCGTGTCCACCGTCTCGGGGCCGATCAGCTCCTCGACGTAGAGGACGTCGCGGTAGTCGGGGTTCTTGGTCGAGGTCGAGGCCCAGAGGCAGCGCTGCTTCGTCGCGCCGTGGGAGCTGAGCTTCTGCCAGCGCTCGCCGGAGTGGAGCTCCTTGTAGCGCTGGTACGCGAGCTTCGCGTTCGCCACGGCGAGCTTGCCCTTGAGGTCAGCAGGCGCGCCGGCCTCGTCGAGCCGGCGGTCGGCCTCGGTGTCGACGCGCGAGACGAAGAAGCTGGCGACAGACGCGACCTTGGACGGGTCGCCGCCACCCTCCACCAGCCGCTCGAGCCCGCGCAGGTACGCCTCCACGACCTCGATGTAGCGCTGCAGCGAGAAGATCAGCGTGACGTTGATGTTCCGCCCGCGCGCGATCATCTCCTCGATCGCGGGCAGGCCGGCTTCCGTCGCCGGGATCTTGACGAAGCAGTTCGGCCGGTCGACGACGTCGTGCAGGCGCTGCGCCTCGTCGATCGTGCCCTGCGTGTCGAAGGCGAGGTTCGGGTCGACTTCGATCGAGACGTAGCCGTCCAGCCCCTGACCGCCGTCCCAGACGGAGCGCAGCAGGTCGCATGCGTCCTGGACGTCCTTGACCGCGAGCTCGAGGAAGGCCTCTTTCGCGTCGTCCTGGCGCGCGAGAACCTCGCGCAGCTGCTCGTCGTACGCGTCGCCCTCGACGAGCGCCTTCTGGAAGATCGTCGGGTTCGAGGTCACGCCGACGACCGCGTGCTCGCGCATCAGCTTCTCCAGCTCGCCCTCATGGATCAGGCGGCGGGAGAGGTAGTCGATCCAGACGCTCTGGCCCAGCTTGGACAGCTGCTGCAGGCGTGACTCACCCATAGGTCTTCTCCCCTTCCATCTCCTCGATCTTCTCAAGTCTCCGCACATAGCGCTCGCCGCCGTCGAACCGCGCCGACACGAACCCGCGCACCAGCTCGGCCGCGAGCTCGGCGCCGATCACCTCCGACCCGAGGCAGAGCACGTTCATGTCGTCGTGCTCTACGCCCTGGTGCGCCGAATAGATGTCGTGGCTCACAGCGGCGCGGATCCCCGCGAGCTTGTTGGCGGCCACAGACGCGCCCACGCCGGAGCCGCAGACGAACACCGCGCGCTCCGCGTCGCCGTTCCGGATCGCCTCGCCGATCTCGCGCGCCTTGTCCGGGTAGTCGATCCGCGGCTCCGGCTTGTCGGTGCCGAGATCGACGGCCTCGTGCCCGAGCGCCGCCAGCTCGTCCAGCAACCGCTCGCGCAGCTTGACGCCGCGGTGGTCGAAGGCGACCGCGACTCGCATAGGACCGTTACGTTACCCGCATGGAAGGCCCTGAGCTCTGGCGTGAGCTGGGACAGCAGCTGCGCGTCGATTCGATCCGCTGCAGCAACGTAACCAAGTCGGGCCATCCGACCTCGTCGATGTCCGCGGCCGACCTGATGGCCGTGCTGCTGGACAAGTACCTCCACTACGACTTCGGCTCGCCCGACGACCCGCACAACGACCACCTGGTCTTCTCCAAGGGCCACGCCTCGCCGCTGCTCTACTCGATGTACCGCGCCGCCGGCGCGATCGACGAGCAGGAGCTACTCACTTTCCGCACGTTCGGCTCGCGGCTCCAGGGTCACCCGACCCCGGAGATTCCGTGGGTCGACGTCGCGACCGGCTCGCTCGGGCAGGGGCTGCCGTACGGGGTCGGGATCGCGCTCTCCGGCAAGAAGCTCGACCGACTGCCGTACCGCGTCTGGGTTCTGTGCGGCGACAGCGAGATCGCCGAGGGCTCGATGTGGGAGGCGTTCGAGCACGCGGCGTTCTACGAGCTCGACAACCTGACCGCGATCATCGACGTCAACCGGCTCGGCCAGCGCGGCGAGACGATGCACGGCTGGGATCTTTCGTCCTACGCCGACCGCGCCCGCGCCTTCGGCTGGCACGCGATCGAGATCGACGGGCACGACGTCGAGGCGGTTGACCGCGCATACGCCGAGGCTGAGGCGACCAAGGGGCAGCCGACCGTGGTCGTCGCGAAGACGATCAAGGGCAAGGGCGTCAAGGAGGTCGAGAACAAGCCCGGCTGGCACGGCAAGGCGCTCGACAACCCCGAGCAGGCGATCGAGGAGCTCGGCGGCGTGCGCAACATCGTGGTCGACGTCCCGAAGCCGGACAGCAGCGGCGAGCCACACCGGTTCGAGGTCTCTGGCTCGCTGGAGCTGCCGACCTGGGAGCTGGGCGAGGAGATCGCCACCCGCCGCGCCTACGGTGATGCGCTGGCGGCGCTCGGGTCCGCCCGCGGCGACGTGGTCGCGCTCGACGGCGAGGTCAACAACTCGACCTACGCCGAGATCTTTGCCGAGGCCCATCCCGACCGGTACTTCGAGATGTACATCGCCGAGCAGCAGCTGATCGCGACGGCGGTCGGGCTGCAGGTGCGCGGCTGGGTGCCGTTCGCCTCGTCCTTTGCGGCCTTCTTCTCGCGCGCCTACGACTTCATCCGCATGTCCGCGATCAGCCGCGCGAACATCCGCTTGTGCGGCTCGCATGCGGGTGTCTCGATCGGCGAGGACGGGCCCTCGCAGATGGCGCTCGAGGACCTGGCGATGATGCGCGCCGTTCACGGCTCGACGGTGCTGTACCCATCCGACCCGAACCAGACCGCTCCGCACGACCCGCGCGGCGACGCCGGTGCTCTACGGCGCGGACGAGGACTTCCCGATCGGCGGCTCGCGCGTGCTGCGCGAGGGGGACGACATCGCGATCGTCGCCGCCGGAATCACGCTGCACGAGTCGCTGAAGGCTGCCGACCAGCTCGCTGCCGAGGGAATCGACGCTCGCGTGATCGACCTCTACTCGGTCAAGCCGGTCGACGCGCAGACCCTGCGCGCCGCGGCGGAGGCGACGGGCGGCAGGATCATCACCGTTGAGGACCACTGGCCCGAGGGCGGGATCGGCGACGCGGTGCTCGAGGCGCTCTCTGACGGCGAAACTCCGGCACGGGTCGTCCGGCTCGCAGTCCGCGAGATGCCCGGCTCGGGCAAGCCGGCCGAGCTGCTCGCAGCCGCCGGAATCGACGCGGACCACATCGCCGAGGCGGCGCGCTCCCTCGTCGGCGCCGCGGTCGGCGCGCGCTAGAACAGGCGCTCGTACAACTGGCGCTGGCGCTCGCGGGCAGCCGCGTAGATCTCGGTGCGCTCGGGATCCGGCTCGTAGATGCGGCCGAGCGGTGCGGGCTCCGGCTCGGTACCGAGGCGCTCGAGGACGTAGGCCGCGGCACCCCGCGCCGAGCCTTCCGGCACGCCGGACGCAGTGACAGGCCGGCCGAGGACGTCAGCGCAGAGCTGCGTCCACCGTGGGCTCGCGAGCAGGGCGTGGCCGGTGGCGACTACCTCGCGGGTCTCGGGAAGCTGGTCGGCGATCTCTGCCAACCGGTACGTGGCACCCTCGAGCGCGGCCTGGAAGAGGTCTGTCGCGTCCGTTTCAAACGTCAGGCCGGCGATCGCGCCGGTCGCGCGCGGGTTCCAGCCAGGGCTGCGCTCGCCGCCGAGCAGTGCCAGGAACGTGAGCCCATGCGCGTCCGGCTCGCGCGACTCGGTCGATTCGAGGCGGAGCGTCCGCTCGAGCCAGGCGTAGAGATTGCCGCCGTCCGAGACGGCACCGCCGTCGAGCACGCGCCGCTCGTCGAGCAGGTAGCAGAACAGGCCCGGCCGCGGATCGGGCTCGCCTTCGTAGAGGACGCGGAGCGCGCCCGAGGTTCCAACCATCAGCGCGGCCCGGTCGCATGTCACACAGCCGGCGCCGAGATTCGAGCAAGCGCCGTCGGCAACCGGCGGAAAGGTCCTCCCCTCCGGTTCATCGCCGATCGGCGGCAGGCGCTCCTCGTCGATTCCAAGCAGGTCGAGCAGCTCGGGGTCCCAGCGGCGCGCGCGCAGCTCGAGCAACCCGCTGCCGGATGCTGTCGAAAGCGTCGTCCGGAGCTCGCCGGTCAGGCGCAGGAAGAGATAGTCGGCGAACGAGACGATGCGCTCGGCCGTGGCGAGCTGCCCCGCTTCCTTCAGCCAGGCGAGCTTGGCCGGCCAGTAGCTCGGGTGGAGGAAGCAGCCAGTCCGTCGGTGCACCTCGGACGGGTCGAGTCGGGTCGCGAGCGCCTCCGCGCGAGCCGCCGCGCGGCGGTCCTGCCAGAGCAACACCGGCGTGAGAGGGCGGTCGTGGGAGTCCAGCAGGAGCAGGCTGTGCCAGAAGCACGAGATCGCGAGCGCGTCATGGCCACCGCCGGTCTCGTCGAGCACCGCCTCGCACGCGCGCACGAGGTCGTTCGGGTCGAGCTCCGCTGCGCCGTCGCGACCATGGGTCGCGCTGTAGGTCCTGCGCACCGCCTCGCCGGCATCGCGTCCACGCTCGTCGTAAGGGCACACGCGCGCCGAAGAGCTGCCGACGTCGAGCGCGAGCACCCGCATGGCGGCGCAGCCTACGCTTAGGCGCATGGCTGTGGTGACTGCCTCCAACTTGCGCAAGGAGATCGCGGGCTCGCTTCTGTTCCAGGGCGTCTCGTTCTCCGTCGAGCGCCGCGACCGGCTCTCGCTCTCCGGCCCAAACGGGGCAGGCAAGACGACGCTGCTCCGGATGCTCGCCGGCGAGACGGACGTGCACGGCGGCGAGCTCGCCTTCGCCAAGGGCACGCGGATGGCGCTGCACGACCAGCGGCCGCCGCTCCAGCACGGCCTCTCGCTGCGCGAGTACGCGCTCTCGGGCGCGGCCGACCTCGCGGCCGCCGAGGATGAGCTGCGCTCGCTCGAACAGGCAATGGCCACGGGCGACCACGGCCCGGCGACGCTCCGCCGCTACTCCGACGCCCAGGCGCGGCTCGAGCACGCCGGCGGCTACGACTGGCGCGAACGCGCCGCGCGGGTGCTGCGTGGCCTCGGCTTCCTCGACCGCGATCTCGACCGGCCGCTCGAGACCTTCTCCGGCGGCGAGCTGACGCGAGCCTCGCTCGCCCGCGCGCTGGCTGGCGACCCCGATCTTCTGCTGCTCGACGAGCCGACGAACCACCTCGACGTCGAGAACCTCGAGTGGCTCGAGCAGGAGTTGCAGTCGCTCGACGCCGCCGTGATCCTCGTCGCCCACGACCGCTGGTTCCTCGAAGCGGTCACGACGGCCGTGCTCGAGCTCGAGGCCGGCCGCTCGCTCTTCTTCGCCGGCCCGTGGCACGTCTGGCGGCGGGAGAAGGCCGCGCGTGCAGCCGCTGCCGCAAGGACCGCGGAGCGCGTGGGCATGGACATCGCGCGGCTCGAGCGGTTCGTCGAGCGGTTCCGGTACAAGAAGTCGAAGGCGAAGCAGGCTCAAGCGAAGTTGACGCAGATCGGCCGCTTGCAAACCGAGCGCGCGCAGGCCGCCGGTGAGCACGAGCTGCTGACGCGGCGCGGCAAGTCGCTGGGGTTCGAGTTTCTCAAGCCCGCGCGAAGCGGCCGGACGGTCGTCGAGGCGTCTGGGCTCGAGGTCTCCGCCGGCGAGAAGGAGCTGCTGCACGACGCCTCGTTTGCGATCGAGCGCGGCGAGCATGTCGGGTTGGTCGGCCCGAACGGCTCTGGCAAGACGACGCTGCTGGAGACGATCCTCGGCACGCGGGAGCAGGTAGCCGGAACGGTTCGGATGGGCTACGGCGTCGAGGCCGCGTACTTCTCGCAGCACGAGGTCGAGCTCGACGAACGCGGCAGCGTGCTCGACTGCGCCCAGCGGGCGACCGGCCTGAGCCGGCCGCAGGCTCAGTCGCTGCTCGGCCGCTTCCTCTTCTCCGGCTGGGAAGCGCACGAGAAGCCGGTCGTCGCGCTCTCCGGCGGCGAGCGAAGGCGGCTGGCGCTCGCGCTCGTCGTCGCGTCCGGTGCGAACTTCCTCGTGCTCGACGAGCCGACGAACCATCTCGACCTCGAGAGCCGCGAGGCACTCGAAGAAGCGCTCGACGCCTTTCCGGGAACGGTGCTGCTCGTCTCGCACGACCGCGCGCTGCTCGACGCAGTCGCCACGCGCCTGCTCGCGATCGAGCAGCGGGGCCTGCACTCGTACGACGGCGGCTGGGCCGACTACGTGCAGGCGCAGTCCGAGGAGCCGGAGCCGCTGCCTGAGCCGGTCGTCGTGCAGAAGCCGAAGAGAGCGCCTGCCCCGAAGAAGAAGGCCCCGAGCGACCTCGAGCGGATCGAGGCGGAGATCGCCTCCCGCGAGGAGCAGGTCGCCGAGCTCGAGCGCCGGCTCGCGGACGACTGGTCCGACGTCGACACCGTCGCCGCCCACCGCCGAGTGCGCGACGAGCTGCAGTCGCTGCTCTCGCAGTGGGAAGAGCTCTTCGAGAGTTCGCGCTAGGTCGCTTCAAACGTCGCGATCAAGGCCTCCGCGACAACCCGCATCGGCCGTCCGGAGAGCTGGCTCGCCTTGCGCAGGCGCGCGAAGGCCTCCTGCTCGGTCAGCCTCTCGCGCTCCATCAACAGCCCCTTCGCGCGCTCGATCGCCTTGCGCGAGGCGAGCGCCTCGGCGAGCGAGTCGGCCTGCTCGCGGAGCGCGGAGAGCTCCTCGTGCCGCGCGCGCGCAGTGCGGATCGCCGGCAGTAGGTCTTGTTCGCGGAAGGGCTTGACGAGGTAGCCGAAGACACCGGCCTCGACCGCGCGCGAGACGAGCTCGTCCTGGCCGTACGCGGTCAGCATCACGATCGGGATCGGCCGCTCGTCGAGAATCCGCCGCGCCGCCTCGATCCCGTCGAGCCGCGGCATCTTCACGTCGAGCACAGCGAGGTCAGGCTCCTCGGAGCGCGCGAGCTCGACCGCCTCGAGCCCGTCGCGAGCCTCAGCGCAGACCTCGAACCCGGCGCGTTCGAGCAGCTCCCGCAGATCGAGCCGGATGATGGTCTCGTCCTCGGCAACGAGAATGCGCATGGCCCGATCGTAGTCCTAAGCTCGGGGCATGCCTGCTGACCGCGATGCCGTCCTCGACCGCATCATCGCGTGGGCCGAGGCCGAGGATGCGGTCCGGTTCGTGGTCGTCACGAGCACGCGGGCCCGCCCCGAGGGGCCGCCGGACGGGCTGTCGGACTACGACGTCGTCTTAGGGCTCGACGACGTACGCAGCTTCGACCCCACAGCGGCGTACGGCGCTCCGGCGGCGCGCTGGGGTGACGAGCACGACGTCCACGGCGTGAAGTCCTACTTCCGCGGTGTCTTTTACGAGGACTGCGTCAAGATCGACTGGATGCTGTGGCCGGCGCACGTCGCGGCGCTCATCGCCGAGCATGGGCTGACAGACAACCTCGACGTCGGGTACCGCGTGCTGGTCGACAAGGACGGCGCGACCGGCGATTGGCAGCCACCCACGTTCCGCGCGCACATCCCGACGAAGCCGACGGAGGACGAGTTCGTCGCCACCGTTGAGGAGTTCTGATGGAGCGCAACCTACGTGGCCAAGGCGCGCGCACGCGGCGAACGGTTCTTCGAGCGCTTCGTGCTCGACCAGGACCTGACGCACGGCGCTCTCCGCCAGATGCTCGAATGGCTGATCGAGACCACACGCGACTGGAACTGGAAGCCCGGCGTCTACGGCCGCGGGATCGAGCGAGAGCTAACGGCTGACGTCGCCGCGGAGCTTCGCGCCGCGGAGGGCTCCTTCGAGCGGACCGCCGCGCTCTTTCGTCGGGTCGCTCACGAGGTGGGAACCGCGCTTGGCTACAGGTACCCCCAGCACGCGGACGACGTCATCACCGTGTACATCGACGAGCTCAGGCGTTGAGACGCCGCCGCGGCGCGCGCTTCTCAGCGAGCGCTGGTCCTAGGACAGCCGCGGTGCGAGCGCCTCGCAGACGGCGAGGCTGCCGACGGAGAGAGCGCGCGCAGGCCACCAGGCGACAAGCACCGGAAGCTGCAGCGGCACCACCAGCGGGCCCCAGCGCTGGGAGGCACGCGCGAGCACGCGATAGTCGGCCGCCAGCCGAGCGGCCACGCGTCCGCTGGCGAGGCAGATCAAGTAGCTGATGCGAAAGACCGTCTCCACACAGACGGGCCTACCCCTGGCGACAGTCGCCAATCGCGACGCACGCTGGACTGGCCAGCGTGCGGGAATTTCCCCGGAGCGCGGCCTATGCATGACGCTCACGCTGCGCTGGATCGTGAGTCGGGTTACGACTTGACCGGACTCGTCGTTTCCACGCTCGGCGCGTCATATGCGGGGCATCGGGCCGAGAGGGGAGCTGGGCGATCCCCCAGACGAGCCACGTCTGGGCGATTGCGTAGCTAGCGTCGGCTTCGGATCGTGAGCCCTGCCCGAGCCTTAGCCGGAGGAGTACGGTAGAGATCGACCCCAATGGAGGGAGCCGCCGATGGCTGACCAGCCCGACACGATCGTCCTGATCCACGGGCTCTGGATGACCCCGCGGAGCTGGGAGCACTGGAAAGAGCGCTACGAGGGCGCGGGCTACAAGGTCCTCGCGCCTGCCTGGCCGGGCATGGAAGTCGAAGTCGAGGCGCTGAACGCCGACCCGACGCCACTCGAGACGCTCAACGTCGACACCATCGTCGACCACTACGAGGGCATCATCCGCGGCCTCGACAACCCGCCGATCATCATGGGCCACTCGTTCGGCGGCGGGTTTACCCAGATCCTGCTCGACCGCGGGCTCGGCGCCGCCGGAGTGGGCGTCGCTCCGGCGACCGTCAAGGGCGTTCGCGACCTGCCGCTCTCGACCCTCAAGTCGGCCGCCCCACTTCTCGCGCACCCGTTCAAGAAGTACGGCGGGCTCGACGAGAAGCAGTTCCACTATGCGTTCGCGAACACCCTGAGCCAGGAAGAGTCGAACAAGATCCGCGAGCGCTATGCCGTGCCCGGGCCTGCCGAGGTCCTGAAGGAGGGTGCGTTCGCGAACTTCATGCGGCACGCTGCGATGTCCGTCAACTTCAAGAACGCGGACCGAGCACCGATGCTCTTCATCGCATTCTCTGACGATCACATCGTCCCGCCGAAGCCAATCCAGCACATGGCCGAGAAGTACACGGCGGTACCGGTCGAGTACAAGGAGTTCCCGGGCCGGCCGCACTTCCCGGGCGTGCCCGGCTGGGAAGAGGTCGCCGATTACGCCCTGACCTGGGCCGTCGACCACGCATCGACGAAGACCGCGCCACCCGCAGGCGTCGCGGCCGAGTAACCGATCGGGAAACGCAGGGTGGCGGAGTCACACTCCGCCGCCCTGCGCCTCGAGCCCTACATCAACGTCCGGCTTGCGGCAGGTAACGTGAACGGCCGTGCGGGAGGCCTCGGGACAGCTTGTCCTTCGCGAGATCGAAGATCGTGATCTCGGCGTCCTGTTCGAACACTCGAATGATCGCGAGGCTATCCGGATGGCAGCGTTCACTTCGCCGGAGACCGCTGATCGAACCGCCTTCGAGCGACGGTGGGCGCGGCTGAGGAGCGACGACTCTACGACGAACAGGGTCATCGAGCTCGACGATCGAGTCGTGGGCCACATTGCGAGCTTCGACATGGAGGGTCGGCGCGAGATCACCTACTGGATCGGCCGTGAAGATTGGGGCCGCGGCATTGCCACGCGTGCCCTACGAGAGTTCTTGCAACTGGAGGCAAGCCGTCCGCTTTACGCTCGCGCTGCGAGCGACAACGCCGCGTCGATTCGTGTGCTGACGAAGTGCGGTTTCCTGATCGTCGGCGAGGACCGCGGGTTCGCTCATGGGCGCAACGAGGAAACGGACGAGGTCGTGCTCCGGCTCGATGCCTGACGCCAACGGCCCTCGCCCGGGCCAGCGTTCCGGAGTGGCGCCATAGGATCGCGCCGTGCCGTTCACGCTCAGGAACATCAAGGAGGATCTGGAGGACCTCGGCTCTAAGTTCAACGGCGCGCCGGACCTGGAGTTCCGCGCGGCGACCAAGGCGCTCGAGCTCGAGAAATCCGCCCTGAGCTACCAGCACGTCCCGCCCGGCTATCGCTTTCCGTATGGCCACACGCACACGAAGCAAGAGGAGGTGTACGTGGTGCTGCGCGGGAGCGGGCGGATGAAAGTCGACGACGAGATCGTCGAGCTCAGAGAATGGGACGCGGTGCGCGTCCCGCCCGGCACTTGGCGAGGCTACGAGGCCGGGCAAGAGGGCCTCGAGATCCTTGTCATCGGCGCGCCCAACCTCGGCGAGGATCCGCGCGAAGACGTCGATGGCCGACGGGACTGGTGGTCTGACTAACGGACCGGCTCAGCGGCGGGTGGATGTTTCCAGACGACGACTGTCTTCTGCCCCGAATCGGCGGGAGTGACGGTTTCTGTGGGTGTCGCACCGAGTCTTTGCGCGACCCGCTGAGAGCGAACGTTGTCGGGCGAGATGAGGGAAACAAGCTGGTCGATGGATAGACGCTCATATGCCCATTCCCGGATGGCCGCGGCCGCTTCGGTCGCATATCCGCGGCCCCAGTGCGCCCGCATCAAGGCCCATCCAAGCTCGGGCTGACCATGAGTTCCTGCGTTCGCCCGGGTCGAGGGCGTCCAGCCGCGTGTGTCGAAAATCATCAGACCGGCTTGGCCGACAACCTCCCGGTTGGTAGCCGCGGTCTCGATAATGAACGGGCCGAGCCCCTCCGTTCTCCAAGCGGCGATCCATTCTTCGATGATGGCCCGTGCTTCTTCAGGTGTTGAGACGGGCTCCTTGGTCAAACCATGCATGACCTCGGAGTCCGCGAACAAGTTGTAGAGAGCGTCCGCGTCCGCCGGATCCGGCGTGCGTAGGCAAAGCCTGTCGGTGTAGAGGCGGAGCCCCTCCCAGGACGAGGCGTCAGGGGCCACCCCGGGAGGCTAGCCAGAGCCTGCAACGGTCTGGGATCTTTCTCTATTCGTCCCACCGTTCGAGCCGCTCTCGGATCCCCTGCACCGCGGCCTCCCAGAGTCGAGCTTCGTCCTCTGGGGATCGCTGATACAGGCCGCCGAACGAGCCGTCGCCAAGAGCTTCCCGCCACGTCTCCGGATTCCCGTCTTCAGGCCATTCGACCGGAGGCTTGCGCTGCTCGGGGATGACCACACCTGGAAGCCGCGTCCAGGTGAAGTTCTCCGACCACGAGGCATGGTCGTAGTCGGGATCGATCGCGGCGGCGATCTCGTCCGGCCGGCCCTCCCAAAGTTCATGCCACACGACGGATCCGCGAGCGCGACCTCGTGCCCAGTCCCTGCCGGGTTCGGTGTTTCCGCCGTGACCATTCACGACCAGCACCCGCGCGAACCCCTGGCCCAGCAGCGAATCGACGACATCTGAGAGAACTGCGAGAAGCGTGGATGTGCGGAGCGTCGGGCTTCCGGGATACGCAGTGAAGCCGGTCACGCCGTACGGGGCCACCGGCAGCACCGGCACGCCGAGCGGTTCAGCCGCTTCGACAGAGGCACGCTCGGCGAGGATGTTGTCGGTCTCGAGGGAGAGGTAGGCGTGCTGCTCTGTCGAGCCCACTGGGAGGATGATCCTGTCGTCTTTCGTCAGGTACGTCTCGAGCTGCATCCAGTTGAGATCGCGGATCCTCACCACAGCCCCCTACCGCCGGGAACAGGACCGTCCCGGCGATTCGGCACGTTCTTCTGGCGTCTTTCCCGGGTCTCGATCGTCGGTCTAGCTCTTCTGATCCTCGTCAGCGTCATCCCGTCGTCGTATTTCCTGAAGTAGCCAGGAGCCACCACTGCGCG
>VAXD01000222.1 GCA_005884155.1 Actinomycetota bacterium | reverse complement strand
TCGCGACATGCCTCGAGGAGGTCGAGGTCACCAAGGAACAGGTCCGTGACCTTCATTCCCATCTGGAGGAGCACGGGATAGACGTCGTCGGCGCGGACGGTCGCCCGGCGACCTCAGAGACGCAAAAGGTGGAGGTCGCCGCCGAGGCGCGTAAGCAGCCGACCGGTGAGGGCCAGAAGAAGCCCGAGATCGACCTGACGATCGAGCCGAGCCTCGACTCGCTCCGGCTCTACCTACGCTCGATCGGGCGCGTGCCGCTGCTCACTGCACAGCAGGAGGTCGAGCTGGCGAAGCGCATCGAGCGCGGCGACATGCTCGCCAAGCAGCACATGGTCGAGGCCAACCTGCGCCTGGTCGTCTCGATCGCGAAGGGCTACCTGGGGCGCGGGCTCACGTTCCTGGACCTCATCCAGGAGGGCTCGCTCGGGCTGATCCGGGCGGTCGAGAAGTTCGACTACCGCCGGGGCTAGCGATCGCGGACAAGGGCCGCACGATTCGCATCCCCGTCCACATGGTGGAGAAGCTCAACAAGGTCGTGCACGTCGAGCGCCAGCTCGTGCAGCAGCTCGGGCGTGAGCCGACGCCGGACGAGATCGCCGAGCATCTCGAGTGCCACGTGCGTGAGGTGCGCGACATCCTGCGCATGTCGCAGCAGCCGATCTCGCTGGAGAAGCCGATCGGCGAGGAGGAGGAGTCCGAGCTGGGCGACTTCGTCGAGGACGAATCGGCCGAGTCGCCCTTCGAGATGGCCTCCGAGAACCTGCGCAAGGAGAACGTGCACCGCGCGCTGGCGGCGTTGCCGCAGCGCGAGCGCGAGGTGATCGAGATGCGCTTCGGCTTGACGGGCGGGCGCCCGCGGACGCTCGAGGAGGTCGGCCGCGCGTTCAACGTCACGCGTGAGCGCATCCGCCAGATCGAGAACCACACGCTCAAGAAGCTCGAATCGCTTCCCGAGGCCCAGCGGCTCCGGGACGCGAGCTGAAAGCTGAAACGAGGGGTCGTTTCAGGAGGGGAGAGGTAGAGGGCCGGCTTTCGGGCCGGCCCTCCACTCATGCTCGTCGCCCGGCCGCGGTCGCGCGGCGGCGACGTGTCGCGAGAGGTGGGCCGCCAAACCCGCGTATATCGTGACTGTTCAGGTCCTGCGCGTCTCAGGTTTCGCCGGCCGCGGGGAGCCATGGGTTTCGGTCGACGATCTGGCGAAGCGCGTCGAGGAGGTCGTGCCCGTGCTTGCGGGTGGTGCTGGTGTAGGAGCGCAGCGCGAGGAAGCGCTGCGCTCCGGTGATCGTGCGCCAGCTGCCTGAGATCTTCTGTTGGAGCTTGATCATGCGCAGGTCGCGCTCGGCGAGGTTGTTGTCGAAGGGGACGCGGAAGTCGTGCGCGAAGAGGAGCACCTCGTCGCGGTGTTCGTCGAGGCGGCGGTGCAGGTTGGCGGTCATCGAGCGCCCGATCGGTCCGCGTTTGCCGGTCCGCTGGGTCGGTGGCGGGTTCTGGCGGTGGCCGAGCGCGATGACCTGCTCGTAGCGACGTGGGTAGGCCTCGAGGGTGCCGGCCTCCAGGGCCGATTCGCCGCGGGCCTTGGCCCGCTCGACCGTGTCTTTGAGCTCGCGCAGCAGTTCGTCCATCTGCTGGGCCCAGGTCTGGGTGTCGGGGTCGCGCTCGATTGCGCCCTGCAGCTCGCGCAGGTGATGGACGTTGCACAGCGCGTGGGTTGGGCGCCGGTATTTGCGGTAGGTGGCCCAGCCGTCGTGGACGGCGACGCCCCGGTAGTGGCCGAGCACGCCGAGGTGATCGATTCCGTCCATGCCGCGGCGATCGTGCAGCCGGTAGAGGGTCAGCCTCTGGCTTGAGGCCGAGTGCACCCAGCGGGTGCGTCCCTGGCTGCGGGCGCCGGTCTCGTCGACGTGAATGACCGGCGCCTCAAGCAGGTTTGCGCGGACCCGCTCACAGAACTCGTCCAGCTCGCCACCGGCACGCTCGACGATCGCGTGCAGGGTCCCCGTCGAGATCGTGGCGCCGAGGCAGTCCGACAGCAGGCGGGCGGCCCGCTCGTAGGGCAGGTGCTGGTAGACGATCAGATACAGCGCCAGCGAGCGCAGCCTCGGCCCGTACTGAGCCGGCGCTGCGACACCGCCCGGAAACGCGGCGCCCGTCACCACGCCGCAACCGCAGCGACGGTCCTCGGCGCGATGCTCGGTGACCGCGAGGGCGACCACGGGCAGATCGAAGACCTGGCGCGCCCGTACGCCGACAACGTCGGCGTCGGCGAGATCGGACCCGCACCGCGTGCAGCGCGCCGGCGAATAGCCGATCACCTCATCAGGGTGCTCAACCCGCTCGAGGTGGTGGCCCTCGTGGCCTGCCTGGCCGCCCGGCCTTCGCCCCGAGGGGCGACGCAGGCTCCTCGGCGCCGGCGGCTTTGCATAGCCATCCCACGACGGCGGCCTGGAGGAGTTGCGCGAGTTCTGGCTCAGCCGGGCACGCAGCTCGGCCACCTCGCCCTCAAGCTCAACTACTCGCCCCCGGAGCTCCTCGATGACCTCGGCCTGGCAAACCACAAGCGCGGCAAGCTCCTCATAGCCCGGACGCCCCGAACCCGCGTTCACATAAGCCAGGTTCGGGTCGGGCCACAGATGCCCTCCCCGGGACCCCTCACCCCGTGCCTGTGGCGCGCGGTGCAGGCGGTGGCGGACCCGGGGG
>VAXD01000220.1 GCA_005884155.1 Actinomycetota bacterium | reverse complement strand
CCCGCGTCACGTCCTCGGCCGAGACGATCACCTCGAAGACGTCGATGTCCGCCGCCCGCAGCACCATGTCGACCTCGGAGCGCACGGCCCCCGACACGACGGCGAGCCGCGAGCGTCCCGCCGCTCGGAGTACGGACTCTCGCACGTGCGGCGGCACGGTCGAGCCGTCACCAGCTCGCTCCCGAAAGAGCTGGACACGGCGGTCCAGCACGTCGGCGGTCGCCGGATGCCCGGCTCCGAGCCAGCGCTCCACGATCTCGGGGTCTGACCGGCCGGCCAGCACATCGAAGTACTCCTGCTCACTCAGCGGGCGTCCTTGCTGGGCGAACAGCTCGCGGAAGATCGCGCACTGAATGCCTTCGTCGTCGGAGAGCGTCCCGTTGAAGTCGAAGAGCAGCGCCGCCACGAGTCTAGGATCGCGCATGCGCGTAGAACAGGCGGTCGAGCACCTCTGGCCCGGACAACACGTGGAGGTCGAGGCGCTCGGCGGCGGGATCACCAACCACAACTTCAAGGTCTGCGTCGACGGCGAAGCGCTCGTTCTGCGGATCGGCGGCAAGGACACGGCCTTGCTCGGGATCGACCGGGAGCACGAGCACGAGGCTGCGCTCATGGCCGCGCGCCTCGGCATCGGCCCGGAGGTGGTCTGCTTCGCAGACGGCGTGCTCGTCACCCGTTTCGTCGAGGGCGAGGTCGGCCGTACCGATACCGCCACGGTCGGAACCATGCTGAAGCGACTGCACGACGCGCCGCGCATCGCGGGGCGCTTCGACTCGTTCCGTGTCGTCGAGGCCTATGCGGCGGCCGCGTCCGGCCGCGGGCGCTCCCTGCCGGATGCCTTCGGCAGGGCGCACGAGCTCGCACGGCGGATCGAGGCCCACCGCGCGGCGGCACCAAGGGTCACCTGCCACAACGACCTGCTCGCGGCCAACTTCATCGACGACGGAGAGCGGGTTTGGCTCGTGGACTGGGAGTACGCGGGCATGGGCGACCCGTTCTTCGATCTGGCCAACTTCGCGGTCAACAACGGGCTCGATGAGGAAGGCGAGACCGCCCTGCTCGAGGCGTACGGTTCCGCGGACACGCGGGCCTTGACGCTCATGCGCTTCATGTCCGATTTCCGCGAGGCGATGTGGGGAGTCGTCCAGCAGGCGATCTCGGAGCTCGACTTCGACTTCGTGGCCTACGCCGACGAACACTTCGAGCGGCTATGGCGCACTGCCTCCGAGGCTCGTTTCAAGGCGGCGCTGGCATGAGGGAGCGAGCACGCGCCGTCGTGATCGGAGGCGGCGTCGGGGGTTGCTCGGTCGCCTACTGGCTGGCCCGCCTCGGCTGGGGCGACGTGGTGCTCTGCGAGCGCGCAGATCTAACTAGCGGCTCGACCTTCCACTCGGCCGGGCTCGTCGGCCAGCTGCGCGGCTCGCTCTCGCTCACGCGCATGATGATGGCCTCGGTCGATCTCTACCGGTCACTCGGAGACGAGGTCGGCAGCCAGGAGCGTATGGAGGAGCTGACGCGCCAGGCCGCGTGGGCCAAGACATTCGGTCTGCCGCTCGAGCTCATCTCGTCCGACGAGGCATGGCGCATGTTTCCGCCGATGTCCACCGAGGGTGTTCTCGGCGCGGCCTTCCTGCCGAGCGACGGCTACGTCGACCCGAGCCAGCTGACCTTCGCGCTCGCCGAGGGCGCGCGTCGGCGGGGAGCGGAAATCCGCACCTCGACGCGGGTTACCGGGATCGTGCTCGAGAACGGGCGCGTCGCGGGCGTGGAGACCGACCAGGGAATGATCGCGACCGAGCTCGTCGTCAACGCGGGCGGCATGTTCGCCGCCGAGCTCGGTCGGCTCGCGGGAGTCAACGTCCCCGTGATCCCGATGGCCCACGAGTACCTGATCACGAGGCCGCACGGCGTGCCGCTCGACGTGCCGACCATGCGCGACCCGTCCCTGCTCGTCTACTTCCGGGGCGAGTCGGGCGGCCTCGTGATGGGCGGGTACGAGCGCCACCCCGCGCCTTGGGGGCTGGACGGGATCCCGCCCGACTTCAACGGCAGGCTGCTCGCGGAGGACTGGGAGCGGTTCGAGGAGCTGATGACGAATGCGCTCGTGCGGGTGCCGGAGCTCGGCGAGGCCGAGGTGATCCGGCTCGTCAACGGCCCCGAAGCCTTTACCCCGGACGGCGAGTTCATCCTCGGCCCCACGGAGCTGCCCGGCTTCTGGATCGCGTCCGGGTTCTGCGCGCATGGGCTGGCAGGCGCGGGCGGGATGGGAAAGCTCGTCGCGGAGTGGATCGTCGACGGGCTGCCGGGGTTCGACGTCTGGGAGATGGACTCGCGCCGTTTCGGCGCCCACTACGCAAGCCGCGACTACACGCTGGCGCGCACACTGGAGATCTACTCGACGTACTACGACGTCAAGTACCCAGGCCACGAGCGGGAGGCCGGACGGCCGCTTCGCCTCTCGCCGGCCTACCCCCGCTTGGTCGCGCTCGGTGCCGCGTTCGGCGAGAAGTCGGGCTGGGAACGGGCGAACTGGTTCGAGCCAAACGCCGCGGCCGGCGACGAGTCGCTTCGGCCTCGTGGCTGGGCGGGACGACTGTGGTCGCCCGCGATCGGAGCCGAGCACCGCGCCTGCCGTGAGAGCGCGGCGCTCTTCGACGAGACGAGCTTCGCGAAGATCGACGTTTCGGGCGAGCGCGCGGCGACGTTCCTGGAACGTGTCTGCGACAACCGGGTCGCGCGTGAGGTCGGTCAGATCACCTACACCTCGATGCTCAACGCGCGCGGCGGGATCGAGTGCGACTTCACGGTCACGCGGCTCGCAGAGGATCGCTTCCGCATCGTTACCGGCACGGCCTTCGGCCGACATGATCTGGCCTGGGTCCGCCAGCACGCGCCGGATGACGGCTCCGTGCTGGTGGAGGACGTGACGTCGAAGCTCGCCTGCATCGGTCTCTGGGGGCCCGCGGCTCGCGAGATCCTGCAGGCGACGACGACCGACGAGCTCGCGTTTGGGTACATGCGCGCGCGCGAGCTCGCGGTTGGGCCGGTTCCTTGCCTGGCCCTTCGCGTGACCTACGTGGGCGAGCTCGGCTGGGAGCTCTATTGCCCGACGGAGTTCGGGCTCGCGCTCTGGGACACGCTCTGGGACGCAGGCCGCGAGTATGGGCTCGTGGCCGGCGGGTACAAGGCAATCGACTCGATGCGCCTCGAGAAGGGCTACCGCGTCTGGGGCACGGACATCACGCCGGACGACACGCCGTACGAGGCCGGGCTCGGCTTCGCGGTCAAGCTCGACAAGGAAGACTTCATCGGGCGCGAGGCCCTGCTCGAAGCACAGGAGCCCGAGCGCAGGCTCGCCTGCCTCGTGCTCTCGGACCCCCGCTCTGTCGCGCTCGGGTCGGAGCCGGTGCGCGTCGACAGCGAGCTCGTCGGCCGCGTGACGAGCGGCGGCTACGGCTACACGGTCGAGCGCTCGATCGCCTACGCATACGTCCCGGCCGAGGATGCGCAACCCGGGCGGCAGGTCGAGGTGGAGATCTTCGGCGAGTGGGTCGGGGGCGAGGTTGCCCCCGAGCCGCTCTTCGATCCTGCCGGAGAGCGGCTCAGGGGCTGAGCCTTCGTTACGGAGCGGCCGGAGCGGGCGCGGGCGCCTCGCCCTCGCCGAACTCCCGCTCGATCCGTGCGAGCTCCGCTTCGTCGCCCTGGCGGATCGGGCCCTCGAACCACTTGTGGGCCGAGATCACCCACCAACCGCCGAAGAGCAGGAACGCCGCGCCGACCATGATCGGCGTGTAATTGAACGCGCTCCAAAGGAAGGGCGTCTTCCACGGCGTGCCGTTGTAGAAAGCCGGCAGCATGAACACGACGCAGATGAAGCAGATCCACACGATCGCGATGCAGTCGATCCACTTGTAGTGCTTGCCCAG
>VAXD01000075.1 GCA_005884155.1 Actinomycetota bacterium | reverse complement strand
TCGACGAGATGAAGAGGAAGACAAAGAACGCCGGGAAGAGGCCCTGGACGGCCTCGCCCGAGCCGGTCCGGAGCGCCGCGAACGTGCCCATCGCCCCGAACGCGAAGGCGACGCAGACCGCGAACAGGAGCAGGACGACGAGTCCCGCCGCGCCCGAGGCGAGTCGCACGCCGATGATCAGGCCGACGCCCACGTAGACGAGCGCTTGCAGCAGGCCCAGCGTGACCACGCCGCCGAGCTGCCCGCCGAGCACGGCCAAGCGCCGCATCGGCGTCAGCGAGAGGCGGCTGAGGAAGCCCGTCTGGATGTCGCGCGCGAGATCGGTGCCCGCGTTCATCGTCGCGAACAGCGCGCCCTGGATGAACGGCACTGCGAGGGCGAAGGCGACGAACGAGGTCGTCGGGAAGCCGGGCAGCCGGGTCTCCGCCTTCAGGCCGCCGGAGTTGACCGCGAGCAGCAGCATCGGAAAGACGAGCGGCGAGATGACCGACGCCGGCTGGCGGAGCGTGCGCACCACCGAGCGGCGCGCGAGCACGAAGACCTGGTCGGCGAACTGCTTCAAGCCGGTTCCATTGCAAGCCCGCCACGCGGACGTCCTTCGTCCTCCTCCTCGGCGGCGCCCTCGAGCGTGCGGCCTGTCTTGGCGAGGAAGACATCGTCGAGCGACGGCTGGTGCAGCTGCAGCTGCTCGACCTTGAGGTGCTCGGCGTCGAGCGCCCGGACGATTCCGGCCAGGTCGGCCTCACTGGAGCGAAGCCGCACCGCGACGCCGCGCTCGGCGCCGCACGGGTCGCCGAAGCCGGCGAGGATCGCCTCGAACCGCTCGCGGTCGTCGGGGTCGGCGGGAACCGCCTCGACCGTCGGACGGCCGACGCTCGCCTTCAGCTCGTCGGTCGTCCCCTCGGCCACGATCTTGCCGTGGTCGATGATCCCGACGCGGTCGGCGAGGACGTCGGCCTCCTCGAGGTACTGGGTCGTCAGGAAGACGGTGACGCCGTCCTCGCGCGCCAGTCGCTCGACCTCTTGCCAGAGTGCGGTGCGGCTCTGGATGTCCAGGCCGGTGGTCGGCTCGTCGAGGAAGAGGATCCGCGGGGAGTGGACGAGCGCCAGCGCCAGGTCGAGCCGGCGCTTCATTCCGCCGGAGTAGCCCTTCACCTTGCGGTCCGCCGCCTCCGTGAGCCCAACGCGCCTGAGCAGCTCGTCGGCGCGCTTGCTGCGAACGTCGCGCGGTAGCGCCTGAAGCGTGGCCTGCAGCCGGAGGTGCTCGCGTCCGGTCAGAAGCGGATCGAGCGCCGCCTCCTGCAGCGCCGCGCCGATGATCGACCGCACCTGCGGCCCCTCGCGTACCACGTCGAAGCCGCCGACCCACGCCGTCCCGGCCGTCGGCGGCAGCAGCGTCGTCAGCATCAGCACCGTAGTCGACTTGCCGGCGCCGTTCGGACCGAGGAAGCCGTAGATCTCCCCGGGGGCGACGGCGAGGTCGATTCCGTCGACGGCGCGCGGGCCCTTCTTGAAGACCCGCACGAGGTCCTGGGCCTCAATTGCATGCTCGGGCATGCGCGCACGTTAGCAGCAGATACTTGAGTTGATCAAGTATCTGCGTATTCAAGTATCATGACAAGAGATGGCGACGACGACTACGCCGCGAGTGAGCCCGGCCCACGAGGCGCAGAAGCTCTTCTTCGAGATCGGCATGGACCACCGCGGCCGAGTCGGTGCGAGCCTCGCCGAGCTTGGTCTCACATTCTCGCAGGCTCACGCCCTGCGCCTGCTCGACCCCGAGCGGCCGCTCCCGATGAGCTCGCTCGCCGAGCGGCTGTTTTGCGACGCCTCGAACGTGACCGGCATCGCGGACCGGCTCGAGGCGCGCGGCCTCGTAGAGCGCCGCAGCTCCGCCGGCGACCGGCGCGTGAAGGCCTTGACGCTCACGGACGACGGAGTCGCCCTGCGCGGCCGTGTGGTCGTGATCATGAGCGAGCCGCCCGCCGCGATCGCTGCGCTCTCCGTAGCCGACCAGCGCACGCTGCGTGACGTGCTCAAGCGCGCGGTCGAGCACCTCCGTTCTTGAAGACCCCGACCGCCGGAGCGGACATTCCCGCACGCTAACGGCAGGACCAGAAATGATTGCGGCGTGAGAGCCGTCCCTCTCGGCGTCGCGATCGCGGCTCTGGTCGGGCTCAGCGCGCTAGCCGCGTCGTGGCAGGGGTCCGCGTTGCGCGCGGGTGCGCATGAGGGAAGCGACCTTCCCTCCACGGTCTTCCTGACCGCCGCCTGCTGCGCGTTCGTGCTCTACGTCGGCGCGCTCTTCCTCGTCCGCCGGCGTCAGACCCAACTTGCGGTCGTGCTCGCAGTCGGCGCGGCAATCCAGCTCGTTCCCCTTGCCGGGCCGCTCGTCATCTCTCGCGACGTCTATGCGTACTGGGCCTACGGGCGCGTCGCGACGGTGCACGACGCGAACCCATACACCGTCGCTCCGGCGCGCTTCGAGCAGGACCCCGCCTCGAGGGCGATGGCGAAGGGCTGGCGCACGAGCAAGTCCGTCTACGGGCCGGTCTTCTCGGGGGCGTCTGCCGGGCTCGCCGTCGCAGGCGGGCGTTCTGCCGGCGACGAGCAGCTCGCGTACCGTGTAGCGGGCGCGGCCGGAATGCTGGTGGTGACGGGTCTCGCCGCCCTCGTCGCACCGCTACCTGCGTTCGCGGCGGCGTTCGTCGGCTGGAACCCGCTGCTCGCATTCGACTTTGCCGGCGGCGGCCACAACGACGTGTGGATGATGGCCTTCGTGCTCGGCGCACTGGCGCTGGCTGCGCGGCGACCCCGGTTCGCGGGAGCGAGCTTCGCTGTTGCCGGCGGCGTGAAGTGGATCGTGCTCGGCGTCCTCCCGCTCCACCTGATGAGCTCTTCCCGGCGCGAGGCCTTGCGAATGATCGGGGGCTTCGCTCTAGCCGCGGGGGCTCTCGCCGCGATCGCGTTCTATTTCTTCGGGACAGCGTGGATCACGACGCTAGGCGTCTTCGCCCACCGGACGTCCGACTGGGCGATCCCGTCGCGCCTGCACCAGGTCGGCCTGCCCCGCTGGCTCGCGCTTCTGCCACTCGTCGCGCTCACGCCGCTGCTCGTGCGGAGCGCCCGGCGGGGCCGACCCAGGATGGCGCTCGCCTCGATGCTGGTCCTCGTCGCGACGCCGTGGCTGCTGCCCTGGTACGCGGCGTGGGTCGTCCCGCTCGCCGCGGTCGAGGAGGACCGGCTCGTCTGGGTACTCGCCCTCGCCTTCTGCGCCTACATCCTCCCGGACGGCATACCGCTCTAGCGGTATCGTCCCGCGGCGTGCGCCTGAACAGCCGGCCCGTCATCATCGTCGCCACCATCCTCGGGATCGCCTTGATCGTGCTGGCGTTCGTCTACTGGATCGAGCCCGCGAAGTCGCTGCCGTCCTGGCTCCCAGGGCACGAATCCGGCTCGGGACACCACCACGTGAAGCACGGGATCGCCTCGCTGCTCGTCGGGCTCGCCCTGCTCGTCTTCGCCTGGTTCCAGAGCGGGCCCAAGCGCGCACAGCCCGCGGACTGAGTGGCGCTCGCGTCGCTCATCTCGTACGGGCAGGCGATTGTCCTCGGGCTGCTTCAGGGCGTGTCGGAGCTCTTTCCGGTCTCGAGCCTGGGCCACAGCGTGATCCTGCCGAGCCTGCTCGGCTGGAACATCCACCAGAACGACCCGTACTTCATCACCTTCCTCGTCGCGACGCACCTGGCGACGGCGCTCGTCCTGCTCGGCTTCTTCTGGGCCGACTGGGTGCGAATCGTGAAGGGGCTCGGGCGAAGCTTGCGCGACCGCGGGATCGATCCGGCAGACACGGACGCGAAGCTCGCGTGGCTGCTTGTGGTTGGGACAATCCCGGCGGGAATTCTCGGGCTCCTGCTCGAGAACAAGCTCCGCCACGTCTTCGCGTCGCCGAAGTCGGCAGCGTTCTTTCTGATGCTGAACGGCTTCATGCTCTACGGCGCCGAGCTCCTGCGCCGGCGGGCGCCGCAGGTGGAGGAGGACGACGACGCGCGGATTGCGAAGCAGACCACGTTTGGCGGCGCCTTCGGGATCGGCGCGGCGCAGGCGCTGGCGTTGATCCCGGGCTTTTCGCGCTCGGGCGCGACGATGGGCGGCGGCCTCTTGATGGGCCTCTCGAACAAGGACGCGGCGCGGTTCGCCTTCCTGCTCGCGACGCCGATCATCGGGGCGGCGGCGATCCTGAAGCTGCCCGAGCTGGCCGGTTCTCACGGGAACGGGGTGCGCGGCCAAGCGCTCGTCGGCGCGTTGTGCTCCGCGCTGACGGCGTACCTCGCAGTGCGTTTTCTGATGCGGTACTTCGAGACGAAGACGCTCATCCCGTTCGCGATCTACTGCGTGCTCGCCGGGCTCGGCGCGTCGATCTACTTCTGGGTTTCGTAACGACCGTGTGACGAAGGTGCGCCGGAAGGCGCGCGTGCCCTGGCTTCCCCTCATGGCGGCCGCTACCACTGGCTGCAATCGACGAGAGGAGCTTTGCGATGCGAATCGTGCTGTTCGGCGCGCTCGCCCTGGCACTCGCCGGGGGCGCCGCCCTTGCCGCCCACACGTCCGGGCACCGGCGTCACAGCGGCGTGGTCAACGCCTGCGTTCAACGGAAGACCGGACGTGTACGGGTGGTCGCCGGCCCGAACGCCTGCCGGCGTGGCGAGCAGGCGTTGGCCTGGAACATCCAGGGCCCGGCCGGGCCGCCTGGACCGACCGGAGCCGCGGGCGTGGACGGCCCGCCTGGGCCTGCGGGCGCTCCCGGTGCGACCGGGGCCGCAGGGCCTGAGGGCCCGGCCGGCGCGCGCGGCCCCACGGGCCCCGCGGGACCGCAGCTGACGACCCTCGACGGGCTGAACGGCTCGGCGTGCCACGCCCCCGCCGGGACGGGCACGCTCTCGATCTCGTATGGCGCGTCCGACGGCGTGGCGTCGATCGTCTGTGCCGTCGCTCACGGCGGCTCGGCCGACCTGCGCGTGAACGAGTTCATGACCGGCATGACCGGCTCGGCTCAGAACGAGTTCGTCGAGCTCTACAACGGCGGCACGGCCGCGGCCGACCTCGGCGGCTATCGGCTCGTGTACCGCTCTTCAGCGGGGACCAGTGACGTCGGGCTCGGGACGATCCCGTCCGGAACGATGCTCGCGCCGGGCGGCTTCTACCTGTTCGGCGGACGCGACTACGCGGGACCGCCCGCGGCGGATCAGACATTCACGGCGTCGCTCGCCGCGACCGGCGGTGGGCTCGCCCTGCGCGACGCGAACGGCTCGATCGTCGACTCGCTGGGCTACGGCGACGCCACGAACGCGTTCGTCCGTGGGCATCCGGCGCCGGCCCCTCCCGCGGCGCCGAGCCCCGGAAACAGCGACGTCCGGCTCCCGGACGGCCATAACACAGACGACAACTCAGCCGACTTCACCGTCTCGGCGAGCCCGTCTCCGCGAGCCGTCAACCACTGAGAAACGGCCAGGCGGGCGGCTTCCGCGGCCGCCCGCCAATCCCCCAAATGCGGCATGCCAGCTTGTGAGCGGCCCACCGATACTGCGTCTGCGGGATCACTCCCGCGCGGCTACACACACAAACTGCGGCGAATTGGTCTCATCGATCGAACATCCCTCGTACGGCGCCTCTCCCCCGAGCTCATGCTCGTGGATCCGGAGCTGGCAGAGCGCGCGCGCAAGCTCCTGCGCGACCCTCGAGAGACCAAAGGAAAGGGGAACATGTCAGCACTAGGGACGCACGAGATCACAGCGGGAATCGGACTCTCGCTCGAGCCTCCGCTGAGCCCGCCGGTCGTGCGTGCCTCGGCTTCACTCAACCCGGAGCCGGCCCCACAGCCGGACGTCCCCGACTTCCCTCCGGCCTTGCGGCCGCCCGAGGCTCCGGCGACCGAGCCTGTTGCTCCCGCGCCGGCCTTCGAGCCCCTGATGGCTCCGGCGCCGGCCGAGCCGGCCCCTGCAGCCCCCCAGGCCGAGCCCGAGCCGCTCCCCGCGGTCGAGCCCGAGCCGGTCCCCGCGGTCGAGCCCGAGCCGGCAGTGCTCGAGGCACCGGCGCCTCAGGCCGATCCGCTGCCGTCGATGGCGCCGCCCGAGCCTCAGCCCGAGATTCCGGCCGTGGCCCCCGAGCCCGTGCCTGAGCCGACGCCGCTCATCCCGGTCAACTTTCCTCCGACTCCTCCCCCAGCCCCCGAGCCGGCTCCGGAGCCCGAGCCGGTGCCGACGCAGCTGCCCGAGCTCCAGCCGGTCGTGCTGACACCGCCCGAGCCCACTCCGGCCGAGCCGCCCCCCGCGGCCGAGCTTCCGGCCGAGGCCCCGGCAGATCTGCCGGCCGAGCTGCCGGTGATCGATCCGTTCCCGCCCGCGCCTCTCGCCGATCCGGCTCCGCCGGCGCCGGTCGAGCAGCCGCTGCTCGGGACGATCGGCCACTCGCGCGGCGCGTACCGCGTCGTCGTCCGGCTGACGGACGGCGACGGGATCGACGTCGGCGTCTTCAACGACTTCGGGACCGCCATGGAAGGCGCGCAGGAAGTGATCGAGCAGTTCGCCAACGCGAACGGCTCGTGGCCCTTCTACGCCGGCCGCTTCATCCGGCCGGACCTGATCGTCTCGGTCGACGTCATCGACGCCTAGCTCGTCGTCAACCGGCCCGCGTAGATCGTCACCGTCGAGCCGCTCGGCACCCGCCGTCCCCCGCTCGGCTGCTCGTCGACGATCTTCCCGGCCTGACTCACCTTCTTCACCGCCCGCGTGAGCTGCTGAACCTTGAGGCCCGCCGACCGTAGGCGCGCCCTCGCCTGCGCCGCCGCCATGCCAACGACGTTCGGCACCGTCTGCTGAGCGGCCGGGTTCGGCCCGAGTGACGCGTTGAGCTGGATGCGGGTTCCGCGCGTGGCGGTCGCCCCCGCATTCGGCGACTGGGCGACGACCGTCTCC
This sequence comes from Actinomycetota bacterium, assembly GCA_005884155.1. Lineage (GTDB taxonomy): Bacteria > Actinomycetota > Thermoleophilia > Gaiellales > Gaiellaceae > AC-32. The sequence continues at coordinate 2,271 of VAXD01000075.1, read as the reverse complement.
TGAGGCTGGCTCGACGAGACGTAGACCACGCCGGCTTTGAAGCCCGATGCGTTCAGCCTCCGCTGCGCGGCCGCCTGGCTCATGCCCGTCACGTCAGGGATCGTGGCGTTCGCCGGTGGTGGTGGCGGTGGCGGTGGTGGCCGCGGTGGTGGCGCGCCGGTCGCCGACGCTCCGCGGGAGACGTTCAACCGCACGGCCGAGCCTGGCGCCACGCGAATGCCGGCGCTCGGGGCCTGCGCGACGACGATTCCCTTCGGCCGCGATGAAGGCACCTGCACGGTCTTCGGGACGAGCCCGGCGCCGCGGATCGTGGCGACTGCGTTCGGGCGGCTCTGACCGACGACATTCGGGACCTTGACCTTTCCGCGCGAGATGCGCAGCGACACGACCGATCCCCGGGACACTTGGACGCCCGCATTCGGGTCCTGAGACAGCACGGTGCCCGGAGGCTTGGTGGAGACCACCGTCGACGTCTGGGACGAAAAGCCTCGCCCCCGCAGGGACGCGACCGCGTCTGCAGCCTGCAAGCCGGTGACCTTGGGGACGGTCACCGCGGCAGTCGACGAGACCGACAGCGTGACCATCGAGCCCCTCGAGACACGCGTGCCCGCGGAGGGCTTCTCGCCGAAAACAGTCCCGGTCGGAGCGGCGCTCGGCCTGGTCACGATCCGCGCGACGAGCCCGCGTTGCCCGAGCCGCCCGACGGCCTCGCTCTGCGTGCTGTTGACGACGTCGGGCACCCGCACGGTCGCGGCACCGTGATGGTTGTCGTCTCGCGTGAGGAGCCAGAGGGCGATCAACCCCCCGGCGACCAGGATGAGCAACACGAGCAGCCACGGCCAGATCAGCGGGCGCGGAGGCGGAGGCGGAGGCCCGGGGACGACCTCTTCCTCGACCACCGGCGGCCCGCCTTGGACGATCGTCTCGGCCTCGGAGGCGGCTCTCCTGCGCGGTGCCGCCCCCCGCCGGAAACGGGGCATCCTCATTTCCCGAGAGACTTAGCCGGGCGGAGGAGGCCGCAAACCCTCGACGCGGTCGAGGAAGCCGCCGACGACCTCGAGGAAGCGCTCCGGCTCCTCGAGGTACGGCATGTGCGCGCTCTCCTCGAAGAGCACCCACTCCGAGCCGGAGATGCCCTCGTGCAACGGCTCCACGAGCTTGGGCGTGCACTCGTCGTGGCGACCGGACGTGATCAGCGTGGGGACGTCGATTCCGCCGAGCCGACCGATCACGTCCCAGTCCTTGAGCGTGCCGGTGGCCGTGAACTCGTTCGGCCCCCACATCGCCTCGTAGACCTCGGTGCCGAACTTCGCGCGGGCGCGCGCGAGGACCTCCGGCTCGGGGTCGAGACGGCAGATATAGCGCCGCTTGAACTCCTCCTCGGCCTGCTTCTCATCGAGCCCGGCCGGCAGAGTCGCGAGCAGGCGGTGCCCCTCCTCGGCCCAGCGCGGCGCGCTCGTCGGGGTCGAGTTGAGGATCAGGCTTTTCAGGCCCGGCGGCTCGGTGAACGCATACTCGAGCGCGAGCATCCCGCCCCAGGAGGTGCCGAAGAGGTGGACCTCGTCGAGCCCGAGCCCGTCGCGCACCGACCGGAGCTGCTCGACGTAGGTCTCGACCGTCCAGAGCGAGGGATCGTCCGGGCGGTCGGAATCCCCGCTCCCGAGCTGGTCGTAGTAGACGACGCGCCGTCCCTGCTCCGAAAGCTGCCCGAGCCCTTCGAGCGGCAAGTGCGTCCCGCCCGGCCCGCCGTGCAAACAGAGCAGCGGCAGCCGGCCCGGCACTTCGCCGTCGCCGAAGACGACGCAGTGCGTCTTCCAGTCCCGGAAACGAAGCCCGCGGGCCTGCGGCATCGGCCCGGACGCTTGACTCAGTCGATCGTCCAGGTGTCGCCGGCGTGCAGCAGACCCGCGAGATCGCCCTCGCCCTGATCGGCGACGGCGCGCTCGAGCTGTTCTTCCATCAGGCGGTCGTATACCGGCCGCTCGACGTCGCGGAAGACGCCGATCGGGGTCGGCCCGTGCGGCGTGTGTGAGAGGCGCGCGATCGCCGCGGCCAGCGACGGTGTCGGCGCAGCCTCGTCATGCACGAGCAGTGCGTCCTCGCCCACGTCCGCGACATCGACGATCTCGGCCGAGGCGTCCTCGCGCAGCCGCACGCCCCGCTCGCTCTCCGCGCCGAAGCGGATCGGCTTGCCCTGCTCGAGCACGATCCGGTTCTCCTTCTGGTCGCGAACGGTGTCGAAGGCGCCGTCGTTGTAGACGTTGCAGTTCT
>VAXD01000074.1 GCA_005884155.1 Actinomycetota bacterium | reverse complement strand
GTCGCTCGCGCGCAGGAGCACCGGCAGACGCTCTGCATCGGCCGAACGCACGGTATTCACGCCGAACCGACGACGTTCGGCCTCAAGCTGGCCGGCTGGGCGTTCGAGCTCGAGCGCGGCCGCGAGCGTCTCCGCAGCGCGCTCGAGCGGATGCGCGTCGGCAAGCTCTCAGGCGCGGTCGGAACCTACGCCGCGACCGACCCGGAGCTCGAGCGGCTCGCCTGCGAGCGGCTCGGCCTCGAGCCGGAGCCGGTCTCCACGCAGATCCTTCAGCGCGACCGGCACGCGGAGCTGCTCGCGGCGCTCGCTGTCCTGGCCGCGTCGATCGAGCGGTTCGCACTCGAGCTGCGCCACCTGTCCCGGACCGAGGTCGCGGAGGTCGCGGAGCCGTTCGGCCGCGGCCAGAAAGGCTCCTCGGCGATGCCGCACAAGCGGAATCCGGTCGTCGCGGAGCGGCTCTGCGGGCTCGCGCGGGTCGTGCGCGCAAACGCGCTCGTCGGGCTCGAGAACGTCGCGCTCTGGCACGAGCGCGACATCTCGCACTCATCGGCGGAGCGCGTCGTGATCCCGGACTCGTTCCTGGTGCTCGACTACATGCTCGACAAGCTCGCGTGGCTCGTCGAAGGGCTCGAGGTAAGGCCGGAGCGGATGCTGCGCAACCTCGAGGCGGGCCACGGCCTCTTCTTCAGCCAGCGCTTGCTGCTCGCACTCGTCGAGTCAGGGCTCTCCCGCGACGACGCCTACCGCACGGTGCAGCGCCACGCGCTCCGGGCGCAGGAGGAGGAGCAGGACTTCCGCGAGCTAGTGCGCGCGGACAAGGAGATTGCCGGCCGGGTCGACCTCGACGCGGTGTTCGACCTCGGCTGGTACACACGACATGTCGACACGGTCTTCGAGCGGCTCGCCGCTCTGGCCGGGAGGGAGGAGCCCGTTCATGTCTGAAGCCGCGGTTCACGTCGGAAGCGGGAAGGTGCGCGAGCTGTTCGAGCTCGACTCGGAGCGCCTGCTCCTCGTCGCGAGCGACCGGATCTCGACCTTCGACGTCGTCCTGCCGACCGAGATCCCGGACAAGGGTCGCGTGCTGACCGGCCTTTCCGGGTTCTGGTTTACCCGGACGCGCGAGATCGTGCCGAACCACCTGCTCGCCCTCCGTTCCGACGGGCGCTCGACCGAGTGCCGGCGGCTCGAGATGCTGCCGCTCGAGTGCGTCGTGCGCGGCTACCTCGCGGGCTCGGGCTGGAAGGACTACCAGGCGACCGGCGTCGTCTGCGGGCACGAGCTCCCGGAGGGCCTCCAGGAATCCGACAAGCTGCCGGAGCCGCTCTTCACGCCGTCGACGAAGGCGCTCGAGGGACACGACCAGAACATCGACCGGGCCCAGGCCGAGGAGCTGGTGGGCAAGGAGCGCTACGAGGAGGTTGAGCGTGCCTCGCTCGAGCTCTACCGGTTCGCTTCCGAGCACGCGGCGGCCCGCGGGATCCTGATCGCCGATACGAAGTTCGAGCTAGGGATCGACCCCGACGGCAAACTGGTTCTCGCCGACGAGGCCTTCACGCCAGACTCGTCCCGTTTCTGGCCGGCCGACGAGTACGAGCCTGGCAAGCCGCAGCCGTCCTTCGACAAGCAGTTCGCGCGGGACTACTGCGAGTCGATCGGCTGGGACAAGAACTACCCGGGTCCCGAGCTGCCGGAGGACATCGTCGCCGGCACGCGGGCGCGCTACGTCGAAGCGTTCGAGCGGCTGACGGAGATCGCGTTCGAGGACTACCTCGCCGATCCGGAGGTGGTGCTCACGTGAGGGCGACCGTGCTCGTCAGGCCGAAGCCGGGGATCCTCGACCCGCAGGGCGAGGCCGTGCAGAGCTCTCTGCGGCATCTCGGCTTCGCGGTCGAGGAGGCTCGCGTCGGTCGCGTGGTCGATCTCGAGCTCGAGGGCGAGGATCCCGAGCGCGCCAGGGCCGAGCTGGAGCGGATGTGCCAGCAGCTGCTCGCAAACCCGCTGATCGAGTCGTTCGAGATCTCGGTGGCGGCCGAGTGAGCGAGAGCCGCACGCGACCTAGGATCGCGGTCGTCGTCTTCCCGGGCTCGAACGACGACGGCGACGCGGTGTTGGCACTCGAGAGACTCGGCGCCGACGCGTTCCCCGTCTGGCACGGGGAGCCCGACCTGCCCGCGGCAGACGCCGTCGTCCTCCCGGGCGGCTTCTCGTACGGCGACTACCTCCGCTGCGGCGCGATCGCGCGCTTCGCACCCGTGATGGGTGCGGTCACCAGCTTCGCCGGCGAAGGAGGGCTCGTGCTCGGGATCTGCAACGGCTTCCAGGTGCTCTGCGAGGCCGGGCTGCTGCCGGGAACGCTTCGGCCGAATGCGTCGCTCTCCTTCGTCTGCCGCGACGTCGACGTCGTGGTCGAGCGAGCAGACACCCCGTTCACCACTCGTGCCGAGCAAGGCCAGTGCCTGACGATGCCAATCAAGCACGGCGAAGGCTGCTACTTCGCCGACGACGAGCTGCTCCCCGAGCTGGAGGCGACGCGCCAGATCGCGCTGCGCTACGCGGACAACCCGAACGGCTCGGTCGCCGACGTCGCAGGCGTCGTCAACGCCGACGGGAACGTCCTCGGCCTGATGCCGCACCCGGAGCACGCGGTCGACCCGCTGCTCGGTCCGACCGGCGGCGCTCTCGTCCTCGGCTCGCTGGTCGATGCCGCGCGCGAGCGGACGTTCGCTCCCGCTTAGCCCCGGCCTCTACGGCGGCCTCAACCCCAGCGCCGCCGCGAGCCGCGGGCGCTCAGCCAGACCTGCGCGCAGGCGCTCGAGATCCCGAGCCCGCAACGTCACCGGCCCGCGCCGCGCCGACCCGCCGGTCGCGTACGCGAAGCGCACAAGCTCCTCGCCACCCGGCGCCTCGAGCAGCTGGACGAGCGAGGAGAAGCGCTTGCCGCCCGCGCGCTGGACGAGCGTGAGCTCCTCGACGAGCTCTGCCGGTCCCCAAGGTGTCGCTGCTTTCGCCATCGCAGCCACCGTACCGAGCAACGTGTCACGCGTGTGAAACGCCTCTGTGCCGAAAGCGTGACAACGCGCGAATCCCCACATTGAGGGACGCGCCAGGGCGACCACCACACGATCTTGAGAGCAAGATGCCTGCGGCAGTCGTCCGTCACCGTGCCTTCCTTCTCTTGGGTTCGGCAGTGCTCTACCCGGCGATCTTCGTCTGCTTCCTCGCGCTCGAGCGCCCGGGCGTCGGCGTCGCGCACCTCTACTACTTCCCGATCGCGATGATCGCGCTCGCCTCCGGCCCGTACTGGGGCGCGGCCGCCGGGGTCGGAGCGACCGCTCTCTACGCGGGCGGGATCGTCGTCAACCCGCGCTTCCCGCTGGCCGAGCTCTTCAGCACGAGCACGCCGATCCGCCTCGTGACATATACACGACGATGGGCGCGCTCGTCGGCTGGTTCGCGCATAGCAACCGCGCGCTCGTCGACCAGCTTCACGCCGCCGAGGAGAACGACTTCCTGACCGGCCTGCTCAACACGCGGGCCTTCGACACCGTCCTCTCGGCGCGGGTCGAGCTCGGCCGCCCGTTCGGCCTCATCCTCGCGGACGTCGACAACCTCAAGGAGATCAACGACCAGGAAGGACACGCGGTCGGGAACGACCTCCTGCGCCGTGTGGCCGACGTCCTCAGGCGGAGCCTCCCAGGGCAGGACCAGCTCGCCCGGATCGGCGGCGACGAGTTCGCCGTGATCACCTCCGCGCCCGGCACGGAAGCCGTGCGAGCCGTCTGCAGCCGGTTGACCGCCAAGCTCGCCGAGGAGGGGCTCAGCATGAGCTTCGGCTGGGCCGTCTGCCCGCGCGACGGGAGCAGCTCGCTGCTGCTCTTCCGCGCCGCCGATGAGCGGCTGTACGCGCAGAAGCTGATCCGCAGCAGGTTCTCGGCCGCGGAGATCGTCGATCTTCCGTCACGCGCCGAGCGGCTCAAGCTGCGCGCTCGCAGCGGCTAGATTCCCCGCGTGCAACGGGCAGCGCTCCTCGTCCTCGTCCTCGTGCTCGTGGTCGCAGGTTGCGGCGGGAAGACCTCCACGAGCGGCTCATCCCGTTCCACCGCCGGGACGGAGGCCTGCGTGCCGTTCGGCGGCGGCACCAGCAAGCAGGCGAGCTCGACGAAGCCGCCCGAGACGATGTTCTTGAGCGCCGTGCGCGTCGACTCGCAGGCCTGCGCGGACCGGATCATCTTCGACTTCAAGCCGGCGAACGGCGCGAGCCCGGGCTACGCGGTCGAGTACAGGCCGGCCGACGAGGCACAGACCGAGGACGCGTCGGGCAACCACATCCCGATCGCGGGCAACACGTTTCTCGTAGTCCGCTTCGAGCCGGCGGCGACCGCGGACATCTCCGGCGGCACGCTCGACCGCACCTATACCGGCCCGCGCACGATCGCTCCGGCCGGGATGCACTGGGTGCGGCAGATCTCGAAGACCGGCGACTTCGAGGCCGTCCTCACCTGGGCGATCGGCCTCTCCGAGAAGCGCGCGTTCAAGGTCACAAGCGCGCCCTCGCGCTTGACGATCGAGCTCGGCTAGCGAGAAACAGCGCCGCCCACTCGTGCGCGTCGAGGTCGCGGGGCAGCGAGCCACACCGCCCGCCTCGCCGGAAGCCGCGCGCGACGAAGCGGCGGTACTCGACCGCCCGCCGGACCGGCACGAGCGACCGCTCCCGCCGCGTCAGCACCAGCACGCCCGCATCGACGCTCGGCTGCGGGACGAACGCGCTCCTCGGCAACCTGCGTGTGACCTCGACCGAGTACCACGCGGCCCACACCACGCTGTTGACGCTGCTCGGCCACGGCAGCCCGCGCTTGACTGCCACTCCCCACTCCACCACCAAGTCGGCGCGAGCCAGCGGTACGCGTGGGTCGTCGAGCAGGCGCCGGAGGATCTCCGTAGTCCCGTGGAACGGCAGGTTCGCGACGACGCGGAACGGCTCGCGCGGGAGCTCAACCTCGCGCGCGTCGCCCTCCACGACCTCGACGTTCGGCCAGCGCCCGCGCAGGCTTGCGGCGAGCCGTGGGTCGAGCTCGACGGCGACGACCCGTGCAGCCGCGCGAGCGAGCTCCGCCGTCAGCCGTCCGTCGCCGGCACCGACGTCGAGGACGAGCTCGTCGCCGCGCAGCTCGGCGTCGCGCACGAGCTCGGCCGCGACGTGCGGACGGAGGAAATGCTGGCTACGAGGGCGCCGAAGCGGACGCGCCTGTGCGCGCCGCTCGGACACGGACCATCACCGAGAAGGTCGTCATCGGGAGGAGATGATAGTGGCCGCGACCGGCGGTGGGACCGTTTAGAGTCCCGCTTCGTGCTGAGGCGGATCGTCCTGCTGACGGCGTTTGCGCTTCTCCTAGGCGTCTCGCCGGCCTCGGGCGGCAGGCCCGACTACGTCTGGCGTGACACGCCTACCGGAACCACCGCCCACTTCCGCGGCCTGTCGGCCGTCAGCGCGACGACCGCCTGGGTCAGCGGCTACACGCCCACGACCGGCGTCGTGATGCGCACGACCAACGGAGGCGCGAGCTGGCAGGACGTCTCGCCGTCCGGGTCGGCAGGCCTGCAGTTCCGAGACATTCAGGCCTTCGACGCGTCCGACGCAGTGGCGATGTCGATCGGCGACAACCCGACCGACTTCCGCATGTACGTCACCCACGATGGCGGGCAGAGCTGGGATCTGACGTTCGTGAACTCCGAGCCGAACGCGTTCTACGACTGCATGAGCTTCTTCGACAGGAATCACGGCCTGGCCGTCTCCGACCCGCCCGACGGGGTTCACTTCCGCGTGATCGCGACCGACGACGGCGGGCTGAGCTGGCACATCACGGGCTTGCAGATGCCGCCGGCGCCGGGCGAGGCCGCCTTCGCGGCCAGCGGCGAGTGCCTCACCACCGACCACGGCCACCGCGCGTGGTTCGGCAGCGGCGGCGCGGCGGCACGCGTCTTCCGCTCAGATGACCGCGGGGTCACGTGGACCGTCGCGCCGACGCCCATCGAGTTCGGCCCCACCGCCGGAATCAACGGCCTTGCCTTCAACGGCCAGCAGCGCGGCATCGCCGTCGGCGGCGACTTCTTCGCGCCGATTGCCTCACCCGACAGCTTCGCCCGTACCTTCGACGGCGGCCTGAGCTGGATCCTCTCCCCGTCGGCGCCCTCGGAGTACCGCTCTGGCGTGACCTGGGTCGACGGCCACACGGCAATCGCCGTAGGGCTCTCCGGCAGCGACGTGAGCACCGACTTCGGCGCGAGCTGGCAGCGCTTCGACGACGGCAGCCTCGACACGGTCGACTGTGCGAGCCCGTCCGCGTGCTGGGCCTCGGGCGCGGCAGGCCGAGTTGCGTATCTAGTCCGCGCCCGCTAGCGGCGCTCGATCAGCTCGATTCGGTAGCCGTCGGGATCCTGCACGAAACAGAGGCGTGAGCCCCCTTCGCGGACCGAGTACGGCGGCCGCTCCGGCTCGATTCCCTGACCCGCGAGCGCCGAGAGCGTCCCGTCCAGGTCGTCGACGCCGACGGCGATGTGGCCGTAGCCCGTGCCGAGCTCGTAGGTGCGGCCGTCGTGGTTGTACGTCAGCTCGAGCACCCGCTCCTGGTCGCCCATCGAGAAGAAGTGGTTCGTCGCCTCGAGCTGCCCGCCGCGGACGATGTCGAAGTCGCCCGCGAACGTGAACCCGAGCGCCTCGTAGAAGGCGCGGCTCCGCTCCGGGTCGGTGATCCGGACCATCGTGTGCAGGAAGCGCGTCACGAGGCCATCGTAAACGCGACGATCTCCTCGGGCGTCATCGCCTTCCCGCGCGCCCAGGCAGCGTCGAACGCCTCCTCGCCGAGCGAGGCCCTCGCATCAGAGAGCGCGCGAGCGCAGTGCTCCTTGAACTCCTCGTCGAGCTCGAAACCGGTCCCCTCCTGCAAAGCCGCGACGGCACCGAGCAGACAGGCGGCTTTCTCCACCTCGTCGACTGCGACGAGAGCTGAGGCGAGACCGGCCGCGCTGGGCAGGGCATGCCTGGTCATCCCGACCCGGACAGAGACGGCGAGCGCCTCGCGGAACGATTGCTCGGCGATCACGCGATCCTCGAGCTCTAAAGCATTCAAGCCGCAGTTCAAGAGAGCCACGATGACTCCACTGTCGTCGCCGACCTCCCGGAACAGGGCCAGAGCCTCGGTGGAGTAATCGAGTGCGCCTTGGAAATCGCCGACCTCGTTGGCGATCGTTGCGATGTTCACCGTCCCGATCCCGACCCCGCCGGGCTTGCCTAGCTCGCGTGCTGTTTCCGTGAGCGCGAGGAAGGCCGCCCGAGCCGCGTCGAGATCGCCCTTGAGCTGCGCAGCCCAACCCTCGGAGTTGAGGACATTGAGCAGCATGCCCTCGTTCGCCTCACGCTCGGCGATGCTGCGCTGCTCGGCGACGAGTGCGTCCGCAGCCTCGATGTCTCCTCGGTCCCGTTCCATCGCGCTGAGCACCTGCAGGACTGTGAACCGCGCTCGCACCGGCTCCGACCCGCGCTCGACCGCAAGCGTTATCCAGGTCGCCGCCTCTTGCACGAATGCGCGAGCGAACCAAAAGAAGGATAGCGACGCAGCCAGACGCAACAGGGTCTCGTCCTCGCGTTCGTCGCGCGCCCACTCGAGCGCCGCCCGGAGGTTGTCGTGCTCGGCGCCGATGCGCCCGAGCGCGTCGGCCTGATCGGCTCCCTCCTCCTTCATCGGATAGTAGGCCGCCTCGGCGATCGCCAGCGCGCAGCCGGCGTGGCGCCGGCGCAGCTCCTGCTCCTCGCCGCTCTTCGCCAGTCGCCCGCGCGCATACTCGCGGATCGTCTCCAGCATCCAGAAGCGCTCATTCGTGTGCCGGAGAAGGCTCTTGTCCACGAGCGATTGCAGCGTGTCGAGATCGGCGTCCGCGACCCGCTCGGCCGCCTCGAGGGTGCAGCCGCCGCGGAAGACGGCAAGGCGGGCGAACAGCCGCTGCTCGTCTTCCGAGAGGAGGTCGTGGCTCCAATCGATCGTCGCGCGCAGCGTCTGCTGGCGCGCCTCGGCGTCGCGTCCTGCCTTGAGCAGATCGAGCCGCTGCGAAAGACGCTCGAGGATCTGGGCCGGGGAGAGGACGCTCGTGCGGGCCGCGGCCAACTCGAGCGCGAGGGGTAGCTCTTCCAGGCGGCGGCAGAGCTCCGCGATCGTCTCGTCGGGCTCGAGCTGCGCCCGCTCGCAGAAGAGCTCGACGGCCTCCGGCCCGGCGAGCGGCGGGACCGGGTAGTCGACTTCGCCGCGGATGCGGAGCCGCTCGCGGCTGGTGACGAGCAGCTTCAGGTTTGGGCAAGACTCGAGCAGCTCGCCCAGCTCGGGCGCCGCCTCGACGACCTGCTCGAAGTTGTCCAGCAGGAGCAGGAGCTCGCGCTCACCCACATGCTCGGCCAGGCCATCCTTGGCGCCGAGGGTCTGGCCGATCGTCGCGCCGACGAGCGTTGGGTCGCGCAGCGCGGACAGCCCGACCCAGAAGACGCCGGCCTTGAACTCGGACACCAGCTCCGCCGCCGCCTCGACCGCGAGCCGCGTCTTCCCCGAGCCGCCCGGGCCGCTCAACGTCACCAGCCGCCGCCCGTTCGAGAGCATCCCGACCAGCTCGTCCCGCTCCCGCTCCCTGCCGACGAAGGAAGAGGCCGGCCGCGGCAGGTTCGTGTTCGAGATCGTCTTCAATGGCGGGAAGCGGCTGGACCCGAGCTGGAACAACCCGACCGGCTCCTCGAAGTCCTTCAACCTGTGCTCGCCCAGCTCGGTCAACTCACCATCGACGAGTGCCCGCGTCGCAGCCGATAGCACGACCTGGCCGCCGTGCCCGGAAGCACCGACCCGGGCAGCCCGGTGCAGCTCGCGCCCGGCATATCCCTCTCCGGTCAGGCGCACCTCGCCCGTGTGCAACCCCATCCGCACCCGGACCGGCCCGGAGCCGAGCGCCGCCTGCCCCTCCGCCGCCGCCACGAGCGCCTCGACGGGATCGGCGAACACGAACAGGAAGGCGTCGCCCTGGGTGTCGACCTCGACGCCGCCGTGGACGACGAACGCGTCTCGCAACGCGCAACGATGCACTGCGAGCGCCTCGACGTAGCCGTGACGTCGCCCTGGGGAAGCGCGCAGCCTGCCCTGCGAGAACTGTCCGCCCGCCAGCAGCAGGTGCCAACAGGGGAGCATCAGCGATAGGGACTGTGCGAGGATCGCCCATGGTCAAGATCAGAGACAAGAACGACTACCGCCGCTTCGTGCGGCCGGACGACGAGGACGAGGGCGTCTGGCTCGACTACCTCGAGGCGCACTTCGTCACTCACCCGGCAGGGCAGGTGAAGGAGGTACACGTCCACGACCCGCCGCAGGACCACGTGGTCGTGATCCGCTCCGGGCGGATGCGCTGGACGGTCGAGGGCGAGAGCCTCGACGCGGGACCGGGCGACGTGATCGTCACGCCGGCCGGCGTTTCGCACTCGTACAGCGTGCTCGGCGACGAAGACGCGCGCGTCGTCTGCGTCGACTCGCCCGTTCGGCCACGCGAGTAGCGGTCACTACCATCTCCTGATGGCCGCGCGCGAGCCACGGGAGGTGCGGGAATACTCGACCGACGAGATCGTGGTCGAGTGGGAACCGACGCTCTGCTACCACTCGCACAACTGCGTCCGAGCTCTGCCGAGGGTGTTCGACCCGGAACGCCGTCCTTGGGTCGACATCGAGGCGGCCTCCGCTGACGAGATCGAGGCCGCGGTCGCGCGCTGCCCGTCCGGGGCGCTGCGCACACGCCGCGTGGGCGTTCCCGAGCCGAAGCGCGAGCAGCCGCTCGAGGTGCGGGCATCCGCGCAAGGGCCGCTGTTGGTCCGCGGGGGCGTGCGCGTGCTCGACGCCGAGGGCAACGTCCTCTACGAGGGCGAGAAGGCCGCGCTCTGCCGCTGCGGCGGCTCGCAGAACAAGCCCTTCTGCGACGGCACACATAAAACGAACGGCTTCGAGGGCTGATCGTGCTGACGCTCTATCAGGCCGAGTGGTGCCCGTTCTCCTCCGCGGTGCGCGAGGTCCTGACCGAGCTCGGGATCGACTTCGTCGCGCGGCAGGTCGAACCGTGGCCTGAGGACCGCGAGAACCTGCGCGACCTCTCGGGGAAGGACGAGATCCCGGCGCTCGAGACCGAGGACGGCCGCTTCATCCACGGGACGCGCAAGATCTTCGGCTACCTGAGCGACCGCGAACCGTGGGAGCACGCAGCCGACCATCGCCGCCGCTTCGTCGATCACCGCGACGCCCGCGAGGCGGACGCAACCGGACAGCTCCTCGAGTACTTCCGCGAGAGCCCGGTCGCCGAGAGCGGCACCTCCCCCGACGACGCCGAGGTCGTCCACGTCCCGGGGGCGAAGCGCTACGAGCTCCGGCTCAACGGGGAGCGCGTCGGCGAGGCCGCCTACCACCGGCGCGACAACAGGGTCTCGTTCCTGCACACGGAGGTCGACCCAGCACTCGAGGGCCACGGCTTCGGCAGCCGCCTGGCCGCGGCCGCACTGGACGACGCGCGCGAGCAAGGGCTCGAGGTCGTCCCGCTCTGCCCGTTCATGGCGGCATTTATCGACCGGCACGGCGAGTACGAGGACCTCGTCGCGCCCGGCTACCGAGACCGGCACCCGAAGGGAGGCTGAGCATGGCAGACGAGGCAGTTCACGAACGGATCGAGCAGCTCGTCGCGGAGGAGCACGAGCTCTTCCAGCGAGCCGAGGGAGACAGCGGCCTGAGCGACGAGGAGCACCGGCGGCTGGAGACGATCCGCGTCGGGCTCGACCAGTGCTGGGACCTGCTCCGCCAGCGTCGCGCGCTGCGTGAGGCGGGCCGCGACCCGAGCGCCGCACACGTGCGGGATCCCGGGACCGTCGAGGGCTACGAGCAGTAGCGGCTAGCCGAGCAGGTCGCGCAGGCTGATCCCGCCGCGGATCAGGCGCTCGAGCGGGAGCCGCTGGACGAGGTCCCGCAGCACGGGCGCGGCGAAGCTCGGGATGTCACCGCGCCGCTCCGCCTCGTCCACCGAGCGCAGCAGGCCGGCGCGGAGCGCGACGTCGATCGTGTGCGGGTCCCAGTGCCGCGGCGCGAGGCTGCCGCCGCCGATCGAAAGCACAAGCTCCTCGCGCGTCGTGTGCAACCGGCAGGCCGCGCCGTCAAGGCCGTCGAGCACGATCCGCTGCAGCGTCGCGTCGATCCCGCCGGTGCGCCCGTCGCGCGGGTGGCAGGGGTTCGCGATCGCCGGCGAGGGCTCGTTCAGGGCGCCGAGGCCGAGCTCGACCGCGATGAGGGCGACTCCGGCAAGCAGCAGCGCGACGAGGAACTTCGTCAGCTCAGTCTCCGGCGGTAGACGGCTGCCAAGAGCAGCGCGAGAGCGGCAAAGCTCGCGCAAAGGAAGAAGGCGGGTCGCGAGGCACGGGTGATCGTCGCCTCGATCGCGCCGGCGAGCTTGTCGCGCGCTGCCGCGAGGGACGAGTCGTGGCGGGCGCCGTGAGCGTTGAACGGTTGCGCGAGGTCGGGTGTCTCACCCGCCTGGGCTCGCGCGAAGGCCGAGCGCAGGTCGAGCGCCACGGGAACCTTCTTGTCGAGCCCGACCGGCGCGTCGAGCAGCACGGCCGTCCCGCGCAGGAGCGCACGATCGCCCGCGGCGGGCACTCGCGAGGCGAGCAGCGGTGCGATCAGCGCGAGCGCCAACACGAGGCCGAGGTGACGGGCGCCGACGGTGAGGGTCCCGCTCCGGGCGAGCCCCGCCCCGCGGTTGAGCGTGGCGTTCGAAAGGACCGGCACCGCGAGACCGAGGCCGGCGCCGCAGAGGAGGAGCGCCCAGACGGCGAGTGCGGCGCTCGCCGAGGGCAGCAGCGCGAGCCCGATCAGGCCGAGCGCGAGCAGCGCGGCGCCGCCGCACACGGCGACGGACGGCTCGAGCCGGCGTTCGAGCGGACGCGCCGCCAGCGCCGCGACGGGCAGCGAGCTGACGAGCAGCGCACCGCCGATCGGCGAGTAGCCCCAGACGCTGATCACAAGCAGCACGGCGAGGAAGAGCGCGCCGACGAGAGCGCCGAAGACGAGGCCGAGGCAGGCGTTGGCGGGCAGCGTCCGGGTGAGCGAGCCGAGCCAGCCCTCCTCCGCCGAGACCTGTTCGCGGGCGCGAACGACGGCTACGAGGCCGAAAGCGGCCACGGGCGCCTGGGCGATGAAGATCGCGCGCCAGTCGAAGGCCTGCGTCAAGACCCCGCCGAGCGCCGGCCCGACCGCCAGGCCGAACGTCGAGGCGGCGGTCCAGCGCCTGGCGCCAAGCACCGGAAGCGCCGCCGCGAGCAACAGCGCCGCACCGACTCCCTGGACGCTCCTGGCGCCGATCAGGAAGCCGAGGCTCTGCGCTGCCGCGCAGGCGATCGAGGCCGCGAGGAAGAGCCCGAGGCCCGCGGCGAGCACGCTCCGCGTGTCGAGCCTGTGGACGAGCAGCACAAGCGCGAGCGCGGTGACGGCGACGGCCAGGTTGTAGGCGGTCACGACCCAGGACACGCCCTCGATCGTCGTGTCGAAGCGGCCGTAGAGCTCCGGCAGCGCGAGAACGACGATCGAGGAGTCGGCAAACGCGACCGCTACCGCGGCCGTAAGCGGCGCGGAGAGCCCGCGCTTCACTTCCGCCAGGTCGCGAGCTTGTACCCGTGCGCCCAGCGCTTCCCGAACACGTGCCTAGCCTACTGCGGGGCCTCCCAGGTTGCGGCTTCCCGGTCGCCGTCGTACGCAGTCACGCGCACGACTTTCGCGTCCCGCGAGAGGGACGCCAGGAAGCCTCCCTCGACGACCTGGAGCGTCGACGACGAGCCGTCTTGGAGCTCGACGACGGCTCTGTCCGCCTGGACGAAGACGCGCCCCCACAGCGTCTGCATCGTGGGATGAGCCTCGACCCAGATTGTCCCGGCGTCGATCTCGGATGACTCGGCGGGGTTGTCGCAACCTCCGAAGCCGAACTGCCCCGCAGCCGTGACCGGGTCGTTCGCCCAGTTGACCCACCAGCAATGGCCACCCTGATCGTCCGGCGCGACCCAAAGGTCCTCAGGCCCGTCGGGCGTCTGCACCTCGAGCACGCCGTGCGCCTGACTCACATCTGCGTGGGGGAACTTGTCGGCGAAGCCTTGCTGCGTCGCCATGTCGGCCATGCGGTTGTTCGCCTCGAAGCTGGACGAGACCGCCGGCGGTGCAGGCGTGCCCTGGAAGATATTGACGACCCGGCCGCCGAAGGAGACCGCCGTCGGCACGAGCACGAGCGCAAGGGCCGCCGCGGCAAGCGCCGCGTAGCGCCTCCGCGACCTGCGCGCGCGCCCAAGCACGTCCTCCCAACCCTGCGAGCGCGGCGCGAACGGAGGAACGTACTCGTCGAGGATTTCGTCGATCGATGCATCGGTCATGACTTCACCTCCGGTACGAGCGCCCGCCGCAGAACGCCGCGGGCGGTGGAGAGCGTCGCGCCGACGGTCCCGGGACTGATCCCGAGCGCCTCGGCGATGGTCGTGTAGTCGAGGTCGGCGTAGTAGTGAAGGAAGAGCACTTCCCGCTGCCGGTCCGTGAGGAGCTCCAGCGGAAGCGACGGGCCTTCGACAGCCTCGGCCGGCATGCGGCGACGGCGCACGTCGCGGGCTGCGTTTACAACGATCCGCCAGACCCAGGCCTCGAGGGAGCCTCGGCCGCGGTACGAGCGTCGCTTGCGGACCGCCTTCGCAAAGGCCTCCTGAACGGCGTCTTCACCGAGCCCACGGTCGCCGGCGATCGCGGAAGCAGCCCGGCAAAACTCAGCCCGGCGGGCGCGGTAGAGCTCCTCGAGATCTTCGATCATCACCCGTACGACGCGGCGCACGGGCTCGATTCTTTACGGCTCGAGGTCCTCGCGCACGAGGCCGTAGATAACGCCGTCGACCCATTCGCCGTGGCGGTCGTACGCCTTTCGGCGTACGCCTTCGCGGACGAAGCCGGCTCGCTCGGCATGGCGCAGCGCGCGCTCGTTGAAGCCGTAGATCTCGAGCTGGAGCCGGTGGAAGCCGAGGTCGAAGATCAGGTGCCGCTGGAAGAGGCGCGCGGCCTCGTCGGCGAGCCGCTTGCCGCGGAAGTCGGGGTGCACCGCGAGCGAGCCGAGGTTCGCGATCCTCGAGCGGCGGTTCGCGCGCTGGAACCCCATCAGCCCGGCAGGCTGCCCGTTGACCTCGATCACGAAGCGGCCGAACTCCTCGGGCTCGGCGTCCGAGCGTTCGATCTCTTCAAGAATCCCCTCGCGATCGCGCGGCCGGATCGCGGCGAGGAACGGCTCGACCTCCTCGTGCGTGAGCAGCTCGACCAGGAAGTCGGCATCGCGTGGCTCCGCGCGCCGGATCGTCACGCTCACGGCGTGGGCGCCGCGACCGGCTCGCGTCGGGGCATCCGCACCGCTCCCGAGCCCAGAGCTACGCCGCCGAGGATCAGCGCGAGGCCGGCCAGCTCCTGCCAAGTCAGCGGCTCGCCGAGCAGGAGCACGCCGTAGAAGAGGGCCGTCGCCGGCAGCAGGTACGTGACGAGGCTGACCTTCGCGGCCCCGTCGGAGCGGAGCACGCGGTAGAGAATGATCTGCGCGACCGCGGTGCCGATCACCGCAAGGGCGATGACCGAGCCGCTCTCCTTCCAGCCGGGCACGTGCGAGGGCAGTTGCCATAGCCCGAGCGGCAGCAGCACGATCAGCCCACCGATCATCGAGCTCGCCGAGAGCACGAGCCCGCTCGTCCGCCCGATCAGCCGCTGGCCCCAGAGGGCGCCGACCGCGTACGAGACCGACGCGACGACCACCGCCATCGTCCCCGCGACGCCCCACCACCCGCCCTTCGGGTGGATCCCCGCCAGCACGCCGACGCCGGCCAGGCCGACCAGGAACCCGACGAGCCGCCAGCCGCGCACCGTCTCGCTCGGCTTCCAGCGGATCGCGAGCAGGACGACGAAGATCGGCATCGAGGCGTTCGCGATCGCGGCCACGCCCGAGTCGATGTGCTTCTCGCCCCAGGCGATCAGCGTGAACGGGATCGCGCCGTTGACGACGCCGAGCGCGAAGCCCTCCCAGCCGAGCCCCCGCATCTCGTCGAGCGTCCGACGCCAGCCGCGCTGGATTCCGAGCACGACG
This sequence comes from Actinomycetota bacterium, assembly GCA_005884155.1. Classification (GTDB taxonomy): domain Bacteria; phylum Actinomycetota; class Thermoleophilia; order Gaiellales; family Gaiellaceae; genus AC-32. The sequence continues at coordinate 2,590 of VAXD01000074.1, read as the reverse complement.
AGCAGCAGCAACGAGGCGAGCAGAAGCCGGATCAGGATCATCGCCGCCGGCTCGAAGGCGCGATCGGCGACCTTGATGAACATGTAGGACGCGCCCCAGAACGCTGCGAGCAGCCCGATGTAGATCACATAGGAGCGCGACACGTCTCCGAGGCTACCGTCCGCGGCTCTGGCGAAAGGGGCGGTGGCCCAAGGCAGGTCGCTTGTCTCCTGAGGTGCCTGGCAGAGTTACAGGTGTGCCGAAAACGCAGTACTACACAGCGACGAGCCTCGACGGCTACATAGCTGACGACGACAACTCTCTTGACTGGCTCTTCGAGGTCGAGCGGGCGTCGGGAGAAGAGGACTTCGTGCGCTTCTTCGGCGATGTCGGCGCGATGGCGATGGGCGCGACGACCTACGAGTGGGTGCTCGATCACGAGCGTCTGCTCGATCATCCTGAGAAGTGGCACGCGTACTACGGCGACACCCCGTGCTGGGTCTTCACCCATAGGACGCTGCCGTCGATTCCAGGAGTCGCGCTCCACTTCGTGAAGGGTGACGTTGCGCCCGTTCATCGGGAGATGACGCGGGCGGCGGCCGACAAGAACATTTGGCTAGTCGGCGGCGGCGAGCTGGTGGGGCAGTTCGCGGATCGCACGCTGTTGGACGAGATCCTCGTCGGGATCGCGCCCGTGACGCTCGGAAGCGGAGCTCCACTGCTTCCCCGCCGGCTGACTACAACTGATCTCGAGCTCGTAGACGTCGTGCGTGACGAGCAGTTCGTGCGGCTCACGTATCGGCTGCGGAACTAGCCGGGAGCCAGCCCTCACGGTACGCAGTCCGTGCCTCCGGGCCGAAGCGGGCGTAGGCCTCGGCCGGCTTCGATGTCTCCTCGAGCACGCTCGCGCCGTGCTTCGCTGCAACCTCGCTCACCGGATAGACCACCTCGAAGCCGCCCGCTCGGCTGCCGGTCATGACGATGACGCACGGCCCCCCACCCGCGCCGACGAAGACGTGGTGCGTCCATGGCGGGCAGTGGACAAAGTCCCATGCCTTCAGGCGGCGCTCCTGGCCCTCGATCACGAGTACGCACTCTCCGGCAACGACGAGGAAGTCCTCCTGACCGCGCTCGCGATGGTATATGCCGTTCCGCTGGCCGGGCATGAGCACGTGGATGCGGAACCCGAGCTCGGCCCAGTTCTGCCTTCCTTCGAAGTCGGTGTCCTGCCCGCGCTCCTCGCTCCGGATCCACGAGACGTCGCGCGCGTTGAGGACGAACCAGCCCGCGCCCTGCGGGATGAGCCCGGCGTCGGTTCTCGTCAGATTGGCCTCTGGAATCGATTCGTGGGTCACTAGGGTTCCGTGCTCGCAATGAAATCGCGACTCAAGCTCACGCGGAGACAGATTCTGACGTTCCGGCGGCGAGTCGGCGCGTTCGAGGAACGCATGCCGAAGGGCCCGGAGTCGCTGCAGCAGGCTGCGTCGGCCGGGCTGCAGGACAGCAGGCCGAGAGCCGCGTTGCTCTCGTTGCACGCGCGGGTCGAAGGGGTCGAGCCGTCGACGTGGGAGGACCCGTCGCTCATCCAGCTCTGGGGACCTCGCTATCAGGTCTACGTCGTCGCGAAGCCCGACTTCCCGCTCTTCTCGCTCGCGAGGCTGCCCGACAACGAGAAGGGCCGCCTACGCGCAGAGCAGATGGCGGAGCGACTCCACGCAGGCCTCCGCGGCGGGCGGGTGACGGATCGCGAGCTCGGCAAGGCGCTCCGGATCGGCAACGCGATGAGGTACGCGACGACCACGGGCACGATCGCGATCCGTTGGGGCGGGGCGAGGGCGCCGGAGGTCTGGTCTGTTCCCGCTCCGGAGATCAGCCCGGCCGAGGCGCGGCGTGAGCTCGCCCGGCGCTACCTCCACGTCTTCGGGCCCGCGGCCGCCGACGGGTTCGCCCGCTGGGCCGGGATCTCCCAGCGGTCGGCGACTGACGCATTCGTGTCGCTCGAGGGATCGCTACTGCCCGTTCGATCGCCGCTCGGCGACGAGTGGCTGCTCACGGAGGACGAGAGGGCGATGCGCGCCGGGGAGGCGACCGAAGCGCCCACGCGCCTGCTGCCGAGCGGCGATGCGTACTTCCTTCTTTGGGGAGCGGACCGCGAACTGCTGGTGCCGCAAAAGGATCAGCAGGAGCTTCTCTGGACGTCCCGCGTGTGGCCGGGAGCACTCCTGGTCGACGGCGAGATCCGCGGAACGTGGAGGCGTGCGCAGCACAGCGTTCGGGTCGACGCCTGGGCGCGTCTCTCACGCGCAAGGCGCGAGGCAGTCGAGGCCGAGGCCGGCGCCCTGCCGCTCCCGGGCCTCGACCGGCCGATCAAGGTGATCTGGAACGAGTAGCCTCCGCCTGTGGATCCGGGCGAGAGTGTCGTGGTGAAGGTGGTCTCCGGGGAACCGGAAGCCGAGATCGTGTGCGGCTTGCTGCGCTCGAACGGGATCGAGTGCGGCTACCGCGACACTGAGGCGATCGACTCGCCGCTCGAGGACTTCACGGCAGCCGGCCAACGGGAGATTCTCGTACGAGCCGCAGACGCCGACGCAGCTCAGGCTCTCCTCGAAGC
>VAXD01000218.1 GCA_005884155.1 Actinomycetota bacterium | reverse complement strand
CCGTGTAGAGGTCGAGTTGGTGCAGCGTCCCGTTCGGGTTGTCGCCGGTGCTGTTCGAGTTGTCCGACCAGGCCGGCCAGAACGAACCTGCGACGAACGCGGCATGCGTGTAGTCGCCGACGTCGAAGGAGCTGTTCGCGTCGATCGCGTTCGAGGTTCCCTGGCTCACCTGGAAGTTCGGCGCGAATGTCGTGCCGCCATTGGTGGAATCAGTGGCCCAGATCTGGAAGTCGTCGTTCGGGATTCCGTCGGTGTCTCCACTCCCGCCGGTCCCAAGGTCGTTCCGCGTGTCGTACCAGGAAAGCGCGACGTCACCGCTCGACTGGTCGAGGGCGATTGACGGGTCGTACTCGCTGTTGGTCGTGTTGTCGTCGTTGAGCTTGACCGCCGGCGACCAGGTCGCTCCGTTGTCATCGGAGTGCTGGAGCATGATGTCCGAGTTGGCGCTCTCGTTCGGCGTCTCCTCCGTCCAGACGAGGTATACCCGGCCGTTGTGGGCGCCGCCGCTCCGATCCCAGGCGAGATTCGCCTCGGCGTCGATCGAGCGATCCGGCTGCGCGGGGATGAAGTCAAACCCGCCGACATGGCTGTGCGCGGCGAAGCCACCCGGACCGAATCCGGCCGGACCCAGTCCGTCCGGGTCGACGGCCGTGTAGATGTTCGTTCCGCCCTGGCCGTTCACCGCATTCTGGTAGGTCACCATCACCTGACCGGCCGGGCCGACGGCAGTGTCGCCGTAATCGCCGTTGCTATGGGGGCTGGGAACGTTCTCGGGCGTACTGAAGCTTCCGAACTCGCCGAGCCCGGTGACGTGTGCCCCGAATGCCTGAATCTGCTTTCCGGGCGAGGCCGTGTAGCTGACCCAAACGCTGTTCGGGCCATCTGCGATCGAAGGTTGGTCGCCGAACTTGGTCACGATGTCCGCGACCTTCGTGAACGAGGTGCCGCCGTCGGTGGAGAGCGCGACGAGGACGTCGCCGCTGGTGTTGACGAGGTACGTCATCCAGAGGTTTCCGAAGCGATCCCAGGCGAGCTGCTGATCGCAGCAGATCGCCCCGAGTGGGTCGCTGGTCGAGTCACCGATCACGTTTCTCGTCCACGTGCTTCCCGAGTTGAAGGAGACGCCGGCCGCGAGGCCGGCGACGACGTCCGGCAGCGTCGACATCACCACCACGTTCGACGGGTTTGTCGGATTGACCGCGATCGCGTCCTCCGCCTCGTTGCCGGGCATCGCAGTCACGTTGAAGTTCGGGATCGGCGCGGCCGCGCCCGCCAGCGTCGCTGTGACTAGAGCGCCTGCAACGACGAGCATGATCGTCGAGAATGCCCTCGCGAGAAACCGGCCGCCCATTTGTGTCCCCTCTCTCGTCGACTCTCCGGGCGATCGTATGCCCGGGTCGGGCGAGGGTCAAACGGCTGGCGTTAGCACCCCCAAGGCCCGAAGACGACCACATTTTGCCTGCATCGGGGTCGCGCCGATTCGGCTTAGGTAAGCGATGGGCGTGCCTGGGATCGAACCAGGGACCTCCCGCGTGTGAAGCGGGCGCTCTCCCGCTGAGCTACACGCCCTAGGGGTTTGAGGATAGCGGCGTCGTCTCGCGGCTGAGGAGCTCGCGGGCACGTTGGCGAGCCTCCTCGTCGTGCGTGTGCCAGAGGCGCTCGACGAGCGCGCGGACGACCTCGCGGATGCCGAGCATCCCGAGCAGGTTCTCGCCCTCGAGCACGGGCAGGTGGCGGATCTTGCGCTCGCCCATCAGCCGTGCGGCGTCGAGGATGTCGTCGTCCGGCGCGAGCGTGACCAGCTGCCGCGTCATCACATCGCCGACGAGAACCTCCGTGAACTGCGACCCTTCCCCGGCCAGCCGGAGGACGTCGCGCTCGGTGAAGATCCCGACGAGCCGCTCGCCCTCGCAGACGCCGACCGAGCCGACGTTCTCCTCGAGCATCCGGGCGATCGCGATGCTGACCCTGTCGTCGGGCGAGACCGTCACCACCCGGAAGGCCATCACGTCAGCAACTCCCATCGGCCTAGAGTCTAAACGCACAAGTACGCTCGGCGGTACCATCGGCCCGGGCCGGGCCCCGGGCGGTGGGAGCTTGCGAACCGCGTCAGATCCGGGAGGAAGCAGCGCTAAGCAATGCCTCTCAGGCGCCCGGTGTGTCCGGCCCTTGAAGCGATAGAGTCGAGCGAACCGTGGCCGCCCTCTATCGGAAGTACCGCCCGCAGGATTTCGACCAAGTGGTCGGTCAAGAAGCGGTCGTGCGGACGCTCAAGAACGCGATCGCGCACGGGCAGATCCGCCAG
>VAXD01000211.1 GCA_005884155.1 Actinomycetota bacterium | reverse complement strand
TGGCCTCCGTTCGAATCGCCGCCGGTCAGCACCTTGGCGCCCTTGGCACGCTCGAGGAAACCGAAGACTCGGTCCTGCTGATCCTTCGAGATCACGGGGCCCATGTCGAGCTCCTCGCTCTCGGCGGGATCGCCCACCGCCAGCGACTCGACGGCGGGGACGAGCTCTTCCAGCAGCTTGTCGTAGATCCGGGGGCCGGCGACGACGCGGGAAGCCGCGGTGCAGTCCTGGCCGGAGTTCCAGTAGCCCGCGATCTTGATCCCCTCCGCGACCGCAGCCGGATCGGCGTCGTCGAAGACGACCACCGGCGCCTTGCCGCCGAGCTCGAGATGGACCCGCTTCAGCGTGTCGGCGGCGGTGCGGGCGATGATCTTGCCGGTCTCGACGTCGCCGGTGAGCGAGACGAGGCGTACGTCAGGGTGCTTGACCAGCCCCTCGCCGACCGGGACGCCGTCGCCGGTGATCACGTTCAGAACGCCCGCCGGGACGAGCCCGGCCCCGTGGGCGAGCTGGACGAACCGGAGGGTCGTCAGCGGCGTCTGCTCGGAAGGCTTGACCACCTGGACGTTTCCGGCCGCGAGGGCCGGGCCGAGCTTCCAGACAGCCATCATCAGCGGGTAGTTCCACGGCGTGATGCCGGCGACGATCCCGAGCGGCTCGCGGCGGAGCATCGACGTGTAGCCGCGCATGTACTCGCCGGTCGACTTGCCCTCGAGCAGGCGCGCGGCGCCGGCGAAGAAGCGCAGGTTGTCGGAGCAGACGGGCATCTCGTCACGCGCGGCCGGAAGCGGCTTGCCGACGTTCGTCGACTCGAGTTGCGCCAGCTCCTCGGCGTGCTCGTCGATCAGGTCGGCCAGCTTCAGCAGCAGCTCGGCGCGCTCGCCCGGCGTGGTTTCGAGCCACTCCGGCAGCGCCTGCTTCGCCGCGGCGACGGCGCGCTCGACGTCCTCGCCGGTTCCGCGCGGAACCTCGGCGATCGCCTCGCCGGTCGCCGGGTTGACGACCTCCATCGTCTCGCCCGCGGTCGAGTCGACCCACTCGCCGCCGACCAAGTTCTTGTAGCTCGTGACCGTGACGCTCATGCTTTCCCTCCTTCGCTGGCCGCTTTCAAACCTACACCGCACCGCTTTGCGCCGCCTGCGCGGCGGCCCCACCGACGGCAGCCGAGCGGCGCAAGATCCCGGCATCGCGGGTCAACCGCTGGGCGAGCACGACCGGCAGGATCGTGATCCCGAGAATGATCAGGACGACCACATTCACCTGCGGCAACTGCTGGCCAAGACGGATATTCCCGAAGATCCACAGCGGCAGAGTGTTCTGCGCGCCGGCGGTGAACGTGGTCACGATTACCTCGTCGAACGAGAGCGCGAAGGCGAGCAGGCCGCCGGCCACGAGCGCGGTCGAGATCACCGGGAACGTGACGAAACGAAACGTCTGCCACCCGTCGGCGCCGAGATCCATCGAGGCCTCGACCAGCGATGTCTGCGTCCGGCGAAGGCGCGCGAGCACGTTGTTGTAGACGATCACGACGCAGAACGTCGCATGGCCGATCACGATCGTCCAGAAACTCAGATTCCACCCGGCGAAGGTGAAGAAGGAGTTGAGCGCCATGCCGGTGATGATCCCTGGAAGCGCGATCGGCAAGACAAGCAGGAACGAGACCGCCTCGCGGCCGAAGAAGCGAAAGCGATGGACGGCGAATGACGCGGCCGAACCGAGGACGAGCGCAACGGTCGTCGCGACGGCGCCCGCCTTCAGCGAGAGGTAGAGGGCGCTGCGCATATCGGGGTTGTGCCAGGTGGAGCCGAACCACTTTGTCGAGAGACCCGGCAGCGGCCATCCCTGTACGTTCGAAGGGTTGAACGCGTAGACGACGATCAGTGCAATCGGGAGGAAGAGAAACAGCAGCACGAGCACGACCCAGACAGCCAAGAGCGTGCGGGCGAGGCGCCCCTCGCTCAAAGCGCTTCGAACGCCCCCAGCCGGCGGGCGATCGCCAGGTAGACCCCCATCACGATCACGGGGACGGTCGCGAAAGCGGCAGCGAACGGCACGTTGTTGGAGACCCCGACGTTCCGGTAGACGACGTTGCCGATGAAGTCGGTGTTGCCGACGAGAATCGGTGTGATGTAGTCGCCAAGGGTCAAGGAGAACGTGAAGATCGAGCCGGCGATCACACCGGGAAGGACGAGCGGCAGCAGTACCGTGCGGAACGTGCGCCAGCTCTTGGCGCCGAGATCGCTCGAGGCCTCGAGGTACGAATCCGGCACCCGCTCGAGCGACGCCCAGATCGGCAGGATCATGAACGGCAGCCAGATGTACGAGAAGACGATCCACATCGCCCAGTTCGAGTAGGCGACGCCGATGTGGCCGAGGCCGAGCTTGCCGAGCGTCCAGTTGAGAACGC
>VAXD01000216.1:3121-3654 GCA_005884155.1 Actinomycetota bacterium | reverse complement strand
CGACGGCGCTAGCCGACGCACAGACGCGATCCGCACCACTCCAGCGGCGATAGTTCGCGGGGGACCTCGTGCCGTTATCTAGGCGCGAGCGAGTACCTCCGGAAGCTGCCGACGGGACGAGATGTCGAGCTTGCGAAACGAGCGTCCGAGGTGTGTCTCAACCGTCTTCTCCGTCACGAACAGCGTCTGGGCGATCTGTCGGTTGGTGCCGCCGCTCGCGGCGAGCTCGACCACGCGCCGCTCGCTCGGCGTGAGCGAGTCAGCACCGGAGTGGTCGGTGCTGCGCGGCCGCGCGCCGATCGCGGCGAGCTCGCTCCGCGCCCGGCGCTCCAGTGCCTTGGCGCCGCAACGGGCGCCGGCCGCGAGCCCCTCAAACAGCGGCTCACGGGCCGCCGTACGTTGTCCGGCTGCGCGCAAGGTTGCGCCGAGGTCGACGAGTACGCGCGCGTGCTCCAGACGTGCCGGCGAGGGTGCGAGCACGTCGAGCGCCGCCTCCAGCCTCTTCGCACGTTCCGAGCCCGGGCCGACGAGCG
>VAXD01000216.1:0-3104 GCA_005884155.1 Actinomycetota bacterium | reverse complement strand
CGCCGAACGACTCGGCGCGGCGCAGCTCGTCGGCCGCTAGGCTGCGAGCCTCCGCCGTGCGGCCGAGCTGGGCCAACGAGAGCGCGGCCGCCGAGCGCCACGGGAGCATGGCCGGGTTCTCACCGCCGAACACAGGGTCGTACAGCGCGCAGCCACGCAGCTCCTCGGCCGCGGCGGCGTGGTTACCGGCCGCGGCACGGAGCACGCCGGAGGCGTAGCGCAGCTGGGAGCTCGACGTAAACTCGTTGTCGTAGCGAACGCCGGTCCGGTCGATGAGCCGCCGCAGGGAGTCGGGGCTCTCGTCGCGCTCGAGGCCCGCGAGGACCGCCGCCGACACGGCCAGGACAAGGAACCTGGCGCCGAGCAGTCCGGGAGCGAGCTCGATCGCCGCCTCGGCGTCGGCCTGGGCCTCGGCCAAGTCCCCGCCGTGGCGCACCGCAATGAGCGCTCGAAGCGCCGACACGGTCACGACCGTCAGCGCGGCGCCTCGCGCCCGCGCGTAGGCGAGCATCTCGTCCGTGCCCCGCCGGGCAGCGTCGAAACGACCACAGATCGCGAGCACGCCCAACGTCAAGAGTGCCCAGTTCTCGCCCTGCTGGGGCTCGAGCGGAAGGCCCGCTGCGAGCGCGCGCTCCGCGAAGTCGATCGCTTTAGATGCCGAGCGCAAGTACACAACCTCGTTCATCGCCAGCGTGGCGAGCGTGGTCGCCTGTAGCACGTCGTGTGCGATGGTCGCTTCTGCCTCGCAGCGGGCCGACGCCGAGGTGGAGCTGAGGCCCAGCAGCGCGACCTCGAGCTGCTCCCGCGCCGGCGTTCCGGGCGGGAGCCGTTCCTGGGCGAGGCGCAGGATCGCCGCCCCCTCGGCCGCGCGGCCGCCGTAGAACAGCATTCCGCTGAGCTCGATCGCCGCGGAGGCGATTGCGGGCGGGTCTCCGCCGTGCTCGACGATCTCCGACAAGGGTTCGATCGCCTCCGGTGCACCGGCTCGGGCGTGTGCCTGACCGAGCTCGAGCAGGACCTCGGCGCGTTGCGCCTCCTGCGGAGGCTCGGCGAGGGCACGCGCAAGCAAGGAGGCTCCCCCTGCTGCGTCGCCCATGGCGAGCGCGTCGCGAGCAGCGTCGCGGAGCGGCGCCACCGTCCCCGCATCCGCGACCGGCTCGGTGTGCATCACCTGCGCCGCGACCTGACTGGCGGGCGCCGCCCGCTCGCGCAGCATCCGGGCGGCACCGCGATGTAGCCGCTCGCGCTCGGCGGGCGACAGGTCACCGTAGATGGCAGCGCGCACGATCGGGTGGGTGAAGCGGATCGGTCCGCCCGACTCGAAGACTCCCACAGAGACTAGGATCGCAATTGCCGCCTCGAGGTTGCCCCCCTCCAGGCTCGCTAGTCGAGCCGCATCGCCAACCTGCGCGCCATCACCCAGCGCGCTCAGCGCGCGCGCTAGCGCGGCCGCCGGCGGCGGGAGGCGCGCCAGCCGCAGCAGCACCGCCTGTGCGACGCCGTGCGGGACGATCTCGCCGATGCTCGCCGCGGCGACCGCGGTCGGCTCGAGGCCCCGTGCCGCCGCCTCCTCGAGCAGCTCGCCTACGAGAAAGGGGTTGCCGTCCGTGACCTCGACGCAGGCACGCACGAACTCATCATGCGGCTCGCCCGCCAGCCGGGACGCGACGAGCGCGGCGATCGCCGCGTGCGTGAGCGGCGATGGTCGTAGTACCTCGGCGGCAGGGTCGCCGACAATGCTTGCGGCCTCTGGCGACAGCGCCGGGTCGAGCGGCCGCGTCGCGAGGATCACTCCCAACGGCTGCCCTTCGAGCCGGCGCGCCACGAAAGCGAGGGCTCGCGCTGAAGGGGCATCACACCACTGCAGATCGTCGAGCATGAGTACGAGCGGCGACTCAGCGGCGAGGTTCGAGGCCAGCCAGTAGACGCCGTGCTGACGGGCGTAACCGGGATCGCTGCTGGTCGGGCCCTGCGCCAGGGCCGTGCCGGGCGTCGCAGGTGCGTCCAGAAGCACGTCCGCGGCCAGCGATGCCGCACCATCCAGCCAGCGATCGCGCTCGCCGGCGTCGGCCTCCAGCAGCGTGCGCTCGAACAACTGCCGCACCACTCCGAACGGGAACCCCTGCTCGAGCTCCGTCGCCCGTGCGCTCAGCACGTGGACGCCAAGGTCGATTCCCCGCAGGCTCCCCGCCTCGAGCAGCCGCGACTTCCCAATCCCCGCGGCACCTTCGATAACGAGCACACGTCCGCGTCGCTGGCCCACGGCCTCTAGCGCGGCGTCGACCCGTTCAAGCTCGTGCTCGCGCTCGAGCAGCCCAGCCGGCTCGACGAGCGCGGACTCGTTCATGCGCCACTCGATCGTAGGGCAGGCCACTGAGTCCCGCAATGTTCGGGGGTCAATGTCAGGGGAACCGCCCGATGTGCGCACCACCGGGCGCGCCCAACATGGTCGGTACAAGAAACCGTCGCTCAAGGAGGACGCATGGCACTCATTCAGGTAAAGCTCATCGAGGGCGTCTTCACGGCACCTCAGAAGCAAGAGATCATCCGGCGACTCACAGACGCGATGGTCGAGATCGAGGGCGAGAACATGCGTCGCACGATCTGGTGCGTGATCGAGGAGGTCGCAAGCGGCGAGTGGGGCATCGGCGGCGAGGCGCTCACCGCTGACGACGTCAATGCGCTCGCTCGCGGCTACGTCGCAGGCTGATGCAACCGACAAGTCCGAGAGCAGGAGCGATGCCTCTTAGGGTTGGGCCGTCGCCGCGATCTCGCTGTGGACCGGTGTCGGCTCGTTCGGCGTCCGGTCGGATTCCCGAACCGAGGCCGCACCTGCTCCGTCCCGACGCCCTTGCGGACCACACCGGCCGGCTGTATCGGGCGGCGTGCGCTCTGTGCGGCTCACCGCACGACGCAGAGGATCTTGTCCAGCAAACATTTGTCAATGTGCTCAAACGGCCCCGCTTCCTCCGCGACGGCAACGAGATCGGTTATCTCCTGCGGGCACTGAGAAACGCCCATGCCAGCAACCATCAGACTGCGGCACGCCGACCGCGCACGCGCCAATTCTTTGAAGATGACGTACCACCGAGTCGCGCGACGGA
>VAXD01000001.1:6618-16177 GCA_005884155.1 Actinomycetota bacterium | reverse complement strand
GGCAGAGCTCGACCATGTCGGCGGAGACGTCGCAGCCGTCGACGTCCAGGCCCGCACGGAAATACGGCATTAGCAGGCGGCCGGTCCCGCAGGCGACGTCCAGCGCCGGCTGGCCGCGCTCGACGTAGCGCTGGAAGTACGGGATCTCGTGTGGGCGGAAGTCGTAGTTGAACTCCGCCCACCACTTGGCGATCAGCCCGTAGTGCCAGGTCTGTGGCGTGCTCACAGCCGCCCGGAGCGGACGACGCCCCAGAGCAGCCACAGGCCGAGCACGCCCGAGAGCACGAAGCCGATGAACGAGAGCACGTTCACGCCGAAAACAAACGGCCCGTTCTTCGCAAAGATCCCGATCAGGCTCGAACCGATCAGGCCGCCGACGACGACCAGTGCGATCACCAGCCGGTTGAAGGCGACGTTGAGCTTCTGCATGAACTCGTCGAGGCCCTTGTGCACGAAGCCGACCTCGATCTGGCCGTCGCGGATCTCCTCGAGGAAGTCGTGCACCTGGTACGGCATCGTGGCGACGATCCGCGCGAGCTCGAGGCCCTCCGTCCGGGCGCGAGTGAGCATGCGGCCGGGCTTGAAGCGATCGATCATCAGGCCGCGCGCGTACGGCTTCGCGACCTCGAAGACGTTGAAGTCAGGGTAGAGGCCGATCCCGACCGAGCCGAGCGTCGCGATCGCCTTGTCGAGCAGCACGAAGCGCGTCGGCAGGCGCAGGTTCAGGCGGTAGATCAGCTGGAAGGCCTCCCGGATCACCTGCATCGGGTCGATCTCGGCCAGGCTCGCGCCGTAGTAGCGGCCGTACATCTCGCGTAGTTCCGCGACGAACTCCTCCTCGCGCTCCTTGGGATAGCGGACGCCCAGCTCTGCGAGGCGGCGCGGCAGCTGCTCGATCCGCTCGTCGGCAGCGTCGATGAAGAGCCGCGTCAGCTTCGACATGTCGTCGTCGGAGAGCTTCCCGACCTGGCCGAAGTCCACGAGGCCGATCACGGCACCGTCCTCGAGCACGAAGATGTTCGCCGGATGAGGGTCGCCGTGGAAGAAGCCGTGGCGGAAGATCATCGTCATCCAGGTCTCCGCCATCAGGTAGGCGAGGCGGCGACGCTCTTCCATCGACCAGGCGTCCTGGGGCAGGTCGGCGAGCTGGATCCCCTCGAGCAGCTCGAGTGTGAGCACGCGCGCCCGGGTGTAGCTCCAGTAGACGCGCGGGATACGAACGTGCGGGTGCCCCGCGAAGCGGTGGTGGAAGACCTCGGCGTTCCGCGCTTCGAGGCGGTAGTCGAGCTCCTGCCGGATCGAACGGGCGAACTCGTCGACGAGCTGGCGCGCGTCGATGAAATCGAGCGCGCGGACGCGCTCCCGGGCCAGGCGCGCGGCCTGGTAGAGGAGGGCGAGGTCGGCCTCCACCTGGCGCGGCGCGTTCGGCCGCTGCACCTTGACCGCGACTCGGTGCCCGTTCGGAAGCGTTGCCCGGTGGACCTGGCCGATCGACGCGGCGGCGACCGGCGTCTCCTCGAACTCGGTGAAGAGCTGGGCGACCGAGAGCTCGAGATCCTCCTGGATCACGCGCTCGACGTCCTCGTACGGGAACGGGCGGACGTCGTCCTGGAGTGCCTGCAGCTCGAGCAGGATGTCCGGCGGAACGATGTCGGGGCGCGTCGAGAGGAGCTGGCCGAACTTGACGAACGTCGGGCCGAGCTCGTCGAGCAGCTCGCGCAGGTGCTGGCCGCGCTCGGAGCTCGGGCCTTCGAGGACGCGCGGGCCGGTGAGCCGCGCAGGCAGGAGGTCGGTCAGGCGGTGGGTCTCGAAGAAATAGCCGAAGCCGTGCTTGACGGCGACCTGTGCGATCTCCGAGATCCGTCCGAGATTTCGGGTCGTGGGGCTCGTGGCCACCGGATCAGTCTGCCACGCCGTCCGGGCCTCGCCCATCGCGGGAAGGCTTCGGGTTGATGCCGCTTCTCTTTGCACCGTCGGGAAGCTCGGGCGGCAGGCCCGCCGCCGACGCTTCGGCCGCTAGGCGCCAGAGGCGCACGAGCTCGGCGCCCACGATCTCCGCGGCCTCGGCGTAGCCACGGCGGTTGCGCGGCAGGCCGTCGAGCGACATCGGCTCGCCCCAGACGACCGCACAGTTCCGGCGGTTGGACGGCGACCACCCGAAGGTGTCCAGCCCGCACGGGATCACCGGCACTCCCTCCTGCAGCGCGATCATCAGGCCGCCCGGCTGCATGGGCCCGGGGTGGCCGAAGCGCTGCCGCGTTCCCTCGAGGTGAACGCCGACGAGCTCGCCGTCGCGCACGAGCTGCCGGGCCTGGCGCAGCGCGTCACGGTCCCCCTCCCCACGCCGAACACCGAAGACTCCGAGCGCCTTCAACGAGCGACCGACCACGGGAACCTCCAGCAGCTCGGCCTTGGCAAGGAAGTAGATCGTGCGCGGCGAGAAGGCTCCGATCAGCGGGTGGTCGATCCCGGAGAAATGGTTGGCGGCGACAACGCCGCCCCCTTCGAGCGGCACACGCTCGACGCCGTAGCCGCCGGCCGCTGCCAACCAGACGGCGATCCGCGGAACGAACAGACGGCCGACTCGCCAGCCGGCTTCCGCGCTCCGCGGCACGTCAGATCCTGGACGCGGGCTCGCTGGTCTCGATGAGACGCAGGCGGTGCTCGAGCTGCGCAACGCGGAGCTCGAGCTCCTCGACCTCGCCGCGCGTGACGAGCCCGAGCTCGCGGAAGAGCCCGGCGAAGCTGTTGCCGGTCCGCTCGCTCAGCCGCACCGTCTCGTTGCGCCAGCGGCCGATCAGCTCCTCGACGATCGAGCGCGCTTCCTCGCGCCGCATCCCACCGCGCGCGGTCAACTCCTCGACGAGCGCGTCCGCCCGCTCGGCCGTCAGCGCAACCGCGCCGACTCCGGCGAGGACGAGCTTCTCCGCGAGCTCCCGAGCGGTATCAGCGGGCTCGGCCATGAGGTCTCGCCCTCCGCCGCTGGCGGCGTCGTTCCCGCTTCGCCTGCGCCGCCGAGCCTGCGGGCTGCGGGATCACGTCTCCGATCGACGGTGCCGGCTCGGCTGCGGCAGCCTGTTCCGCCTCCTCGAGTGCCAGGGTTCCGCCGTCGACCGCGGCGGGCGCTCCGCCGGGCAGGCGCGGCTGCAAACGAGAGGGGAAGCCGCCGTCGGCGTCGGCCTCGGGCTCCTGGCCCTTGCGCCGCGCAAACTCCGGCTCGCGCTCCTTCCAGGCGGTCAGCAGCGGCGCGGCGATGAAGATCGACGAATAGGCGCCCGAGACGATCCCGATGATCAGCGCGAAGGCGAAATCCTTCAGCGTCGCCCCGCCGAAGATCAACAACGCGATGATCGGCAGCAGCGTGATGAACGTCGTCGCCAGCGAACGGCGGATCGTCTCCCAGAGCGAGACGTTCGCGATCGTCGCGAACGGCGCGCGCCGCATCAGCGGCACGTTCTCGCGGATGCGGTCGAAGATGATGATCGTGTCGTAGATCGAGTACCCGAGGACGGTCAGGACCGCGGCAACGGTCGAGTTCGTCACCTCCCGGCCGGTAAGCGAATAGATCCCGATGGTGATCGCGATGTCGTGCAGCAGCGCGACGATCACCGGCACGGCGAACTTGAAGTCGAACCTGATCGCGATATAGAGCACGATCAGGATCAGCGAGAAGAGGATTGCCTCGATCGCCGCACGCGCGATCTGGCGGCCGAAGCTCGACGACACCACCTGAGTCCCGATCGAAATTGGCTGTCCGTGTCCGTATTTGGCCCGTAGGTCATTCCCTAGCTGGGATGTCTGCGCGGAGGTCAACGTCCGCAGCCGCAACTGGAAGCTCTGATAGCTGTCCGACCCGGTGAGCTTGCACTTGCCCTGCACCTCGGGGACCTGGGTCGTGAACTTGGCGGCCTCGGTGCGGACATTCGCCAGCGAGACCGGCTGAGGCGTCTTGAACGTGACCTGAGTGCCGCCCTTGAAGTCGATCCCGAGGTTCAGGCCCTTCGTCGCGAGCGAGCCGAGGCCGATCAGGACGATCACGCCTGAGATCGCGAACCAGAGGTAGCGGCGGCGCATGAAGTCGATCTGCAGCCACTTCGCCGTCTGCTGGCCGTGCGCGCCCATGAAGCGCGGGTTGTCGAACCAGCGGAAGCCTGCGAGCAGGCCGAGCATCGCGCGGGTCGCGGCGACGGCGGTGACCAGCGAGATCACCGTCCCGATCATCAGCATCAGCGCGAAGCCCTTCACGCCCGCCGTCGCGACCGCGAACAGCACCATCGCCGTGATCACCGTCACGACGTTCGCGTCGATGATCGTGTGGAAGCCCTTCGCGTACCCGGCCGAGATCGCGGCGCGGACGCTCTTCCCGGACCGCACCTCTTCCTTGATCCGTTCGAAGATGACGACGTTCGCGTCGGCGGCGACACCGATCGTCAGGATCACCCCCGCGAATCCGGGCAGCGTCATGGTCACGCCGAAGAGCAGGATCGCGGCGTAGAGGAAGGCAGCGTAAATGCCCAGGCCCAGCACCGCGACGACGCCGAGGAAGCGGTAGAGGACGAGCAGGAAGAGCGCGACGACCAGGAGGCCGATCAGCGCGGCCGTCTTCGCCTGGTTGAGCGAGTCCTTACCGAGCGTCGCCGAGACGTCGGTGCGCTCGATCTGCACGAACTGGACCGGCAACGCGCCGGTCTGCAACACGAGGGCGAGGTCCTTCGCCTCGGTGTAGCTGCCGATGTTCGAGATCTCCGCGCCGCCGCCGGTGGGATCGATCCCGTCAGGGTTCTGCTTGTAGTCGATGTAGGGAGTCGACCTGAGCTGGCCGTCGAGGACGATCGCGAAGTGTTGCGCGTACTTGAGGACGGTGTTGACGTCGCTCGCCCCGCCCTCGCCCGCTTGGTTCGCGAGCTGCTGGCCGCGCTGCGCCTCGAGGCGCGTGATGTCGTGGAACTTCTTGTTCCCCTCGCTCTTGAAGCCGAGCTGCACGATGTTGCCCTGGCCCTGCGTGCTGATATCAGGCTTGATCGCGGAGAGGTTCAGGTCGTTGCCGTTCGCCTCCGGAACCGGGTCTTGCGCGCGGTCCGGGAAGTACTTGAACAGGTAGTAGTACGTCCCAGCCGGGCTCGCGGAGCCCGGACAGCCGTTCGTCGGCGACGCAGCACAGCTGACCACTGTCTCGTTCTGGGGTACGGCGAGCACCTTCCAGCCCTTCGGCACCTTGCCGTTGAGCCGCGGCGTGTCGAGCAGCTTTTGACGGGCGTCCTCGGGGCCTTGCTTGAGCTGGTTCTTCGCGTTGAAGAGGTAGAAGGCGGTCGGCGTGCTGCCGGTCTTCACGTCCTTCTGAACCTGGTTCAACAGCTTGTACAGGCTCGGGGTCGCGGTCACCGCCCCGCCCTGGCTGGACGGGCCCGTGACGTCGTTCTCGAGGTCGAAGAACTGGAGCTGCGCGGTCGTCCCAATGATCTTCGCGGCCTGGGCAGGATCCTTGACGCCCGGGAGCTCGATGACGATCTGGTCCTTGCCCTGCTTGCGGGCGTCCGTCTCGGACACGCCGAGCTTGTTGATGCGGTCGCGCATGATGTTGACCGAGCGGTCCATGTCCGAGCTCGTGAGCTGGTGGCCCTTGGGCGGCACCGCCTTGAGGACGACCTCGAGCCCACCCTGCAGGTCGAGGCCGAGCCGTACCTTCTTGTGTCCGGGCGAGCCGGGAATCGCAAGCATGGCCACGCCGGCAAGGGCCAGCGCGAGCAGGCCAACGAGAATCAGATGGGAACGCCGATTGGTCACCGGGGTCGCAACAGATTAGCCATCGTCGGGCGGAATCTGCTGCTCCGGGTGGGGCATTTCCGGCTCCTCCAGCTCCGTATCGGGTTCCGGTTCGCTGACCACCGCGGCGACGGCGCGGCGGTCGAGCCGGACGATCGTCCCCGGCGCGAGCTCGATCTCGAGCACGTCGTCCTCGATTGAACGCACCTTCGCGTGGAGCCCGCCCGCGGTGATGATCTCGTCACCGGTGCGGAGCTGGTCCTGCATCGTCAGCTGGGACTCCGTGCGCCTGCGTTGCGGCCGGATCAACAGGAACCACATCAGCCCGACTAGCGCGACCAGCACGATCACGTAGCCCATGCCCGCTCCCGCCGCCGGCAAAGCCGGCACCTTCGCTCTTTGCTGAGCTCCGTCGAGCCTGCGCTCATGGGACCTCCGAAGCAGCGCCGAGCTGTTCGAGCGCCGCCGTCTTGTATGCATTCAGCTCGCCCCGTTCGATCGCGTTACGAGCGCCTGCGACAAGGTCGAGCACGAAGCGCAGATTATGCAGCGTCAGGAGGCGGTGGCCCAAGAGCTCCTGCTGGTTGACGAGGTGACGCAGGTAGGCGCGCGAGAAGCGGGTGCAGGCCGGGCACTCGCAGCCTTCGTCGAGCGGGCGCGGGTCGCGTGCGACGCCGGCGTTGCGCAGGTTCAAGCGGCCGCGCGAGGTCAGCGCGGTGCCGGTCCGCGCGTTGCGGGTCGGCAGGACGCAGTCGAACATGTCGATCCCGCGCTCGATCACCTCGAGGATCCCTTCCGGGTCGCCGATCCCCATGAAGTAGCGCGGGTGGTCGTCGGGCAGGAGGTCGGCGGCCACGGCGGTCGCCTCGAACATCTGCGGGCGCGGCTCACCGATCGCGAGGCCGCCGAGTGCGTAGCCGTCGAAGCCAAGCTCGGCGATCTCATCGATCGAGCGGCGGCGGAGCTCCGGGTCGGTGCCGCCCTGGGAGATGCCGAACAGCAACTGGCCCGGAGCGCGCTCGGCGGTTCGCTGGCGGCTCGCCCAGAGGGTCGTCAGGCGGACCGCCTCGGCGAGCTCAGGCCTGGTCGCGTCCGCGGGCGGGCAGACGTCGAGGCACATCGCTATGTCGGAGTCGAGCTGCGTCTGGATAAGCGCGGCGAGCTCCGGCGTGAAGCGGGCGACGTCGCCGTCGTACACCGAGCGGAAGGTGACGCCGTCGTCGTCGCGCTCGGTGATCGTGTGGCGGAGCGAGAAGACCTGGAAGCCGCCGGAGTCGGTCAGGATCGGGCCGTCCCAGCCCATGAAGCCGTGCAGGCCGCCGAGCTCGGCGATCGTCTCGGCGCCCGGGCGAAAGTGCAGGTGGTACGTGTTGCAGAGCAGGATCTCGGCGCCGAGCGCGCGCAGCTCGTCCGGGTCGACGCTCTTGACGGTCGCCTTCGTGCCGACCGGCATGAAGGCGGGTGTGCGGAGCTCCCCGTGGGCAGTGCTGAGCACTCCGGCCCGAGCCGCCCCGTCCGTCGCCGTGACCGCGAACGCGCTCACGCACGGCACCGCCGCTCGAACAGGGTCGCCGTGAAATCGTCGAACACGGCCTCTCCGCGCTGCTCGAAGCCGAGCCGCTCGTAGTACGCCCGCAAGACCTCGTTGTTGCTCATGCAGTCGAGCCGAAGGTAGTCGCGCCCCGCGGCGGCCGTCTGCCCTTCCGCCCACTCCAAGAGTCGCTCGCCGATCCCACGCCCCGCGTACGCCCGCCGCACCGCGACCGCGTGCACGTAGCCGGCGTTCGGCGGTTGTTCGCCCCAGAACGCGGGGTCGCTCCACAGCAGCGCGAACGCCGCGACCGGCTGTCCGTCGAGCAGCGCGAGGTAGAAGCTCCCGCGCTCGAGCAGCGCCGCCGCCCGGTCGCGAGGAAACGGATCGGGCCACTGCCGGATCCCGCGCTCGAGCAGCCAGCGCGCGGCCTCCGACAGAATCGAGACTACCTCGTCGAGCTCATCCGGCTCGGCCCGTCGTATCTCCAGCGCCTCGGTCACAGGACGAGCATCGCGTCGCCGAAGCTGTAGAAGCGGTACCGCTCCTCGATCGCGAGCCGGTAGAGCCGCCGGATCTCCTCGACACCCGCGAACGCCATCACGAGCGCGAGCAGCGTCGAGCGCGGCAGGTGGAAGTTCGTCAGGAGCGCGTCTACACGCCGGAAGTCGAAGCCGGGCAAGACGAACAGCTCGGTGCGGCCTTCGAGCGGGGCGCCGCGCGCGAGCGTCTCGAGCACCCGCACGGTGGTCGTCCCCACCGCGAGCACGTGCGAAGCCGAGCGAATTCGCTCCCACGCGGCCGGCGCGACCTCGTAGCGCTCGCTGTGCAACTCGTGCTCGGCGAGCGACTCCACGGTGACCGGACGGAACGTGTCCAGGCCGACATGGAGCGTGACGCGCTCGACCTCGAGCCCGCCGAGCAGCTCAGGCGTGAAGTGCAAGCCCGCGGTCGGCGCCGCGGCCGAGCCCTCGCTAGCCGCGTAGACGGTCTGGTAGCGCTCCGGGTCCCCGAGCGGCTCCGTGATGTAAGGCGGCAGCGGCGCCTCGCCGGCCGGCTCCCCTTCGAGCCGTAGTCGCCAGCGGCCCTCGCCGAGCGGTTCCAGGAGCTCGACCGGGCCGAGCCGCTGGCCCGCCTTCAAGCGCCGCGACGGCCGCGCGAGCCCCTCCCAGAGCCCGTCCGGTCCGAGCCGCTCCAGCAGGAGCACTTCGGCCTCTCCCCCGCCCGGCCGCTGCAGCCGCAGCCGCGCCGGCAGCACGCGCGTGTCGTTGACGACCGTCAGCGTGCCGGCTGCCAGCTCCTCCGTCAGCTCGTCGAAGCGCCGGTGCCGAACCTCGCCCGAGGCCCGCTCGTAGACGAGGAGCCGCGAATGGTCGCGTCGCTCGAGCGGCCGCTGGGCGATCAGCTCGGGCGGAAGCGCGTAATCCAGCTCCGCCGTGTCCATCCGATCCGAACGCTACCGTCGGCATCCATGACGGACGACGCAATCGAGCGAGCCCGAAAACGCCTGGAAGAGGCGGCGGAAGGCCGGCCCGACGCGGCCGCTGTCGACGCCGCGCTCGAGCGGGCGCGGGCGCAGGTCGAGGAGCTCGCCCTTGCCGCCGCACAGCTCGAGGCGACGCTGCCGGGCAAGATCGACGAAGCGCTCCAGGACGGCCTGCGTGCGCAGGTCAAGCCGGTTGGACGCAACCTCGCCGAGATCCGCGGGCTCTCGAACCAGGTGATCCGCCGGCTCGAGCGGATCGAAGGCGACCTGCTTGCCGAGCGCCACGCCCGCGTGGACGACCTCGCGCTGCTGATCGACCTCATCACGTCCGGCTGGAAGTCCGTGGACGAGCGCCTCGGAGGGCTGGAGAAGAGCCTCCAGTCGGGCGAGAGCGCGATCATCTATCGGATCGAAGAGCGCCGCGCCGAAACCGGTTAGGAGGGTTTGGCGGAACCTTGCTCGTCGTCGGGGCGCGATGGCCGTTCCGAGGCAAGGACGCAGGGAGGCGCTGTAGTGGATAACTACAGGGCCGACTGAGGACGCCGCCTCGGGGCGGACAGCGCGGCTCGGCGGCTCAGTCCAGGTTTCGTCAAGCCCTCCTACTAGAGGCGTTCCAGGGCTCGGTCGACGCGGCGCAGCCAGCGCGGCGCAGCATCGCCCGCCTTCGTGCAGTCGACGATCACGCGAACGTTGCCGTGCCAGCGCTCGGCGTTCGGGCCGCCGGGGGAACAGCTGCGCGCGAAGTGGACGTAGCGCCCCTGCGCGACCGTGTAGTCGTA
>VAXD01000001.1:0-6611 GCA_005884155.1 Actinomycetota bacterium | reverse complement strand
TAGAAGCCCGAGCGCTCGACGGCGCGCCGGTCGCCGAACGCGTCGACCTCGAGGACGTCGCCATGATTGCCCAGAGTCGTGACGGTGGGCGTGCGGGAGCGCGCCGAGAGCGCGATGCCCGAGGCTGCAAACGCACGACGCGCAGCGGCAGCCGTGAACGTCGCCGTCGAGTACGGGAGCCCGTGGTCGGGCGGAGCAGCGAGCGGCCGGATATCGGACGCCGGCCGCAGCAGCAGGGCGAGCAGCACCAATGGAAAGGCGGCGCCGAGGAGAGCGAAGAGAAGCAGGTGAGGGCGAACGGCCACGTCACCCGCGGTATCGGCGCTGCTACGCGGCGACTTGACGCGCGGCGATCAGGTGAGCGCGAGGATCACGGCCGCCGTGGCGACCCACAGGCAGACCGAAATGAGGATCGGCCCATCCTTCAGGAGCACCTGCTCCGGCTCCTCGCCGAGGTCGTCGCGGTGCACGAGCAGCAGGTAGCGGAAGACGCCGAAGATCACGAACGGAATCGTCGCCATCAGCGCCTTCGAGTCGCGCGCGGTGAAGGTGTAGAGCGAGTAGGCGATCACGGTCGAGGATGCGACGACGGTGACTAGCTGGTCGACGAGCTCGAGCGAGTAGCCCTCGAGCACCGGCCGCCCGGGTGTCTCCTGGGCACCCACGAGGACGAGCTCGCCGCGCCGCTTTGCCAGCGCAAGGAAGAGTGCGAGCAGCGCGGTGCAGAGGAGCAGCCAGGGAGAGATCCGCACGTGCACCGCCGCGGCGCCGGCTGCTGCGCGGATCACGAAGAGCCCGCCGATCGCGAAGACGTCCAGCAGGACGACGTGCTTGAGCCCGAAGCTGTACGCGAGCTGCAGGGCGCCGAAGGCAAGCAGGAAGCCGAGCGAGACCAGACCGAGCCAGGCGCCGATCCCTAGCGCGACGGCCGTAAGGACCGCCGCCAAGGCAACGGCCAGGCCGACCGGGACCTCCCCGCGCGCGATCGGACGCTGCCGCTTGACCGGGTGGAGCCGGTCGTGCTCGAGGTCGCGGAGGTCGTTGACGAGGTACGCAGCACTCGAGAGCGCGCAGTAGGCCACGAAGCAAGCGACCGCCTCGCCCCAGCGCCCCGCGTCACCGAGCTTGGCCGCGAAGACGATCCCCGCGAACACGAGCAGGTTCTTCGACCACTGCCGTGGCCGCAGAGCGGCGATGACCGCGGCCGGAAGCGAGCGCCTCTGCGGCAGCTCGACCAGCTGGCGGGCCGGTGCCTCCATCCCGCGAATTCTGTCTACTCCCTAGGCCGCGCCGGGAGGACGAGCTCGAACCGGCTCCCTCCGCCCGTCGCGGAGTCGAGGCTGACCCGGCCGCCGAGCGCGCCGGCCAGCTCGCGCGCGATCGCCAGGCCGAGGCCGGTGCCACCGCCGTCGTGCGACCAGAACGGCCGGAAGATCCGTTCTCGATCGTCCGGCGGGATCCCGGGGCCCGTGTCGTCCACGGCGACGCAAACGGTCCCGTCCTGCGCCTTCAGCTCGAGCTCGATCCGCCCGCCGTCGGGCGTCCAGCGGAAGGCATTCGAGAGCAGGTTCGAAATGATCTGCAGGACGCGGTCGCCGTCCGAGACGATCACGGGCTTCCCTTCGACCGTGCGCCGGTAGTCGATCCCGCGCCGCCGCGCCTCTTCGCTGAACGCAGCGTACGCGCGGTCGATCAGGCGCTCCATCTCGACCTCTTCGCGCAGGACGGTGAAGCGGTGCGCGCCGAGCTTGGCCAGATCGAGCACATCGCCGACGAGCCGCTCGAGCCGCTCGGCTTCGGCCGCGATCACCGTCAGGGACGCGACCCGCAACTCCTCCTCCGTGACGACGCCCTCGCGCAGCGCCTCGACGTGGCCGCGGATCGCGGTCAGCGGCGTGCGTAGCTCGTGCGAGACCGACATCAGGAAGTTCCGCTCGAGCTGCTCGGCCTCCGCGAGCTTCGACGCCATCTCGCGGAAGCGCGAGGCCAGGTGACCGATCTCGCCGCCGCCCGGGACACGGGGCACCTCGACGTCGTAGTGCCCGCTCGCGATCTCGTCTGCCGCGTGCGAGAGCTCTAGCACCGGCGTCGTGATCCGGCGCGAGAGGTACCACGCGAAGCCAGCCGCGACCGCCACCCCCGCGGCGAACGCGAGCAGGAGCCGCTCGATCAGGGCGAGCCAGCGCTGGTTCAGCTCCGTCTTCGTCTTCGCGACCGCGAGCACCCCGAACGTCTGGCGGCCCACCGTGAGCGGGCGCGCGACCGCAAGCAGCGTACGCTTGGCGCCGGGGGGCCTGAACTCGAAGCGCACCGATTTGCGCGCCTTGACCCGGCGGAGGTCGACGACACCCTTCGGCAACACCCGGAACGCGGGGCCCCGGGCGGAACCGGGGAACAGGTCGAGCCCTCGATAGAAGATCCGGTCGCCGCCGGTCGCGAGCTCGAGCCGCTTCGCCGAGAGCAGCCTCAGCCCAGCCTGCCGGCCGTAGAGCAGCGTCAGCCCCCGCGCCTCGTGCGCGAGCTCCACGTAGTCCTGGTCGCGGGCGCGGGTCTGCGCGTAGCTGCGAAAGAGGCGGAGCGCGATCCCGGCCGAGACGAGGCCCGCGATGACGACGCCGAGCAGGAACAGCGCCGGAAGCTGGAACCGGAGCGAGCGCAGCACGCGCCGGTCGCCTCGCTATGCCTTTACGGCGGCGTCCCGGGCGGCGGCGACCTTGTACCCCACGCCCCAAACGGTGACGATCGGCGAGGCCTCGCCGAGCTTGCGCCGCAGCTGGCGCACGTGGACGTCGACGGTGCGTGTGTCGCCTGCGAAGGTGTAGCCCCAGACGCGCTCGAGCAGCTGGTCTCGCGTCAGCACGAGGCCCTTGTGGTCGAGCAGCTCCCAGAGGAGGTCGAACTCCTTCGGCGCGAGCTGCACCTCCTTGCCAGCGACGAGCACCTCGCGCCTTCCCACGTCGATCTCGAGGTCACCGTGCTTGATCTGCTTCGTCTGCACCTCGCGCCGCTCGGGCACGCTGCGGCGCAGGATCGACTTGACTCGGGCCACGAGCTCGCGCGGGTTGAAAGGCTTTGTCAGGTAGTCGTCTGCGCCGACCTCGAGCCCGATGATCTTGTCGACGTCCTCGTCCCGTGCGGTCAGCATCAAGATCGGGACGTCCGAGCTCTGGCGCACGCGGCGGCAGACCTCGAGCCCGTCGATGTCGGGGAGCATCAGGTCGAGGACGATCAGGTCCGGCTTCTCGGACGCGACCCGCTCGAGCGCCTCACGGCCGGTTCCGGCCGCCTGGATCCGGTAGCCGGCGTTCTTCAGATAGAGCGCGACGAACGAGGCGATCGAGCTCTCGTCCTCGACCACCAAAACCGATTGCCCCTGATTCGCCATGCGCTCAGGATGCCAGAGACGCCGGTCACTTCCCCGGCGTCGTGGTCCCGAGCAGGTAGGTCGTCGGGTCGACCGGGATCGGCTGGTACGGGCCGCCGTCAAGCGACATAACGCCGGTCGGCGTCGTTCCGTCACCTGCTCCGTCGAGCGTCGCGGTGCCGCGGCCGACGGCCGAGAGGAACGTTCCGCTGCCCTTGGTCGTCACGACGTAGCCGCCGTCGAGCGCGCGGAACGAGAGCTTCTTCCCGGTGCAGAGGTCCGTCGAGAGGTTCACGGGGCGCAGCCGGCAGTGCCGGAACTGCGCCGCCTGGCCGTCGAACGGCGTCAGGTCGCGGATGCGGACCGAGCCGTACGCCATGCTGCCGATCACGGTTCCGTGCAGCTTGACCTTTATCTGGCCCTTCCCGCGCTTGACAGAAAGGGTCCCGTCGGAGCGGGAGGCAGCCGACAGCGCCGCCGGGAGCGCAAGCACGCCGACGACCGTCACGAGGAGGAGCAAACGGGCCATCGCGCAAAAGTATCGACCGCCACGGTGTGTTCGTCATAAACGGGTTGTTAGGAATCCGTAAAGCCAGCCACAACCAGCCACAATCAGAGGGTCATGCGCGTTCTGCCACTGCTGCTGCCTCTGCTCGCCGCACTCGTGCTCGCCGGCTCGGCTCCGGGGTCGTCGAGCGCTCCGCCGCGCCTGCTCGGGCTCGGCGTCTCGAACGGCGGCCATCCGTTCGCGGGGGACACCCGCGAGCTCGCGACGGTCAGTCCGAACGGCGACCGGCTGCGAGATCACGCGTACTTCCGTTTCCGGCTCGACCGAACTGCGACCGTCGAGACTCAGGTCGTCGCGACCGACGAGGTGCGGCGCCCCGGGGAGATTGTCTGGGACGTGCGCCGGATGCTCCCAGCCGGTCCGCACGTGATCGAGTGGACGCCGAAGCGCGGCATCGCGGCGCGCACGTACCTGGTTCGCTTCCTCGTGCACGGGCTCCACGGCGGCAAGCGGGTCTACGGCTTCGAAGCACCGCGCTCGCATCACCTGACCAGCGGCCTCGTCGTCCGGATCCTCGGCGTCGAGGCGTCGCTGCCGCAGCGAAGCTACCCGCAGGGCGGCCCGGCCACCGTCTCGATCTCGACCGACGCCCGCTCGGTCCGGATCCAGGTGTTCGCCTACGCAGGCACCGGCATGCGCGACCCGAACACGAATGCCTTCGCGATCACGCCGTCGGTCCAGCTGGACTGGCGCAAGCACCGGAACGCGCCGCATCTCGTTGACGTCGGCCGCTCCGGGACGTGGGCGAGCGGCCTCTACTTCCTACGCGTCACGACCCCGGACGGGCGGCTCGCCTACGCGCCGCTGATCCTGCGGCCGCGCAGGCTCGGAGAGCATCGGGTCGCCGTCGTCTTCCCGACCGACACGTGGCAGGCCTACAACTTCCGCGACGGGAACGGCGACGGCTGGGGCGACTCCTGGTATATCGGCGGCGCGACGCGCACCATCGACCTGCGCCGGCCGTACGTCGAGCCAGGGCTGCCGTACCGGTTCCATGACTGGAGCGCAACGATCGCGACGTGGCTGCGGCAGACGGGCAAGGCGGTCGACTACATCTCCGATGACGACCTGGCCGCCGCCAAGGACGGGAGCGAACTGCGGAACGCGTACGACCTCGTGGTGTTCGCCGGCCACGAGGAATACGTGACGGCGCATGCGTACGATGTGGTCGAGCGCTACCGCGACCTCGGCGGCAACCTGATGTTCCTTTCGGCGAACAACTTCTTCTGGAAGGTGACCCGTAAAGGACAGACGCTGTCGCGTGTCCAGCTGTGGCGCAAGCTCGGCCGGCCCGAGGCGGCGCTGGTCGGAGTGCAGTGGGTCGCCGGCAACCAGGGGCAGGGTGAGAAGCCGTACGTCGTCGAGGGAGCTTCGAGTGCGCCGTGGGCCTTCGTTGGGACCGGGCTCGCGAACGGTTCGACGTTCGGTGGCTCGGGAGTGGAGATCGACGCGCGCGCCGCGAGCTCGCCGGCCGGGATCGTCGTGCTTGCGCGGATCCCCTCGGCGATCGGCCGGAACGACGCCGAGATGACGTACTACCGGAGCTCGTCCGGCGCACAAGTGTTCGCGGCCGGGGCGCTGGACTTCACGGCCTCGCTCGGCTCGCCGGTCGTTGCGCAGCTCGTCGACAACGTCTGGGCGCGGCTGAGTTAGGCCTCGTACTCGTAAAAGCCGTGCCCGGTCTTGCGGCCGAGCTGCCCGGCTTCTTGCATCTCGAGCAGCCGCCGGGGCGGCGCCATCCGCTCCTCGCCGAGCGCGGCATGGAGCGCCTCGGATGCGTGCACGTGCACGTCGACGCCGATCAGGTCGATCAGCGCGCACGGCCCGATCGGCCAGTTGGCGCCGAACCGCATCGCGCGGTCGACGTCCTCCGGGGCCACGCGCGCCTCGTCGAGCACGCGGACGCAGTCGTTCAGCAGCGGGATCAGGATCCGGTTGACGATGAAGCCCGGCGTGTCGTTGCAAGCCACGGGCTCCTTGCCGATCCGCTGCACGAACGCGTAGGCGGCGTCGAATACCTCGTCGCTCGTGTGGGCCGTACGGATCACCTCGACGAGCGGGAGGACCGGCGCCGGGTTGAAGAAATGCATCCCGACGACTCGCTCGGGATGCTGCGTCGCCTCGGCGATCTGCGTCACCGAGAGCGCGGAGGTGTTCGTGGCGAGGATTGCGTCGGACGCGACGATCCCGTCGAGTTGCTCGAAGAGCTCGCGCTTGACCTCCAGATCCTCGAAGGCAGCCTCGATCACGAGCCCGCAGGAGCCGAGCTCGGCGACGTCGGTGACGAGCGTCAGGCGGCCGAGCGCCGCGTCCTTGTCGGCCTGCGTCAGCCGCTCCTTCTCGACGCCGCGGCTCAGGTAGTGGTCGATCCGCGCGAGCGCGCGCTCGCCGAGGTCCAGCTCGACCTCGCGGCCGACGACCTCCAGGCCGGCCTGCAGGCAGACCTGCGCGATCCCCGAGCCCATCGTCCCGAGCCCGACCACGCCGACACGCGAAATCTCCACGCGCGCGATCGTAGATGCTCGCGCCGAGCGAGATCCCGATTCCCCCACCCAGGGTGGGGTTGACTGCCCACCACCCTCGTGGGTGACGTTACCGGCGAAACGGTCACGTGTCTGTGACCGGTCCGTGCCGAAAGTGTGAATCTTGCGCGGGCTTTAAAGCCGCTCGATTACGGCC
>VAXD01000217.1 GCA_005884155.1 Actinomycetota bacterium | reverse complement strand
GCCGAGATAGCGCGCGATGAGCGGCCTGACCGAGGCGCGCGCGGCCGGCCCGTCCGGGCTCACCGCCATGATCACGTACGCGAGCACGGTGAAGCCCGCGCGGCCGGCGCCGGCGGTCTGGCGCACGCGGCGCACGTGGCCGGGCGAGGCGAGCACCGAGCAATGCACGCCGTCGGCGATCTCGCCGGCCATCCGGAGCGCCTTCGGGCCCTTCACCCCGAGCAGTACCGGCACTGCCTCGGGCGGCCTCCACTCAAGCGCGACGTCGTCGACCGTGAACGTCTCGCCCCGGAACGTGACCCGCTCCCCGGCGAGCAGGCGCCGCACGATCTCGACCGACTCGCGCAGCCCGCCGAGGGGCGCCTTGAAGGGGATGCCCATCTGCGCCTCGATCCAGCGCCGATTGCTCGAGCCGAGCCCGAGCACGACGCGGCCGGGGGCGATGCCGGCGAGCGCGGCGGTCTCCATGGCGAGCAGCGCGGGATGCCGCGTGTAGGGGTTGACGACGCCCAGGCCAATGGCGAGACGCTCGGTGACCGCGGCGGCCGCGGCGGCCAGCGCGTAGGCACCCGGGTGGAAGTAGTCCTCGATGATCCACACGCTCCCGAGGCCCGCGCGCTCGGCGGCCCGGGCCCACGCGGTGACGCGCGACGGCACGTCGGCCCCCATGAGGGCGATGCCCGGGCTGGTCGCCCAGCGAGTCTCCATCACAGGTCGCGCAGGCCGTACTGCTCGCGCAGGACGCGGAGGACGCCGTCGAAGTCGGCTGGCGCATCGGGCACCGGCGGCAGCCAGGTTCGGCTCGCGCCCGGGTCCTTGAGCCCGCCGGAGGTCAGCACCACCACGATGGTCTGCTCTGGATCGAGCGCCTTCCGCGCGGCGAGCGTCATGACCGCGGTGAGCGACGTGGCCGATGAGGGTTCGACGAAGAGGCCCTCCTCGCGCCCCAGCGCTCGCTGGGCCTCGAAGAGCCCCTCGTCGGTGATTCGCACGCCGGCGCCTCCCGACCGCTTCAATGCCGCCAGGCCCTGCCACGTGCCATCGGGGGATGCGATCGAGAAGGCGACGGACGTGCCTCCCGCGACCCGCTCCGGCGCCTCGAGGCCGCGCTCGAGGGCGTTGGCGAGCGGCCCGAACGGCTCGGCGGCGATCATGCGCGGCACGTCCTTCACGAGGCCCAGCGCCTGCAGCTCGGCCCAGCCCTTCCAGATGCCGTAGAGCCCGTCGCTGTACGCGCTCGGCACCACAACCACGTCGGGCGCCGCCCATCCGAGATCTTCCGCGATCTCCCAGGCGATCGTCTTGTAGCCCTCGATGCCGTAGGGGTTGGAGCCGATCGGCGGCACGACAAACCCGCTCGTGGGGTACCAGCCGAGCCGCTCGATACCCTCGCGCATCAGCTGCCAGCGTGATTCGTACGTCGGGCACGCCACGACCGCGGCCCCATAAGCCTGCATCAGCGTCTTCATCGTCTCCGGCACCGAGGCCAGCGTGAAGATCACGCAGGGCAGCCCGGCGCGCGCGGCGTAGGCGGCGGTGGAGGCGCCGTGATTGCCAGTGGACGAGATGGTGATCACGCGGGCGCCGGTGGCCACCGCGTGGCTGACCGCGACCGTGCAGAGGCGGTCCTTGTACGACCAGGTCGGGTTCCGGCTCTCGTCCTTGGCGAAGAGCCGAGGCAGACCGAGGCGTTTCCCGAGCCGCTCCAGGTGTACCAGCGGGGTGGCCCCCTCGCCGAGGGTGACCGCGTGCTCGGCCCCCACGGGCAGCACGGCGGCGTAGCGCCACAGCCCGCGCGGAGTCGACGGCAGAGCCTCCGGGCGCAGGCCCGCGAGTGGGCTCAGATCGAGCCGGACGGAGAGGTTGACGGTCACGCCCTCCTGGCGGCAGCGCGCGCAGCCGGCGAAGCCCCTGGGATCGTCCACGACCGTGTGACATCGCAGGCATTCGAGGCCGACGACGCGAGCGGACGGGGGCATGACGGGGTAGTGTAGCGCCCGCGCTACGACACCACAACGGCGCCCGGGCGTGGTCTCATAGGGCATGGAGTTCAGTCTCTTCGACACCGCGATCGGCCGCTGCGGCATCGCGTGGAGCGAGCACGGGGTGACGGGTGTGCAGCTCTCGGAGCCGCGCGA
>VAXD01000058.1 GCA_005884155.1 Actinomycetota bacterium | reverse complement strand
TTCCGCGATCAGGTCCTCGAGCTCGAGCTCGTCTTCACCGGCGACGATCTCCGTGCGGCGGTCGTCGCTGTGCGCGTAGGCGCCAAGCAGCTCGTCGAGCTCCTCCTTGATCACGCCGTCGACCTTGGCCGGGTCGCCGAGGATCGCCCGCCGCTCGGCGATGCGCTCCTGCAGGTCCTTGTACTCCTCCTCGATCTCCTTGCGCGCCAGACCCGTCAGCCGCGCGAGCCGCAGGTCGAGGATCGCCTGTGCCTGCACCTCGGAGAGCTCGAACTGCTCCATCAGGCCGGTGCGGGCGTCGTCGGTGTCGGCAGCGCTGCGGATCAGGGCGATGACCGCGTCGATGTTGTCGAGCGCCTTGAGGTAGCCCTCGAGCACGTGCGCACGGCGCTCGGCCTGGCGCAGCTCGTACTTCGAGCGGCGGGTGACGACCTCGCGCTGGTACTCCAGGTAGTGGCGGATCAGCTCCAGCAGCGACAGCGTCTTCGGTACGCCGTCGACGAGCGCGACCGCGTTGTAGCCAAACGTCGTCTGCAGCGGGGTCAGCTTGAAGAGCTTGTTCAGGGCCACCTGCGGCACCGCGTCGCGCTTGAGCTCGACGTAGATGCGCATGCCTTCCTTGTCGGAGTGGTCCTGCAGCGCCTCGTCTGACATCGGCACCTCGGTGAGCGTCTGCGCCTTGACGAGGTCGGCGATCTTCTCGATCACACCGCCCTCGCCGGCCTTGCGGACCCCGTACGGAAGCTCGGTGATGATGATCGCGCTCTTGCCGCCGCGCAGCTGCTCGATGTGCGCGCGTCCACGGACCATGATGCGCCCGCGGCCGGTGCGGTAGGCGTCGCGGATCCCCGAGTAGCCCACGATCGTTCCACCGGTCGGGAAGTCCGGCGCCTTCACGTGCTTCATCAGCTTCTCGACGTTGATGTCGGGCTCGTCGATCATCGCGACGATCCCCTTCACGACCTCGCCGAGGTTGTGTGGCGGGATGTTCGTCGCCATGCCGACGGCGATCCCGGCGGAGCCGTTGACGAGGAGGTTCGGGAAGCGCGCCGGCAGGACGGTCGGCTGGCGCCGCGACTCGTCGTAGTTCGGCTCGAAGTCGACCGTGTCCGCGTCGATGTCGCGCAGCAGCTCGGTGGCGATGCGCGAGAGGCGGCATTCCGTGTAGCGCATGGCGCCGGCTGGATCGCCGTCGACCGAGCCGAAGTAGCCCTGGCCGTCGACGAGCGGGTAGCGGAGCGAGAACGGCTGCGCGAGCCGGACGAGCGCGTCGTAGATCGCCTGGTCGCCGTGCGGGTGGTAGTTACCCATCACCTCGCCGACCACGCGCGCGCACTTGCGCGTCGGCCGGTTCGGCTGCAGGCCGGACTCGTGCATCGCGTAGAGCACCCGCCGGTGCACCGGCTTGAGCCCGTCGCGCACGTCCGGGAGCGCGCGGCTCACGATCACGCTCATCGCGTAGTCGAGGAAGCTGGTGCGGACCTCCTGGTCGAGCTCGCGGGTCTCGACTCTTCCGGCTCCGAGCGGGCCGGGATCGAGCTCAGACATCGAGGTTCTTGACCTCCAGGGCGTTCTGCTCGATGAACGCGCGGCGCGGCTCGACCTCGTCGCCCATCAGGCGCGAGAACCACAGATCGGCGGCAGCGGCGTCTTCGACGTCGACGCGGACGATCATCCGATGCGCCGGGTCCATCGTCGTCTTCCAGAGCTCAGGTGCATTCATCTCGCTCAGGCCCTTGAAACGCGTGATCTGGATGCCGCTCTTGGCGAGCGTGAGCGCATGCTCGCGCAGCTGCTCGAAGGTGAGCGCGTACTCCGACTCCTTGCCGAGGCGAAGCTTGAACGGCGGCAGCCCGCCGACGATCTCCGCGAGGCGAGCGTGCGCCGTGCGGACGTGCTCGTAGATCTGCGACGAGAGCATCTCGCCCGGCACGACCACATTCATGGTCGCGTTCGTGCTCTGCTCGATCACCTGCACGAGCAGCGACTCGCCGTCGATCGACGCTTCGAGGCCGTAGCCGTTCTGGCCGGCATTCGCGATCGCGGCTGCAGCGTCGGCCGGCGATGCCGCCTCGGTCTCGACAAGCCGGTGCGCGACGACGAAGTCGGACGCCTGCGGCCCGAAGTCCGAGCGCAGCCGGGCAACCCAGCCGGCGTACTCCGTCAGCGTCCGCGAGAAGCGACGGTAGCGGCTCTCGGTCAGCTTGACCTGGGTGCCGTCTCGCGCCTCGATCTCGAGGTCACCGAACCGCTCGCGCACGAGCAGGTCCTCGAGCTGCGAGTCCTTCTCGGGGTAGTTCTGCTGGTTGCCGAGCCTCGCAAGGTAGAGCGGCGGCACCGCGATGTAGACGTAGCCGCGCTCGAACAGCTCCGGCATGTGCCGGTAGAGGAACGTGAGCACGAGCGTGCGGATGTGCGCGCCGTCCACGTCGGCGTCGGTCATGACGATCACCCGGTGGTAGCGCAGCTTGGAGATGTCGAACTCCTCGCCGATTCCCGTGCCGATCACCTGGACGAGCAGCTGGATCTCGGCGTTCGAGAGCACCTTGTCGATCCGGTTCTTCTCGGAGTTGATGATCTTCCCGCGCAGCGGGAGGATCGCCTGGTTCGACTTGTCGCGCGCTTCCTTGGCGGCGCCGCCGGCGGAGTTGCCCTCGACGATGAACATCTCGGCGAGCTCCGGGTCGCGCACCTGGCAGTCGGCGAACTTCTTTGCGATCTCCCCGCCGAAGGCGCCCTTGCGCCGGGTCAGGTCACGCGCCTTGCGCGCCGCCTGGCGGGCGCGTGCGGCCGCGATCGCCTTCTGGATGATCTGCTTCGCGTCCTGCGGGTTCTCCTCGAGGAACTCCGCGAGCTTCGCATTGACCGACTGCTCGACGAAGCCCCTGACCCAAGGGTTGCCGAGCTTCGTCTTGGTCTGGCCCTCGAACTGCGGGTCCTGGAGCTTCACCGAGACGACCGCGGCCAGGCCCTCGCGCGCGTCGTCGCCCTCGAGGTTGTCCTCCTTCTCCTTGAGCAGGCCGAGATCGCGCGCGAACTTGTTGATCGTGCGCGTCAGCGCGGCGTTGAAGCCGGAGAGGTGCGAGCCGCCCTCGTGCGTGTTGATGTTGTTGGCAAAGGTGTAGAGCGACTCCTGGTACGAGGAGTTCCACTGCATCGCAACCTCGACCGCGCCCTGCTCGTTCTCGCTCTCGAAGTAGGCGATTCGCTTGTGGATCGGGTCCTTCGGCGCGTTGACGTGCTCGACGAAGTCGCGGATGCCGCCCTCGTAGTGGAACTCGATCCGCTCGCCGCCGGCCCGCTCGTCGGTCAGGACGATGCGGAGGCCTCGGGTCAGGAACGCCGTCTCGCGCAGGCGCTGGCTGAGCGTCTCGTACGACCAGTCGCCGTCCTCGAAGATCTGCTCGACGTCGGGTGAGAACGAGATCGTCGTCCCGGTCTCTTTGGTCTTGCCTGTGATTTCGACGTCGCTGGTCGGCTCGCCGCGCGCGAACGACTGTCGATGGATCTTGCCGTCGCGCTTGACCTCGGCGACGAGCCACTCCGAGAGCGCGTTCACGACCGAGATGCCGACGCCGTGCAGGCCGCCGGAGACCTTGTAGGCCGCGTCGTCCCCGCCGAACTTGCCGCCGGCGTGGAGCTTCGTCAGCACGACCGTCAGCGCGGACATGCCCTGCTCGGCCATCGTGTCGACCGGGATGCCCGAGCCGTTGTCCGAGACCGTCACCGAGCCGTCCGGATGGAGCGTGACCTCGATGCGGTCGGCACGCCCCGCGAGGGCCTCATCGACCGCGTTGTCGACCGCCTCGTAGACCAGGTGATGGAGCCCTCGAGTGCCCGTCGAGCCGATGTACATGCCCGGGCGCAGGCGGACCGGCTCGAGGCCTTCGAGGACGGTGATGTCTTTGGCGGTATAAGAGTCTTTACCCATTAGAATCGGGTTCTCAATAATAGAAAAAGCCCTGCAAGTACCGCATTTCAGGGCTGAGACAAGTCTATCAGATTGAGCGGCCGGAACCGGCTCTCGCGAGACTTGCGCGCGCAGCTTTTTCCACTGTTTTGCGAAGTTCCTCGGAGTCGATCTCCGCCGCCCATGCGTGAGCCTCGCGCGCTTGCTCGAGCGTAGCCTCCGGCAGCGGCTCCGCGGCGGCTGTGGAGGCCTCCACGGCAGGCTCTGGAAGCGGTCCCGGTGCGAAGCGCAGGCGCTTGGGAGCCGCCTTGCCGATGGCCGCCTGCACGCGTGGCAGGATCTCGCCCTCGAGCTGGCCGAGCTCGAACGCCCAGGCCGATGAGCTCGCGTTCACGTGCAGCGTCCCATCGCGGGAGAACCGCGCCGGCCACGCGTTCGCAGCCACCTGCTCCCCGACCAGCCTGGGCCATGCCTCCACGACGTCGGCCATCACCCCGGCGCTGCCGAAGCGGCGGAGCTCCTGTCTGACGGCGTCGCCGATCCGCTCCATCACTGAGCCTCCGTCACTGGGCCCTGCTCGTCCCGTCGGACGACTGCGCCACGACCACGGTCTGGGCCGGCTCGCCCGGCAGTGCGTTCCGGCTCGCGCTGGTGACGAGCGCCTGGCCCGACGCCCGCAGGCGGTCGGCGAGGATCCGCCGGCGCTCGGGATCGAGCTCCGAGAGCACGTCGTCGAGCAGGAGCAGCGGTCGAACGCCGCGGCGCTCTTCCAGCAGCTCCGCTTCGCCGAGGAGCAGTGCCAATACCGCCAGCCGCTGCTCGCCTTGCGAGCCGAACGCGCGCAGGTCGCGGCCGCCCGCGAGGACACCCACGTCGTCGAGGTGGGGCCCGAGGCTCGTCGTCCCGCGTTCCAGGTCCCGCGGCGTGCGTGCCTCCAGCTCGCTGACGCTCGGCGCCTCCGCCTCGTAGGAGAGCTCGCCGCCGGCGAGGCCGAGCTCCTCGGCCCGCTCGCGGAAGCGCGGCTGGAGCTCCGAGACGGTCTCAAGCCGCCCCTCGACAAGCTCGGCTCCGAGCGTGCTCACCTGTTCGTTCCAGGGTGAGAGTGCATCCTGCGACGAGACGCCCAGCGACACCCGGCGGAGCGCTGCATTGCGCTGGCCGACCGCAGCGCCGTACTCGGCCGACAACCCCGCGCGTGTCGGCGCGAGCCGCCCGAGCACGCGGTCGAAGTAGGCGCGCCGTGCGGCCGGCCCTCCCTTGACGACCACGAGCCGGTCCGGCGTGAAGACGAGCGTCGCAACCTCCGAGCGCAGCTGCTCCGCAGCCCGCAGGCGCGCGCCGTTCACGCTCGCGCGCTTCCCGCTGCCGACCTCGAATGTGACCTCCACCTCCACCGCGATCCCGGCCCGGTTGCCGCGCAACGCGATCCGCGCGGCGTCACGACCGAAGCGGACGAGCTGAACGTCAGCGCGGGTCCGCGGCGAGAAGCCCTGCGTCCCGACGTGCAGCGACTCGAGCAGATTCGTCTTGCCGGCCCCATTCGGACCGGTCACCAGCACCAGCCCGGGCTCCAGCTCGAGATCGAGCTTGGCGTACGAGCGGAAGTCGCGAAGTGAGACCGCGCCGACGATCAGCCCGCGAGCCGGATCGGCATGATCAGGTACAGGAAGTCGTCGCCCTCGCCCTGGAGAACTGCCGGCCGGAGCGGGCTGATCAGCTTCAGGCGGACCTGCTCGCCGACGACCGACTCGACCCCGTCGCGCAGGAACTCCGCGTTGAAGCCGATCTCGAGCGGTTCCGCGCTGAACTGCGCCGGGAGCGACTCTCGAGCCTCGCCGACGTCCTGCGTCTGCGACGAAACGGTGAGCTCGCCGTCCGCAAATCGCAGCCGCAGCGGCGAGTTGCGCTGGGCCATCACCGAGACACGGCGAACCACGTCGAGCAGCTCTTCACGCGGCAGCGGCACCTCGTGCTCGAAAGCCTCCGGGACCAGCTGCTTGTAGTTCGGGAACTGCCCGTCGATGCGGCGGGTCGTCAGCCACGCGGTGCCGGTGCCGAACACGACCTGGTTCTCGTGCACGCCGAGTGAGACGCTCTCGCCCTCGGGCGCGATTCGCGCCAGCTCCGTCAGAGCGCGGGCCGGGACGATCGCCTCGAGCTCCGGCACAGAGCCCTCGAACGCGGTCTCCTTGACCGAAAGCCTGTAGGAATCGGTCGCGGCCATCACGAGCTTGCCAGCCTCGAAGCGGACGAGCACACCGGTGAGGACGGGCCGTGACTCGTCACGCGAGGCGGAGCGGCTGACGCGAGCGACCGTCTCGAGCAGCGTCGCGCGGTCGACCTCGTGCAAGTCGACCTGGGTGTCCGGCAGGCGCGGGAAGTCCTCCGGGTTGTACGTGTGCAGGCGGTAGCTTGCGGAGCCGCAGCGGATCTCGACCGCCGCTTCCTCGGGCTTGTGCTCGAGCGCGACCTCCTGCTCCGGCAGCAGCCGCGCGAGCTCGAGCAGCAGCCGGCCCGGAACGACGACCGGTCCATCCGACTCGACCTTCGCCTCGAGTGACGTGCGCAGCGAGAGCTCCATGTCGGTCGCCGCGAGCTGCAGCTTCCCGTCAGCTGCGTCGAGCAGGATCCCGGAGAGGATCTGCACGGTCGTCCTCGTCGAGACGCCGCGCGAGACGATGCCAAGCGCGTGCAATAGCTCATCGCGTTGACAGGTGACGGTGAGTGTTCCTTGTGCGACCACAGCTTCTGTTGTTTCCATCATTTATGAAATTCCTTTGTCGTAGTCATAGAGAGTGTGGACTACGGGGATGACGCCGGGAATTGGCTCGTGGAGCGGGTTTGCGCTGTGGGAGCGAAATGGGGAGAAGTGGCACTTCTCGACAGGGCTCTCGGCGGCCTGCTGATTCATCCACATCTCAGCGGGCTTGCTTGATCCTTGCGGTCAGCTCTTGCACAAGGTTGTAGACAGAGCGGTCCTCGCGGATCAGGCCCGCGATCTTGGTCGTGGCGTGGATCACAGTGGTGTGGTCGCGGCCGCCGAACTGGCGACCGATCTTCGGTAGAGACGCGTCCGTCAGCTCGCGCGAGAGGTACATCGCGATCTGGCGCGGATAGACGATGTTCTGGGAGCGACGCTCGCCGCACAGCTCTTCGAGCGAGAGGCCGAAGCGGTCGGAGACAAGCTCCTGGATCCGCTCGATCGAGACCTGGGGCACCTCGCCTTGTGGGAAGACATCCTTGAGCACGTCCTGGGCGAGGTCCTCGCTCATCGGCCGACCGGTGAGCGACGAGAACGCCACGACCCGCGTCAGCGCGCCCTCGAGCTCGCGGATGTTCGACGAGATCCGGCCGGCGATGAACTCGAGCACCTTCGGGTCGGGGATGTGGATCCCGTCGGCCATCACCTTCTTGCGCAGGATCGCGATCCGGGTCTCGAGATCGGGCGGCTGGATGTCGGTGATCAGGCCCCATTCGAAGCGCGATCGCAGCCGCTCCTCGAGTGTCGAGATCTCGCGCGGCGGCCGGTCGGACGAAATCACGAGCTGGCCGCCGGCCTCGTAGATCGTGTTGAAGGTATGGAAGAACTCCTCCTGGATCCGTTCCTTGTGCTCGAAGAACTGGATGTCGTCGATCAGGAGCAGGTCGTAGGCGCGGTAGCGCTGCTTGAAGCCCTCGATCCGCTTGTCGCGCAAGGCGTTGATGAAGTCGTTCATGAAGGTCTCGCTCGTCACGTAGCGCACCGTGAGCTCGCCCTGGTGCTCGCTGACGTATTGAGCGACCGCCTGCAGGAGGTGCGTCTTGCCGAGGCCGGTGCCGCCGTAGATGAAGAGTGGGTTGTACGCCTGCGCGGGTGCCTCTGCGACTGCAAGTGCGGCGGCGTGAGCGAAGCGGTTCGAGGAGCCGATGACGAACGAGTCGAACGTGTACTTAGGGTTGAGCCCTCCCGGCGGGACTTCCTTGCGCTGGACTTCGACCTCGTTGGTCGGCTCGCCCCCATCCTCGGCGATTGCGAGCTGGACGTTGCGCTCCTGGCCGGTCGCGTCGCCGACCGCAGCGCGGATCAAGCCGAGGAAATGACCCTCGATCCAGTCCCGTGTGAACGCGTTCGGAACCGAGAGGACGAACTCGTCGTCGGAGAGCGCGACGCCGTCGACGTGGTCGAACCACGTGCGGTACGTCGTCTCGTTGAGGGCGCCCCTGAGCCGACTAGAAACCTCGCTCCACAGGCTTTCCGCAGTCAGCTCAATTGGGGGCTCCACGCCGCCGGCAGGCTCCTTTTCGGGGGACGGGCGAGCGACCGAGCATAGCAGCGGGCAGGCGCTTCCTCAATGGGCCATTTTGGGTGTCGCCGCGCGGGCTCGCGGAACGCGAAAACTGTGGGATTTGCAGGGAGATTTCTGAACTCCACACCGCTCTCCACAGGTGTGGACGGTCCTGCCGGGGTTGGCGACGCTTGCGCCGCCGCGAGGGCCGCTCGCCCCACGTTTCGGACCTCGCTTGTGTGACCGTTTCTCTGTGGAGAACCACCCCCGGTGGCTGCGTCTATACTGATTTCCCGCCGCCCTATTCGGGGCGGCTCTTCTTCGGCTTTCGACTCGTGAAACGGACCTATCAGCCCAACGTTCGCAGGCGCAAGCGGAGGCACGGCTTCCGCGCCCGGATGGCCACGCGTGCCGGCCGCGCGATCCTCAAGCGCCGCCGTGCCCGAGGCCGGAAGCGCCTCTCTGCCTGACCGCCAGGACGCGCGCGTGAACCGCCGCCACCGCCTCTCCCGATCGCGGGACTTCGACGCGGTCTACCGGCACGGGCGGTCGGTCTCTACCCGCTTCCTCGTCCTCTACTGGTTCGAGCGCGACGAGGACGGCGACGGCCCGCGGCTGGGCCTCGCGGTGCCGAAAGCGGTCGGGCCGGCGGTGGTCCGCAACCGGATGAAGCGGCGCTTGCGCGAGATCTTCCGCGCGCGCTCCGAGGAGCTCCCGCAGGACCACGACTACGTGCTCGTCGTTCGCCCGGGCCTCGCCGAGGCAGCGGAACAGCGAGGCTTCGACTGGCTGGGCGAGCGCGTCGAGGAGATCCTCGGGAAGGCGAAGGCGTGAGATACGCGCTGCGGGCGCCGACGTACGCCGGCCTCGGGCTCGTCTACCTCTACCGCTGGACGCTTGGCGTCCTCTGGGGTGGCCGCTGCAAGTACCACCCGAGCTGCTCCCAGTACGCGCTCGATGCGCTGCGCCACTACGGGCTCGTCCGCGGGACGATTCTCACCGGCTGGCGCCTGCTCCGCTGCTATCCATGGAGCGACGGCGGCGTCGACTACGTCGAGAGTCAAGGGATCTTCCGGTGATCGTCGGCTCGCCGCTCACCCCGCTCGAAGATCTCCTCCGCAGCATCCTCGACTGGTTGCACGGCTCGGTCGGGTTCACGTGGGCCTGGTCGATCGTCGCGCTGACGCTGATGGTCCGGCTCTTGCTCGTGCCGCTGATGGTCAAGCAGATCCACTCGATGCAGAACCTGCAGCGACACGCGCCGCAGATGAAGGAGCTCCAGCGGAAGTACAAGGCCGACAAGAAGCGGCAGCAGGAAGAGCTGATGAAGTTCTACAAGGAGAACCAGATCAACCCGGCCGCGTCGTGCCTGCCGATGCTGGCGCAGTTCCCGGTCTTCATCGCGCTCTATCTCGTCCT
>VAXD01000057.1 GCA_005884155.1 Actinomycetota bacterium | reverse complement strand
GCACGCTCACGTTCTCGCCCGCCTTGCCGGTGGAGACTTTGCCCGAGAGGGTGACGCTCTTGCCGAAGACGACGCTCGGCCGCGAGGCCGAGATCGTCACCGTCTGCGGAGTCGCCGCTGTGCCGACACTCGCAAGTAGCGCTACAAGCCCGGCCGTTACGAGAGCCACAAGTGTCTTACGCATTCGAGACCCCTTTCCTTGGAGGAAAAATGCTGCATATGAATAGATTCCGCAGGACTCCACACCTCACACTTGACCCGGTAAAGGCGACGTAAAAAACGATGCGGAGCAGCGCGATCTGGAATTGAAGGGGAAGTCCACGGCTGTCTTGGCGTTCGCAATCCACATCCGGTCGCGGATGCTTCTTCGTTCTCTGCGGCGATGATGCTGATGTGGGCCAGTGCTCGGGAATGTCCCCCGAGCGGGTTAGCGGTTTTGGAGTTCGCGCCGGAAAGCTGATAGCGCTCTGAGATGGCCCCTGTTGATCGTCGCTCGGCAGGTACCGAAGATCACGGGCGCGACCGAACCACCCTTGTAGCTGGAGGCGCGAGCGTCGCAATACGCCGCCCGGTACGCAAGCCATGAGCGCTCCGCTTTGGCAAAGGCCGATCGACCGTCAGCGTGGAGAAGCACGAAGATCGCGCGTTCGTTCGCCATGATCGTCTTGTCGGTCCGGAGGATTTCGTGCTCGGCGCAGCCTTCGAGTCCGAGAGTTGAGCCGCGCGCTGGGTTCTTCCGTGCGCACGGTAGGAGAGTGAATCCCTCGTGGATTCGGGGCAGGGTTGGTCGCGCTGCTGTCGCACGTCCGCGTTGATCGTTGTCCGACGCGCAACCCGCAACCGTCAGGGCGACCATTAGAAAGACGGCTGCCCGACGCATAACCCGAATCTTGGGGCAAACGTTCCGGCGGCGACAACCTCTCCTGGGCCAGTGTTCGGGAATGTCCCTCGACGGGACGTTTGGCGGATCGGCAGACGTAACGTCGAAGATGGCGCCGCGCATTGCGCTTCTAGCCTCGGTGGTTGGCTTGGTCTTTGTCGTGGCGGTCTCTCCCGCCTCAAAGGAATCGAGCGCCTCGGCCGCACTCAAGGGGCTGAGCTCGCGCTTGCCCAAGTGGGCGTCAACCGGATTCATCGCCTACAGATGCCACGATCAGCTCTGTCTGATGCGGCCGGACGGGAGCGGCAAGCGCCACCTGCTGGCAGTAGGGCGTTCGCCGCAGTGGAATCCTGCAGTCTCGCCCGACGCAGGGATGCTCGCCTTCCGCGGCTACTACGGACTCGGGGATGGCGAGTACGCGCTCTACGTCGCCGACACTACCGGCTGTGCGGTTCGCAGGCTGACCCGGAGGATGATCGCGTCAGATCCGTCGTGGTCGCGTCGACGATGACCGGGACGTTCAACGGGGAGGGGCCTTGCCCTGGAGATGAGCGCGCGTGACGTCCGCATCGCCCCACAGCTCGACGAGGAGATCGCTGAAGCCGTTGGTGACGGCAGCGTTTTCTGCGAAGCCAGGCTCGCAGTAGACATTGCAGACGGCGCGAATCCACTCGGTCACCCGATCGAGCTCCTCGAGTTCGCGCTTGAGGGAAGCAAGCATCGAAAGAGCGGTCATACGTGCCGCTTGATTGTCAGCCCAAGCTGATCGAGTCGAGTTTCGATTTTTCCCATCGCAGTGAGCCTAATCGGCTCCGTGTCGGAGAGCGCAGTGAAGCGAGGCATTGCTTGCGACTAATCACCTTGATGAATTTCTGCCTCGTGGCCGCGCACGCCTTAACCGGCGGGCTGCACGAGTCCGGTTTCGTAGGCGAGGACGACGGCTTGGACGCGGTTGCGGAGGTCGAGTTTCTGGAGGATGCTGGCGACGTGGGTTTTGGTGGTGTGTTCGCTGACGACAAGCTGAGTTGCAATCTCGGCGTTTGAGAGGCCGCGTGCGACGAGTCGGAGCACTTCGCTTTCGCGCACGGTGAGGTGGTCGAGTTGTGCACTGGCGGTGGGGTTGCGTGGGCGTTCGGCGAATTTCTCGATCAGGCGCCGGGTGACCGACGGGGCGAACAGGGAGCCGCCGTCGGCGACGATGCGGATCGCAGCGACGAGCTGCTGCTCCTTTGCGTCTTTGAGTAGGAAGGCGCTGGCGCCGGCGCGGAGCGATTCGTAGACGTATTCGTCGAGATCGAAGGTGGTGAGCACGAGTACGCGCCTGCCGCTGTTGCGCGCGGTGATCTGCCGGGTTGCCTCGATCCCGTCGAGGCCGGGCATGCGGATGTCCATCAGCACGACGTCGGGTGTGAGCGCATCGGCTTGCGCGACCGCTTCGCGGCCATCGCTCGCCTCGCCGACCACGTCAATGTCACGCTCGGTCTTGAGGATCATGCGGAAGCCGGCTCGGATGAGGCTCTGGTCGTCGGCGAGAAGGACGCTGATCATCGCGCCGAGCCGAGCGGCAGCCGGGCGCGTAGCGCGTAGCCGCCCTCGGGGCGGGCGCGAGCGTCCAGCTCGCCGCCGTAGATGCCGACGCGTTCGCGGATGCCGTCGAGGCCGTGACCGGAGCCGCCGCCGTCGCCGTTGCCAGCTCCGTCGTCGAGCACTTCCAGCTCGAGCTCGCCGGGGAGGTAGCGGACGATCACGTGCGCGCTCGCCGGGCCTGCGTGCTTGAGCGCATTCGTCAGCGCCTCCTGCACGATCCGGTAGGCGGAAACGTCAATTCCGGGCGGTAGTTCGATCGGCTCGCCTTCGATCGTGATCTCGACCGGCAGGCCCGTGGTAGTGAGCCCGGCGGCGAGCTCATCCAGCCGTGTCAGGCTTGGCTGCGGTGCGAGCGCGAGCTCCTCGTCGTTACGGCGCAGCATTCCGAGCAGCCGGCGCATCTCGCCCAGTGCCTGCTCGCCGGCATGCTCGATCGTGTCGAACGCGTGCCGGGCGTCCTCGGGGTCGTCATGCAAGACCCGGCGACCGCCGCGCGCCTGGAGCACGATCACGCTGATCGCGTGCGCGACGACATCGTGCAGCTCGCGGGCGATCCGTGTGCGCTCCTCGGCGACCGCCTCGCGCGCCCTCGCGTCGCGTTCCAGCTCAAGCGCGGCCGCGTGGCCGAGCAGCGCCTGCTCCCGCTCGCGGCGGTAGCGGACGATCCGCCCGGCGACGAACGGGCCGCCCAAGAACATCGCGAAGTACACGAAGTCGGTGAAGCCGGGCGGCTGGCGCGGGTCGAGCGCCGCCAGCGGAATCGCGGCCAGCACGAGCAGCGCGCACGCGAGGGCGACGCGTCCGCGCGTGTAGCGGCCGGACGAATAGATCGCGATCACCACCCCGAACAGAAATGCACCGGTCTCCGCGACCCCTCTCAGAGCCGTGTGGTTCAGCTCGATCACGACCAGCGCGACCACTAACGGCACCAGCGGCATCTTTCGTCGCAGCAAAAGCGCACCCGCGAACAGCAATGCAATCGACGCGCTCGCACCCCGGTGTCCTGCCTCGTCGGCCCCGAATGAGACTTCGCCCAGGTAGACGGCGCCGATGATCGCGGCGAGGGCGTAGTCGCCGTAGCTGCTGAGCAGGCGCCGGATCGGCACGTCCGGACAGTAGCCCGCCCTCTACCAAGACGCCATCGCTCCGGAGAGCGAGACGTGCGCGCGAAAGATCGCTCGCGCGAGCGACCGAGGATCGCGACTGCGACCGATGCGCACCGGCCGCCAGACCGCGAACCTCAGGCAACGCCAAACCGAGCGAGGAGGAACAGCAGATGAACACGCCAAGCACGGCCGCCACCGCAGCCGCATCTGGCCAGGAAGTTCAGAGGAGGTTTGATTGGGAGCGCTGGAGTCCGCTCACGGGTCTGTTGGCGGTGGCGGGGATGGTGATCGCGTTCGCGCTGGTCGGGAGCGCGCCCGGTTCGAATGACTCGGACGCGAAGATCACGTCGTACTTCACGAGCGATTCGCATCAGACGAAGAGCATCGTTGGCTTCTTCGTGTTCCTGGCCGGGATCCTGTTATTGCTTGTGTTCTTTTCAGTGCTGCGGACGAGGCTGGTCGCTGCGGAGGACGGGGCGGGGCGGCTGGGAGCGCTCGCGTTTGGCTCCGGCGTTGCGAGCGCCGTGCTTTGGCTCGGCGCAGTGATCTTCTTCACCGGCCCGGCGCTGACCGCGGACGACGCCAAGAGCTTCCATCTCGACCCGAACACGTTTCGACTGATGAGCGACACGGGTTACGAGTTCTGGGTCAGCGCCGTAATCACCGGTGCGCTCGTCGTGTGGGCGACGTCAACCGTGGCGCTGCGGACAGGGCTCCTGCCCCGTTGGTTGGGCTGGCTGGGGATCCTCGTCGGGATCATCCAGCTGTTCGCGATCTTCTTCTTCCCGGTGTTCCTCTACTGGGGCTGGATCCTGGTCGTGGCCATCCTGCTCCTGCTGCGGCCAGCCGCCCCGCGCCGCGGCGTTGACGCGATGAGACAAGGCGAGATCCCGTGACGATGGCTCGCCTTCCGTCGCACGTATGCGGCGGATTTCAGGAGCAGATGAACGTCGGCCTGTCGAGAGAGACGGTGACGCCGGTCGGGCTGACGGTGAGATGGGCAACCTCACGGACCGTGACGAAGGTGCCGTCGGTGCCTTCCACGCGTACGTGGGAGGTGGTTGTCGTGACGAAGGTGCGGCTGTTGCTGCTCTCGCTGAAGGCGAACGTCTCGTGCCCCGCGTAGGCGACCTGCTTGGGATCGTCGGGGGCGAATGTGACCGTCACGGTGCTATGGCCGGTCAGGTGGGCTGTTCCGTCGGCGAGTGTGGTGATGTGGAAGACGTCTTGCTCGTCGTCGATGATCGTGCCAATCGCTCCGGTGCAGGTATTGATCTCGCCGGGATTGACGTCGACCTGCCGCTCGCGCACGGTGATCGTGTCTGCGCCGGCCGCGAGAGCGGACGTTGCGGGCGCGAACAGCAGGAGACTCGCCACGGCGAGAGCGGCTCGCCGTCTGTACGGGCTCACGCCGGCGTCCTCGCGGAGCGGGACCTCCGGCGCGCGACGCCGGCTGCGCCGAGGTAGAGCGCGAGCAACAGCGCGACGCTCCAGCCGAAGAGGCCGATGTCGGTAGCCAGCCCGAGCACGAGCCCGGCGAGCGCGGCAAGCACGAGCGAGATGACCAGCGGTCGAGACGGATTCAGCATCGCTTTCTCCTTCCAGTGGAAGCAGTGGGTGTCAGCACCGACGGTAGGAGCGCAGGCCGCAGATGTCGTCTGTCGCGATGCCGATCTTCGCCTCTGCCGAGCGGGGGATCTTTTGGTCGCCGGGATCTGCCGTTCGGCCGATGCGGAGCCTTGTGCGCTGCGCTACGTTCCTTGACATGCCGCGCATTCGCGCGATTGTTCGGACACTTCGGGGGCACCCGTTCGCGAGCGACGCGGCGCTGGCTTTCCTGCTCGCCGCACTCGTGCTGTCTGAGGTCTCGACCTCCGAGAGCTACCTCACCGGCTCGAAGTGGGTCTATGTTCCGATCGGCCTCCTGATGACGGTTCCGCTCGCCTGGCGGCGACGCAGTCCGCTCATCGTTGCTGTTCTCGTGATGGGCGCGTTCGCGGCACAGTCGCTCATCCTCGACCCGACACCGACACCGGACGGGGAGCTGATCCCGGCACTCGTCGCGGTCTATTCCGTCGCCGCGCAGGGCGAGCGGTGGGTCCCCTTCGTCGGCGGCGGCCT
Organism: Actinomycetota bacterium; assembly: GCA_005884155.1. GTDB lineage: Bacteria > Actinomycetota > Thermoleophilia > Gaiellales > Gaiellaceae > AC-32. The sequence continues at coordinate 3,915 of VAXD01000057.1, read as the reverse complement.
CAGCCTCGTCGCCGGCCTGATCTGGCTTGGCCTGGACGACTTCCTTCTGCCCACCGTGATGTTCGGCGGGGCCTGGCTCGCCGGCCGTCTCGTGCAGAAGCGCCAGCTCTATGCACAGGCGTTCGCGAAGCGGGCGGGCGTGCTCGAGCGCGAGCGAGACGTGAATGCGCGCGTGGCGGCGGCCGAGGAGCGGGTGCGGCTCGCGCGCGAGCTGCACGACGCCGTCGGACACAGCGTCAGCGTCATGGTCGTGCAGGCCGGCGCCGAGCGCCTCGCCCTCCGCGAGGAGCGGCCGGCGACCCGCGAGGCGCTCCTCGCGATCGAGCGCACGGGCCGGGAGGCGCTCGCCGAGATGAGCCGGCTCCTCGGCCTTCTCCGCAAGGAGGGCGAGGGGCTCGCGCTGGCGCCGCGGCCGAGCCTCGGCCAGGTTGACGCGCTGGTGCAGACCGTGCGGGACGCCGGCGTGCCGGTCGAATTGCAGGTCGAAGGCGAGCAGACAGATCTACCGCCGGGCGTCGATGTGTCCGCCTACCGGGTCGTGCAGGAGGCGCTCACGAACGTGGTCAAGCACGCGGGCCCGGCACGCGCGTCCGTTGTTGTTCGGTACGGGGATCGGGCCGTCGAGGTCGAAGTGACCGACGACGGAAGCCAATCCGTCAACGGAAAGGCAGCAGGCTACGGGCTGCCTGGGATGCGGGAGCGAGTCGAGCTTCACGGCGGCACACTCGAGACAGGCAAGCGCAGCGAAGGCGGCTTCAGAGTGAAGGCGCGACTGCCTCTCGGCGCGGTGGCGAGCTGAGCGTTCGCGTCGTCATCGCCGACGACCAGGCGCTCGTCCGCGCCGGATTTCGCAAGCTGCTCGAGGTCGACCCAGAGATCGAGGTCGTTGCGGAAGCCGGAGACGGGCTCGAAGCGGTCGAGGCCGCGGTGCAGCTGCAGCCGGATGTGGTGCTGATGGACATCCGCATGCCCGGCGTCGACGGCCTCGAAGCAACGAGACGGATCGGCGACGGCAAGACTCCGACCCGCGTCCTCATCCTCACGACCTTCGGTCTTAGCGATTACGTCTACGAGGCGCTTCGGGCCGGCGCCAGCGGCTTTCTGCTCAAGGACTCGCCGGCAGAGGAACTGCTCGCCGGCGTGCACGTTGTCGCACGGGGTGACGCACTCCTCGACCCAGCAGTCACGCGTGCCGTGATCGAAGAGTTCAGCCGAAGGCCGCGCAGGACGGACTCGCTCGCGCACAAGCTCGAGGATCTAACCGCTCGTGAGCTCGAAGTGCTCCAGAGGCTTGCGCGCGGCCTCTCGAATGCCGAGATCGCCGCCGAGCTCGTCGTCAGCGACGGAACCGTCAAGACCCACGTCGCTCGCATCCTCCAGAAGCTCGACCTGCGCGACCGCGTACAGGCGGTGATCTTCGCCTACGAGTCCGGTCTCGTCGAAATCGGAGTAATCGAGCACGACACGTAAACGCCCGAACGACGATGCGGGCATCTCGATATCCTCAAGGGGCGATGACGCGACCGCGTGCTGCGGATTCCGCCCCAGGCGTCCGCCTCCACGGGCGAAATCTCCAAGCAGCTCCTTGCGGTCGACCCCCTCCTTCTCAGGGTGGAGGTCGTTCGCTAGCGGTGGCTAGCGGGCGCAAGTGGCCGCAACGCTCCTCCTTACCATGGAACTTCTCAGGCAACTGGTGGCAGACGGTGGCAACGGATTTGGCTTGTTTCCGCCGTCTTCGAGCGCGGTACGTTTGCGGCTGATTGCCACCGGTTGCAACCACGGGGCTCCATAAAGGCTCCATCCGGTCAGAACTCTTAACTCAGAGGTCCCCGGTGTTCGCGCCGAGTTCTTAGCTGCGGATGCGTCCTGGGCGGAGGGGGCGGGCGTGGGTGCTGAGTTTCTCGAGGGCGCGGGTGAGCGCTTTGATGTCGGTGTCGGAGAGGTGGTGGGAAAAGTGGTGTTCGATCGCGTGCCGGTGGTGGCGCCGGGCTTGCTCCATCGTCTCACGGCCGTGGTCGGTGAGGACGACGAGGATTGAGCGGCGGTCGTTTTCGGGGCGGACGCGTCGGACGAGGCCGGCTTCTTCCATTCGGTCGACGACGCGCGTGAAGCCGCTCTTGCTGTAGAGGATTCGCTCGGCGAGCTCGTTCATGCGCACGCCGTCGGGGGTCTCCTCGAGGTGAACGAGTACGTCGTACCAGCGCAGCGGGATCCCGGCGTCGCGCTCGAGTTCGGCGTCGAGCACGTCGACCAGTGCGAGCGCGCTCTCGAAGTAGAGTCGCCAGGCCCGCAGCCGCTCGGGGGCGGGCCTTGACAGAGACTGTTCCCCGTGCGATAGTTCGCGCTGCAACTGTTTACTCATCGACTGTTGCAAATCATACCAGCTGACGAAGGAATGAGGCGAGATGACGGTTGTTTCTCCTGAACGGGCAAAACACGGGTACCGGCTGGGCGGGGACGAGGGGGAGGCGTTCTGGCTGCTGGGGATGCTCGAGATCATCAAGATCAGCGGCGAGGACACGAACGGCGAGTACGGGCTGATCGAGGTCACCGTGCGAGCCGGCGAGGGCTCGCCCTGGCACGTCCACCCCGACGAGGACGAGTGGTTCTACGCGCTCGAAGGAGAGTTCACTGTCTACGTTGGCGAGATGCGCTTGTCGCTCCCGGCCGGCTCGTTCGCGTTCGGGCCCAGGGGCGTGCCGCACACCTTCATGGCGGAGACAGACGGAGCGAGAGCCCTGATCGGCTTTCAACCGTTCCTGTTCGAGGGCTTCCTGCGAGAGGTCGGCGAACCGGCGGCCGAGCGGGTGCTGCCGCCACCGCTCCAGGCTCCCCCGGACATGGAGCGACTACTCCCGATCGGCGCGCGCAACGGGATGGAGATCCTCGGACCTCCAGGGCCGCCCCCCGCGCACTAGCGAGTCAACTCGACCGGAGCGCGCCTGCGCCCGCTCGCGCGACCGGGCGGGCGCTCTCCTGACACAGGAGGAACCGTGAACGTCACGCTCACACCGACCCACAACGGCCCCTATCTCGTCAAGGGCTGCATCACCCTCCTCGACGCCCAGGGCAACCAGTATGAGGTCAGCGAAACGATCGCCCTCTGCCGCTGCGGCCACTCGAACACCAAGCCGTTCTGCGACGGCACGCACGAGACAACGAGCTTCGCGGCCGTGAACAGGGCTGCAGCAAGTATCTAATCGCGCGCGCGTGAACCCAAGAACCGCGGTGGGACTGCTGGGGGTTCCCGCGCTGCTGGGCATCCGCCTTCGCCTGGCCAGGATCCTCAAGGTTCTGTGGGATTCGTGGTGACGGTGTGCGGCCGTTACCTCGACCGGAGCCGGGGGCGGCGATAGAATCTCTGCATGATCCGCGAGGCATGCACCGGCTGCGGTTGCGACCAGTGCCCGTGTCCGGACTGCAGCAGTAAGAAATAAACAGCCGTCACGAGTAGGTGTCGACCCCCTCCCTCGCAGGGAGGGGACCTCCCGCAACGGGTGGCAGGCCACGGCAGACGCCCCGCTTACCATGGAACGTCGCAGGCAACCGGTCGCAACGCACGGCAATCGTTTCCGCTTGTTTCTGCGTGTTTCGCGGCCGTCGGATTTGCGACCGGTTGCCACCGGTTGCAACCACGGGGCTCCACAAGGGCTCCATCCGGCTCGACGTACCCGCCGCGGCGGCCAGCGAGGATGGCGCGGCGAAGAACGCGCACGGGCGGTCGTTGCGCGGGCCTGCTCAATCGTGGTCGGCGCGTTTCGGCGCCGCCCGCTCGTAGTGGCGGGCGGCACCGAAGCGGCGTTAGTCGACGTAGCAGTACGAGTCGCTCGACGCGTCCCCGCCCTGCAGGCGCGTCTGGTGGACGCGCATTCCGCGGAAGTCGTCACCGTGCGGGAAGAAGCGCGGGTCGATCGT
>VAXD01000212.1 GCA_005884155.1 Actinomycetota bacterium | reverse complement strand
CTTGCCGGCTGACGACGACACGAACTTCGCGACCGTCATGATCTGGGCGGGGGTCAGCTTGCCCTTGAAGGCGGGCATGATCGTGCCGCCGTTCGTCACCTGGCGCTCGACTCGCGCGAGGGCCGGCATGAGGTCGTCGAGGTTTGGCCCGACCGTGCCGTTCGTGCCTGCCGCGGCGAGCGTGTGACAGCTGCCGCAGTTCGCGGTGAAGATGTCCTTGCCGCTTGTGGCCGCGCCGCCGCCCGCGCTCGGGACGCCCGCGGAGGCCGCGACGAAGGCGGAGACGTCGTCGGCGTTGGTGCCGGTGACGAGGTCCGGCGGCATCCGTCCGCTCGCCAGTGAGATCTGCTGGCGGACGACCTGCTGGATCGTGACCTGCTTGTAGCCCTGCTGCCGGTCGGAAGCGAACGCGTCGTCGAGGTTCGGCCCGACAGTCCCGTGCGTCCCGGCTGCGGCGAGCGTGTGGCAGCCGCCGCACTTCGCCTGGAAGAGCTGCTTGCCGTGACCCGAGTCGCCGCCCTTGACGATCCCACCCGTGCCGCAACCCGCCGCCAGCAGCGCGGCCGCGAGGGCGAAGACGGCCGCCCCGCCCCGCACTACGCGGAAGAAGTGATCTGCTCGACCGCCTCTTCGCGCGTCGGGTAGATCGTGAAGACGCGGTCGAGCCCGGTGATCTCGAAGATCTTCGTGATGTTGCGGTCGCTGCAGACGAGCGAGAGCTGCCCGTCATTCGTGCGCAGCCGTTTGACGCCGCCGACGAGCACACCGAGCGTCGTCGAGTCGATGAACGTCGTGTTCGAAAAGTCGACCACGACCTCCTTAGCGCCCTTGCCGATCGCATCGAGCAGCTCCTGCTTGAACTCCGGCGCCGTGTAGAGGTCAACCTCGCCCGAGAGCGAGATCACGTACAGGCCGTCGCGGACCTGATCGGTGCTGATGTCGAAGTTCACGCGCGCCGCAGTCTAGCGGTGCGCCTAGCGGTGCGCCTTCGGCAGGACCGCCTGGATTTGCTGGATCGTCTGCCGCGCGATCTGCGCCTGGATGCCTTGCGGCTCGAGCTTGAGATAGCGGCGGTAGGCCGCGATCGCGATCCGTGCGTCCGACGGCTGCCCGGTTGTCTGCAGCGTGTCCTTTGCCGCGCTGGCGAGGCTCAGTTGCGCGTTCGCCTCCTGCGACGTCCCGCGCGAGGCCGCGGCGAGCCGCTGATACGTCTGCTCGGCCTTCTGGAACGCCGTGCCCATCTTGGTGTAGGCGTCCTGCGCCTGGGTCTTGAGCGTCTGGCTGAGCGGGTCGGCGGTGAAAGCCTGTCCGAACGTCGAGCTGACGTCGACCCCCGGCGGCGTCGCGTTCTCGGCGGCCAGCGACGCCTGCGCGTCCGCGGCCTTGTTGCGCGCCGTTTGCGCGTTGCCTTGGTAGATGACCGCCAGCTGGTTGAGCACGTCGAGGTTCTTCGGCTGGACCTTGAGCGCGCTGTTCAGCGCGGCGATCGCGGCAGCCGTGTCCTGCTTCTGCTGGTAGAGCCGGGAGAGGTCGAGGTAGTTCTCCATGTTCCCGGGATGCGCAGCGATCTTCTTCTGGTCGTCCTTGATCTGCGAGCTGAGTGAGCTGCCGCTGCTGCCCTTGAAGAGGTTGCTCAAGACGTCGCCGATGCCGGTCGAGCCCGACCCGACGCCGAGTACGACGAAGCCGGCGGCGAAGACGACCGCGAGCAGGACGTAGATCACCTTCGCGTGCCTGCGCAGGCGCGAGAAGAAGAGCTGCTCTTCCCAGCTGGGCGCCGACTTCTGCTTGCGCTTCCGCTGCGCTGCCTGGGCGCGCTTGCGCTGTGCCTGTGCCGCTCCTCGGGCCATCTGTGCTCAGGGTATCTGGCTTTCGACGGGACGGAAGGCATCCCAGTCGAACTCCGAGCCGATCGTTTCCAGGCGTCTTTTCGTCTCCGGATCGCAGAGGGCGCCCTCCGCGCCTGCGTCGAACATCTCCCGCGGGTCGAGCCCGAGCGAGACGGCGGCCTCAGAGTCGCGTGAGAGATCGGTGCCGAACATCGCGGGGTCGTCGGTCGAGATCGAGCAGACGACGCCGGCCGCCCTCAGCTGCGGGAGCGGGTGC